>NZ_QKTH01000029.1:0-24694 GCF_003234485.1 Curtobacterium sp. MCLR17_034
GACCGCACCGGCCCCCGCCCGTGCAGCGCGTACTCCCCCACCATCCGCTCCTTGTAGACGGCCGGGTTGTGCGACGCCACCACCCGGGCGTTCCGCCAGTGCCGGTCCAGCCCACGCGTCCGGTCGGCCGCTGACGCCCCGCCGACCTCGAACAACTCGGACGCCGACCGCAGCACCCGCGGCCCGATCTCGACCTGCGCCTGGTACACGGCGTTCTCGGCCGCGTCGAGCAGCACGCGGTCGACACCGACCCCGGGCTCGTTCGTCGCGACGACCCCGTCGAGCAGCCCGGCGGCGGCGACGACGAGTGACCGGGCGGTGAACGCCCCGGCCGACAGCCGCCCGAGCACCGAGAGCACCTGCGGGTCCTCCCCCGGCACGGCCGCGTTGGCGTGGATGTACGTGCGGGTCCGTGGTCGCACGAAGGCCACGGCATCGTCCGACACGGCCTGCCCGATCCCGGCGAGGACCGCCAGCAGGTACAGCTGGTAGAAGGCCTGGATGTGCGACAGCGGAGCGTCCCGGTACGCCGACACCACCGACGGGTCGACCGAGACCCCGTCGAACACGGTCGTGCCGGACGCGGTCAACCGCTGGCCGAACCCGTCCCAGTCGTCGATGCTCGTCACGCCCGGCGCGGAGGCGTCGACGGCGAACGTCACGCGCTCCCCGTCACGGTCCGCCGCCAGGTAGATCCAGTCCGCGTAGAGCGTGCCGGTCGAGTAGAACTTCCGCCCGTCGAGGCGGAGGGAATCACCAGCCGGCGTCACCGTCGTCGAGATGTCGGCCAGGGTCGTCCCGGTCCGCTCCGAGGTCGCGTTCCCGACGATCGCTCCGTCGACGATGCGCTGGAGCCACTCGTCCCGGCCGGCGGACGACGGCCGCAGCAGCACCAGCTCGGTGTACCCGAAGTGTCCCCGCCACAGGTGCGCGATGTTCGAGTCCGCCGCCGCCAGGTCCGCCACCAGGTGCGCGAGTTCGACCAGCGTCACGCCGAAGCCCCCGCGGTCCTCCGGCACCCGCAGCCGCCCGAACCCCGCGTCGGCGAGCGCCCGGACCTCGGCGTGCGGCAGCGGCCGGTCGCCGGGCTTCCCGGACGCGAGCTCACGCTCGACCGCGCCGTCACGGATGGTCGCGAACACGGGCGCGAAGCGTTCGCGCAGGGTCGCCAGACGGTCGGCCGGGAGGCCCGTCACGGCTCCGTCGGTCATCATCGCGGCCGTCATGCGGGCACCTCCACCGCACGGGTCGCGTCGTCCGGGTGGGCCTCGGTCGCGCCGGCACCGCCCGAGAACGCCCCGCGCCACTGCCGGGCGGGGTGCGAGTCCGGCAGCTGTGCGTGGCCGAAGAGCTTCTCGCGCAGGGTGCCCTCGCGGTACTCGGACTGCATCAGTCCGCGCTCCTGCAGGGTCGGCGCGATGTGGTCGACGAACTCCTCGTACGAGCCGGGCAGCGTCCAGTTGATGACGTTGACGCCGTCGACGCCCACCCGCTGCCAGTCGGCGAGCTCGTCGGCGATCTGCTCCGGCGTGCCGACGACCCGGGCGCGGAGCTTCGCGGACAACCGGGCGAGGTCGGCGATGGTCGGTTCGCGGTCCCCGGCGGCCTCGCGGAGCCACTGCAGGTGCGACTGTCCGGCGCGGGTGCGGACCTCGGAGAGCGGGGTGTCCGGGTCGAGGGGCTCGCCGGTGTCCGGGTCGAAGCCGAGGTTCGAGTGCACCAGGAACCCGTCGGCGGCCAGGTACTCGTCGATCTCCGCTTCCTTGGCCTTCGCCTCGGCCTCGGTGGAGCCCGTGACGAAGGTCAGGCCGAGGAAGAACGCGATGTCGTCCCGCTGGCGGCCGGCGGCCTCGGCCAGGTCGCGGGTCTCGCGGATGAGCTGTTCGGTGGCGTCCCGGTTCGAGGTCAGGATGAACTGCGCCTCGGCGTTCCGTGCGGCGAAGGCACGGCCGGCCGGCGACGACCCGGCCTGGAACAGCACCGGGGTCCGCTGCGGCGACGGTGCCGACAGGTGCGGGCCCTGCACGTCGTAGCGCTTGCCGTGGTGGTCGATGCGGTGCACCCTGTCGGGGTCGGCGTAGCCACGGACCGGGTCCTTCAGCACGGCGCCGTCCTCCCACGAGCCCTCCCAGAGCTTCGCGCAGACCTCGAGGTACTCCTCGGCCCAGACGTAGCGCTCGTCGTGCTCCTCGAGCCGGTCGGCGCCGAAGTTCCGGGCGGCGCTGTCGAGGGCGCTCGTCACGACGTTCCAGCCGATGCGGCCCCGGGTGATGTGGTCGAGCGTGGAGACCTTGCGGGCGAAGTCGAACGGGTGCGCCTGGATGACGCTCGAGGTGAACGCGAGCCCGAGGTGCTCGGTCGACACGGCGAGCGCGGAGAGCAGCACGGAGGGGTCGTTCGAGGGGATCTGCAGCCCCTCGCGCAGGTTGGTCGAGTAGTCGCCGCGACCGGGTCCGTAGGTCCCGACGACGTCGGCGAAGAACATCGCGTCGAACTTGCCGCGCTCGAGGGTCCTCGCCAGGTCGGTCCACAGCGTCACGTCGTCGAAGTCCGCCTGCCGGGCGTCGGGGTGCCGCCACAGGCCGTGCTGGATGTGCGAGGTCGTGTTCATGACGAAGGCCGCGAAGCGCAGCGGGCGGTTCGGTGCATCGCTCATGCGTCCCATCGTGGTCGGCGGGCACCGCCCGACGACAGCGACGTGACCTCCCGTTACGCACGGTGTTCCCCGGGGCCATGGACACGACCATGCTCCTGAGGCATGCCGAGCCAGACCACCGTCACCGCGCCTCCAGGCCGTCCCGCCGCACCGTCGACCACCGCGACCCGTCGTCGGGTCGCCCTCGCGTCGTTCGTCGGGACGACCGTCGAGTACTACGACTTCTACCTCTACGCGACGGCCTCGGCGCTGGTGTTCGCTCCGACGTTCTTCCCGTCCGTGACGCCGGCCGTCGGGGTCATCGCGTCGTTCGCGACCTACGGCGTCGGGTTCGTGGCGCGGCCGCTCGGCGGGGTGATCGCCGGCCACCTGGGCGACCGGATCGGGCGGAAGAAGCTGCTCGTCGCGTCGCTGGTGCTGATGGGCATCGCGTCCACGTTGATCGGGGTCATCCCGTCCGCCGCGACCATCGGGGTCGGCGCCGTCGTGGCGCTCGTGTTCCTGCGGCTGCTGCAGGGCGTCGCGGCCGGTGCGGAGTGGGGCGGCTCGGCGCTGCTGTCCGTCGAACACGCGCCGGAACGGCACCGGGGGCTGTTCGGGGCGTTCACGCAGATGGGGTCGGCCGGTGGGATGCTCCTGGCGACCGGGGTCTTCACGCTCGTGCGGTCCCTGCTCGGCACCGAGGCGTTCCTGGCCTGGGGCTGGCGGCTGCCGTTCCTGTTCTCGGCGGTGATCGTGGCGGTCGGGCTCGTCATCCGGCTCGGTGTGCAGGACGCCCCGGTGTTCCAGGAGCTGCGCGCCTCCGGTGGGGTCGAGCGGTTCCCGGTGTGGCAGGCGATCCGGCAGCACCCGCGGTCGATCCTGGTGACGGCGGGCCTGCGCCTCGTGCAGCCGGCGCTGTACTCGATCCTGACGACGTACTCGCTGACCTACCTCGGCAACGTCCGGGGGCCATCGGGCTCGGACGCGGGGCTGCAGGCCGTGCTCGTGATCTCGGCGGTGTCGCTCGTGTCGACGCCGTTCTGGGGGTGGCTGTCGGACCGGGTCGGGCGGCGGGTGCTGACGATCTGGTCGGCGGTGGGCATCGCGGTGCTCATCTGGCCGTTCTTCGCGTTCCTCGACGCCGGGCCGCTCGTGCTGCTGCCGCTCGTGGCGCTGATCGGGATGTGCGTGTTCCACGACAGCATCTACGGGCCGCAGGCGGCGTGGTTCGCGGAGCAGTTCCCGACCGGGCGGCGGTACTCGGGGATGTCGCTCGGGTACCAGATCGGGTCGATCTTCTCGGTGGGGCTGACGCCGCTGCTGGCCGCGGTGTTCGTGCAGCTCGGGGGTGGCTCGCCATGGATCCTGTGCGGGTACCTCGGGGTGTACGCGGTGCTGACGATCGTGGCGGCGGTGTTCGCGGTGGATCCGCGGGCGGTGGCGCGGCGGGCTGACGTTTCGCGCTGGGCGACAGTTCTCGCCTTCCCGAGGCCGTGCGGTGTCGCTCAGCGCGAATCCTCGGTGCCGCCACGTGCCGCCGCGCGCCGCCATGTGCCGCCGCGCGGCGCCGCGGGCCCGCCCGGGCGCTACGTCGGCAGGACCACGTCGGCCAGGGCAGCCGGGTCCTCGGCGGCGATGAAGGCCTGCTCCTGCGCGGCCCAGCGGTCCCACTCGCGCGCGAAGACCTCGCCGTCGCGGCCGATCGCCCGGTCCCACCGCACGGCGTCGTCGGCCTCGAGCCACACCCGCAACGACGCCAGCGGTGCCGACGCCTGCGACAACGCCCCGCACCCCTCGACCACGATCGGCAGGTCGGGGTCCACCGACGCCCAGCCCGCGGGCGCATCGGCCGCCCAGTCCCAGCGTCGGTACCCGCTCGGCGCTCCGAGGACGTCGGTCACCACGGCATCGGCAGCCGCACGCAGGCCGTCCCACCCCGGGTACACGTCGTCCAGGTGCACGAGCTGCGCGCCGAGCTGCTCCGCGACCTGTGCTCCGAGGGTGGTCTTGCCAGTGCCGGACCGGCCGTCGATGAGCACGACGGCGCGCCGGCCCGTGGCACCGGCGACTCCGGCAGCAGCAGCGGCCAGACCGGGGGCGAGGTCACCGGCGGTCGTGGCCGTCGGGCCCGTCGTGGCCGTCGGGCCCGTCGGGCCCGTCGTGGCCGTCGGGCCCGCCGCGCCCGTCGTGCCCGTCGCGCCCGTCGCGCCGTCGCCGGCCGACGTCTCCGTCGGCCGGTCGGTGCCCGTCGTGCCGGCTGCGCGCTCCGTGTCAGGCACGCCACGTCCCCACGCTCACCGCGACCGCGATCGACACCGCACCGATGCCAACCAGCACCGCCACCATCGCCCACTCCGGCCCGGCGAACCGTGCGACCCGCGCCCAGGTCCGCCGTCCAGGAGCACCGAACCCCCGCGACTCCATCGCCACCGCCAACGTCGTCGCCCGGCGCAACGCGAGCACGAGCAGCGCGAACGCCATCGTCGCCCCGCGTCGCAGCCGTCCGGAGTCGGCCAGCCCTCGGGCACGTCGCGCCATCGCGAGCTGTCGCCAGTCGTCGACGAGCAAGGTCATCATCCGGACAGCGGCGAGCGCGCCGAGCACGAAACGCGCGGGCAGCCGGAGCACCTGCGCGAGCCCGTCGGCCAGGTCGGTCGGGTCGACCCGCACGAAGAGCGCGATGGCCGGCACCCCCACCGCGAGGACCCGGAGCGCGGTCGCCAACGCGAGCGTGAGCGACCCGTCGGTGACGTGTGCGAACCCGAGGTCGGACCACTCCCGACCCGAGGGTCTGCCGTACAGCGCGATGCTCGCCGCCGTCAGCGGCACCGCGAGGAGCACCGGTGCGAGTCGGAGCAGCAGGGTCCGGACCGGCAGGCGCAGGAGCGGCAGGAGTGCGAGTTCGAGCGCCAGGGCGACGGCGGCGGAGACGACGTCGAGGCTGAGCACCAGGCAGACGCCGAGGGCGAGCACACCGATCAGCGACGCGACCGGCTGGACACCGGGGATGCCGGTCGCGCGGGCCGGCAGCGGTCGTCGCACTGGGTTTGTCGCGTCGGTTCCGTCCACCGCGTCCGCCGCGTCCGTCCGGTCGGCCGTGTCGATCCGGTCTGGAGGCCCGGGGCGACTTCCGACTGTCGGCCCGGTCTCCGGGATGGTCGCGACCGACGGCACCTGGTCGCTCCTGACGGACCGGGCGCCGTCCGGCCCGAGCACGACCTCGTCGGCGTCGAGTGCCCGGACGAGATCGCGATCGTGGGTGACCGCCACCACCGCGATGCCGGCATCGGCGAGGGCCCCGAGCCGACCGACGACGGCCTGCCACGTGGCACGGTCCTGCCCGGAGGTCGGCTCGTCGAGCACGACGACCGGCGGCCTGGCCGCGATGACCGAGGCGATCGCGAGTCGTCGTTGTTCGCCCCCGGACAGCGTGAAGGGGTTGGCGTCGGCCAGGTGTGCGAGCCCGAACTCGTCGAGCAGCGCGGTGGCTCGTTCGGCGGCGTCCGGCGCATCGAGTGCTCGGGGTCCGGCCTCGATCTCCTCGCGGACGGAGCGGGCGACGAACTGGTGCTCGGGGTCCTGGAACACCGTGCCGATCCGGGCGGCGAGTTGACGGCTCGTCCAGGCGTGGGGCGCTGCGCCGATGCCGTCGGCGAGGGCGTCCGTGGCGTGGAGCTCACCGGCTGCCGGTGGGAGCAAGCCCGCGAGGGTCAGCCCGAGCGTCGACTTGCCGACGCCGTTCGGTCCGGTGACGGCGAGGACCTGCCCGGCCCGGAGCCCGAGGTCGATGCCGTTCCCGACCGGTTGCTTCCCCCGTGCCGTGCCGAGCCCCCGGGCGTCGAGCAGTACCGCTGTCCCCTGGTCACGCTCCCCCGCGCCGACCCCCTCGCCAGGTTCCCCCTCGCCGAGCGGGCGGAATGCCGCGGTCGGCCCGCCGGACGCCCCGGGCATTTCGCCCGCTCGTCCCGCCGACGTCATCTCCCGCGCTCCCTCGCCGGGCTCCCCCTCGCCGAGCGGGCGGAATGCCGCGGTCGGCCCGCCGGACGCCCCGGGCATTTCGCCCGCTCGTCCGGCCGAACGCCGCAGCCGCCGCGCCGCACCACGCGCCGGCTCGGCACCGGGCACCCAGACCCCGGCCGCCGTGAGCGCCTCGCCGTGGTCCGCCAGCACCCGGGCCGGCGGGCCGTCAGCGACCACGCCGCCGCCCGGTTCGAGCAGCACGAGCCGATCGACCAGGTCCAGCCAGGTGCCGATCCGGTGCTCCACCACGAGCAGCGTCGCGCCGGTCTCGTCGAGCAGTGCCCGGACGGCGTCGTGCACCTGCGCCACGCCGTCCGGGTCGAGGTTGGCGCAGGGTTCGTCGAGCACGAGCGCGCCCGGCCGCATCGCGAGCACGCCCGCGAGCGCCAACCGCTGCCGCTGCCCACCGGACAGCTGCGCGGTGGAGCGGTCGAGCGGCAGGTCGAGGCCGACGACGTCGAGCGCCGTCCGCACCCGGTCCCAGGTCTCGTCGCGGGGGACGCCTGCGTTCTCGCAGCCGAAGGCCACGTCGTCGCCGACCCGGGACATCACCGTGTGTGCCTCGGGGTCCTGCATGACGAGACCGACACGCCCGCGGACCGCGCGGGGGTCGGCCTCGTCGACCAGGAGTGTCCCCTGCACCGAAGCAGCGGTGTCGTCCGAGGCGTCGGGCTCGTCGGGGAGCACGCCGGCGACGGCTCGCAGGAGGGTCGACTTGCCGGCACCGGACGGCCCGACGACGGCGACCCGCTCCCCCGGCGAGACGGTCAGGTCGACGTCACGGACGGCCCAGGCGTCGCGCTCCGGGTACCGCCAGCCCCAGCCACGGAACACGATGCGCGCCCCGCGGACGCCGGCACTTGCGCCGGCGTCGCCGCCGGTGGAAGGGGACGTCGCCGACGGAGCGGGCACGGTCACACCAGGGCGCGGGGTTCGCGACGGCTGTGCTCGCGGCCGGCCGCGAAGGACGACAGCACCCCGGTGCGGGCGAGAGCCCGGACGATGAGCCACGATCCCGCCCCCGCGATCACGGCACCCGAGACGACCGCACAGATCACGTAGACGACCTTGAAGGCGACGTCGAGCCCCGGGTACCAGAGGACGGTGTCGTTGATGCCGAGCGCGAGTCCGGCCGCGGCACCGGCGAGCACGACGACCGGCAGGCGGTAGACGCGGTACAGGAACAGCGCGAGGATGATCTCGGCGCCGAGACCCTGGACGAGTCCGGCCTCGAGCGTGAGCCATCCCCACTGGGTGCCGAACAACGCCTCGACCGAGGCGGCGACCATCTCGCCGTAGAGCGCGGCGCCGGGCTTGCGGACGACGATCGCGACGATCGGGCCGGCGAGCAGCCAGACCCCGCCGAACAGGGCCTTGGTGCCGGGGAGCACGAGGTCCATGACGGCGCTGATGGGTTCGTAGCCGAACTCCCAGAGCCGGAAGACGACTCCGAGGGCCACCGCGAGGACACTCGCGACGACGATGTCGACGACCCGCCAACGCAGCGATCGCCGCGGAGCGGTGGTGACGGTTGTGGACGTGCCTGAAGGCATGCTGCTGACTCCTCCCTGCGCCGGCATGATCCGGATCAGGTTCGACGGTCGGAGCGCCGATCGCTCCCTCTCAGCCCGGCGGTCCCGGACTCCCGTGTGTGTGCCAGCAGTCTAGACGCGGTCGCGACCGCGTGACGGACGGGAGGCCCGTGGCGGCGTCGCCACGGGCCTCCCGTCCGTCAGGTGGTCACTTCTTGAGCGCGCGCACCAGCTTGCGGAGGACACGCCCGGCCACCCACACGAAGGGGATGCCGACGACGATCAGCGAGATCGGGTTCGGCTCGAACACGAGGTCCTTGCCCGGGCGGCGGACGTAGGCGCCGACGGGGGCCGACAGGCCGCCGCCACCGCCGCCACCGTTCTCGTCGTCCCCGCCGCCTCCGAAGCCGAACCAGCTGACGGACACGGGGATGAGGGTCTGGTCGCCGACCTCGACGGGTTCTCCGTAGTTCGTGGAGACCCCGAGCGGGCGGACCTGGTCTGCGATCTTCGAGACGATGTTGGCCATGCGCGCGACGCTACTCGTCCGTTCCTCCACAGGCCGCGGGGCGCAGTGGGCATCCACAGCTGGGGCTTGTCTGCGGACGCGGACGAGCGCCGCCGATATGTTGGCCGGACCCACACCTGGAGGACCGTTTGCACACCTGGCCCGGAAACCCGTACCCGCTCGGGGCGACCTACGACGGGAGCGGCACGAACTTCGCGCTGTTCTCCGAGGTCGCCGAGCGCGTCGAACTCTGTCTGTTCGATTCCGACGGCAACGAAGAATGCGTCCGCCTGCTCGAGGTGGACGCCTACGTCTGGCACGCGTACCTCCCCAACATCGGCCCCGGGCAGCAGTACGGCTTCCGCGTGCACGGCCCGTACGACCCGGACTCCGGCGCGCGCTGCAACCCGTCGAAGCTCCTGCTCGACCCGTACGCCAAGGCGACCAGCGGCGAGATCGACTGGGACCAGTCGCTCTTCTCGTACACGTTCGGGGACCCGGACTCGACCAACGACGAGGACTCCGCGTCGCACATGATGAAGGGCGTCGTGATCAACCCCTTCTTCGACTGGCAGGGGGACCGTCCGCCGCGCACGCCGTACGGCGAGACCGTCATCTACGAAGCGCACGTCAAGGGACTCACCGAGACCCACCCCGACGTGCCGGAAGAGCAGCGCGGCACCTACGCCGGCGTCGCCCACCCCGCGGTCATCGAGCACCTGCAGCGCCTCGGCGTCACCACACTCGAGCTCATGCCGGTGCACCAGTTCGTGAACGACTCGACCCTGCAGGAAAAGGGGCTGTCGAACTACTGGGGCTACAACACCATCGGCTTCTTCGCGCCGCACTCGGCGTACTCGTCGTCGGGCGACCAGGGCCAGCAGGTCCAGGAGTTCAAGACGATGGTGCGCGAGCTGCACCGCGCCGGCATCGAGGTCGTCCTCGACGTCGTCTACAACCACACCGCCGAGGGCAACCACCTCGGCCCGACGCTGTCGTTCCGCGGCATCGACAACGCGGCCTACTACCGCCTGGTCGACGACGACAAGAAGTTCTACATGGACTACACGGGCACGGGGAACTCGCTCAACGTCGGGCACCCGCACTCGCTGCAGCTCATCCTCGACTCGCTCCGCTACTGGGTGACCGAGATGCACGTCGACGGGTTCCGCTTCGACCTCGCCTCGGCGCTGGCCCGCGAGTTCTACGAGGTCGACCGGCTGTCGGCCTTCTTCGAACTGGTGCAGCAGGACCCGATCGTGTCGCAGGTCAAGCTCATCGCCGAGCCGTGGGACGTCGGCCCCGGTGGCTACCAGGTCGGCAACTTCCCGCCCCAGTGGTCCGAGTGGAACGGCAAGTACCGCGACACCGTCCGTGACTTCTGGCGCGGCGAATCGTCGACGCTCGGCGAGTTCGCCTCCCGGATCTCCGGCTCGGCCGACCTGTACGAGCACGACGGCCGCACGCCCAAGGCGAGCATCAACTTCATCACCGCGCACGACGGCTTCACGCTGTACGACCTGGTGGCCTACAACGAGAAGCACAACGAGGCCAACGGCGAGGACAACAACGACGGCGAGAGCCACAACCGGTCGTGGAACTCCGGCGCCGAGGGCCCGACCGACGACGAGTCCGTGAACGCCCTGCGGCTGCAGCGTCGCCGGAACTTCCTGGCGACCCTGCTCCTGAGCCAGGGTGTGCCGATGATCGCGCACGGCGACGAGCTCGGCCGGTCGCAGTCCGGCAACAACAACGTCTACGCGCAGGACTCCGAGCTCAGCTGGATCGACTGGGACAGCGCGGACGAAGACCTCATCCAGTTCACCGCCGACGTGGTGAAGCTGCGGCACGACCACCCCACGTTCCGCCGGACCCGGTACTTCAACGGCCGTCCGGTTCGTCGTGGCGAAGGCGAGCCGCTGCCCGACGTGGTCTGGCTGACCCCCTCGGGTGACGCCATGGACCCCGAGGACTGGGACTCCGGCTTCGGCAAGAGCGTCGGCATGTACCTGAACGGCGAGGGCATCCGCGGACGCGACGCCCGTGGTGAGCGCGTCACCGATGTCGGCTTCATCACGTACTTCAACGCCCACGACGACGTCGTGACGTTCACGCTCCCGCCCGAGGAGTACTCCCCCGGCTGGACCGTCCGGATCGACACCGCCGACCCCGGCGCCCGCGACGAGGTGCTCGACGCGGGCACCCCGCTCGACGTCCCCGCCCGGTCGATGATCGTGCTGCGTGCGGAGCCCGACCACGAGGTCACGAGCACCCCGGTCGACGCCGAGCAGGACGGCGCCCCCGAACCGGACGCCCCGCAGGACGCCGTCACCCCGGTGAACCCGGCCGGTTCCACCGCACCGAGCGGAACCGCCCGATGACCGCCGGAACGCCCGGCGCCGCGAACCGCGTCCCCGCGTCGACGTACCGGCTGCAGGTCTCGGCCGACTTCGACCTCGACGCTGCACGCGACCTGGTCGACTACGTGCACGACCTCGGCGCCGACTGGCTGTACCTGTCGCCGGTGCTGCAGGCCGAGTCCGGGTCGAACCACGGCTACGACGTGGTCGACCACACGCGGGTCGACACCGACCGCGGAGGCGACCAGGCGATGCGGGCGTTGGCCGAGGCCGCGCACGCCGTCGGCCTCGGGGTCATCGTCGACGTGGTGCCGAACCACGTCGGCGTCGCGACCCCCGAGTCGAACCCGTGGTGGTGGTCCCTGCTCGAACTCGGGCAGGGCTCGCCCGTGGCCTGGGCCTTCGACGTGGACTGGGAAGCCGGCGACGGCAGGCTCCGGGTCCCCGTGCTCGACGACCGGCTGCTCGACGCGATCACGCTGGACACGTCCGACGCCGAGCGTCCGGTGCTCCGCGTCGGCGAGACCGCCTACCCCACCGCACCCGGAACGGTGCACGACGGCGACACCGTCGAGACCGTCCACGACCGCCAGCACTACGCGTTCGTGCACTGGAAGCGCGCCGACCACGACCTGAACTACCGCCGGTTCTTCGCGGTGAACACCCTCGCGGCGATCCGGGTCGAGGAGCCCGAGGTCTTCGCAGCCTCGCACGGGGTCATCGGCGGCTGGTTCCGCGACGGACTCGTCGACGGACTGCGCATCGACCACCCGGACGGGCTGTACGACCCGGCGGGCTACCTGCAGGACCTGGCGGAGCTGACCGGTGGGGCCTACACCCTCGTCGAGAAGATCCTCGAGCCCGGCGAGCAGCTGCCGAGCTCGTGGCCGGTCGACGGCACCACCGGGTACGACGCCCTCGGGGTGCTCGACCGCGTGTTCATCGACCCCGCGGGTGAACAGGCGCTGACCGCGGCGTCGGGCGCCGAACCGACCGACTGGCAGCAGCTCACGCACGACACCCGACGGGGCATCGCGGACGGCATCCTCGGCAGCGAGGTCGAGCGGCTCGCACGCCTGCTCGCGCCGAGCGCCGTGACGGAGACGATCACGCACGAGCGGCTCGTCGACGCGGTCGCCGAGATCGTGGCCTCGTTCGACGTGTACCGCACGTACCTGCCCGAGGGCGCCCACCACCTCATCACCGCGCTCGAGCGTGCCGCCGAGGCCCGACCGGACCTCGACGACGTCATCGACCGGATCGCACCGGCACTCGTCGACCCGACGAACGCGGCGGCGGTCCGACTGCAGCAGACCAGCGGCATGGTGATGGCGAAGGGCGTCGAGGACACGGCGTTCTACCGCACCTCGCGCCTGTCGTCCCTGAGCGAGGTCGGCGGCGACCCGAGCGTCTTCGCGGTCTCGGTGGCGGACTTCCACCAGGCACAGCGCGAACGGCTCGGCAGCTGGCCGCACACCATGACGACGCTCACCACCCACGACACCAAGCGCAGCGAGGACACCCGCGCCCGCATCGCCGTGCTGGCCGAGCTCGGCGAGGAGTGGGCCGCCACGCTCGAGCGTCTGCAGTCGCTCGTGCCGTTGCAGGACCGTGTGTTCGCCGACCTGCTCTGGCAGGCGATCGTCGGCGCCCGGCCCGCCAGCCGGGAGCGTCTGCACGCCTACGCCGAGAAGGCCTCCCGCGAAGCCGGTGACAGCACCACCTGGACCGAGCCCGACGAGGCGTTCGAGCAGCAGATGCACGCGATCGTCGACGCCGCGTTCGACAACCCGGACGTGGTCGCCGTACTCGACGCCCTCGACGAGCAGATCGACGCCGCCGGGTGGTCGAACGGTCTCGCCCAGAAACTCGTCCAGCTCACCGCCCCGGGCGTCCCCGACGTCTACCAGGGCACCGAGTTCTGGGACCGCTCGCTCGTCGACCCCGACAACCGTCGTCCGGTCGACTACGCCGAGCGGCGCCACGTGCTCGCCGAACTCGACGGCCCGGACGACGACGGCCCCGAGGACCTGCCGGCCATCGGCATCGACGGTGCCGCGAAGCTCCTGGTCACGACCCGTGCACTGCGCATCCGTCGGGACCACCCGGAGCTGTTCACCCGGTACCTGGAGCTCGAGGCCACCGGCAGCGCGGCCGACCACGTCATCGCGTTCGACCGCGGCGGTGCCGTGACGATCGCGACGCGTCTGCCGATCGGCCTCGACCGAGTCGGCGGCTGGGGCGACACGCTGGTGCACGCCGTCCCCGTCGAGCGCATCGACCTGCTCACCGGCCGACACGTCCCCGCCGACCGCGGGATCGCGCTGGCCGACCTGCTCACCACCTACCCGGTCGCGCTGCTCGTGCCCGCCGACGCGGTCGGTGCAGCCGGCCACGCCGACGCGGTGACCGCCGTGTCCGACGCGAGCGGTGCCTCCCGGCCCGCCGCCGACCGCACGACGGACGCCACCGAGACCGACGCGCAGGCCGAGATCGACATCCTGGAGGGTCACGCATGACCGCACCCGACCGTTACGCCGTCTGGGCGCCCGAGCCGGACCGGGTCCGGCTCGTCGTCGACGACGTCGAGCACCCGCTCACCAAGGGCGACGACGACTGGTGGTCCACCGACGCCGTGATGCCGGTCGTCGGCGCACGCTACGGGTTCCGCATCGGCGACGACGACGCGGTCCGACCGGACCCGCGCAGCCGCTACCAGCCCGAGGGCGTGCACGGCCCGTCCGAGGTCGTCGACCCCGCACGGTTCGCGTGGACCGACGAGTCGTGGACCGGACGCCCGGCCCGCGGCGCCGTGATCTACGAGATGCACATCGGCACCTACACGCCCGAGGGCACGCTCGACGCCGCCGCCCAGAAGCTGGACCACCTGGTCGAGCTCGGGGTCGAGTTCGTCGAGCTGCTCCCCGTCAACGCCGTGAACGGCGAGTGGAACTGGGGCTACGACGGTGTCGGCTGGTTCTCCGTGCACGCCCCGTACGGCGGCCCGGACGCCTACGACCGGTTCGTCGACACGGCGCACGCGCTGGGGCTCGGGGTCATCCAGGACGTCGTCTACAACCACCTCGGACCGAGCGGCAACTACCTGCCGCTGTACGGCCCGTACCTGCTGGCCGGGCTCGGCAACACCTGGGGTGACTCGGTGAACGTCGAGCACCCCGAGGTCCGTCGGTACGTGCTCGACAACGTGCGCATGTGGTTCCGCGACCACCACGTCGACGGGCTCCGGCTCGACGCCGTGCACGCGATCCGCGACACCACCCGCCCGCACGTGCTGGCGTCGATGGCCGACGAGACCGACGCCTACTCGTCCTTCATCGGTCGTCCGCTGTCGCTCATCGCGGAGTCCGACCTCAACGACCCGGTGATGTTCCGGCCGCGCGAGGCCGCCGGGTACGGCCTCGCCGGGCAGTGGTCGGACGACTTCCACCACGCCGTGCACGTGGCGCTCACCGGCGAGACGAACGGCTACTACGCCGACTTCGCTCCGCTGTCGGCGCTGGCGAAGGTGTTCGAGGACGGCTTCTTCCACGACGGCACGTGGTCGTCGTTCCGCGGCAAGCGGCACGGCCGGCCGATCGACCGCGGGACCTCCCCCGTGACGGCCCTGGTCGTCGCGAACCAGAACCACGACCAGATCGGCAACCGCGCCGCCGGCGACCGGCTCGCCGCGACGCTCGACGACGAGGGGCTCGTGATCGCCGCGGCCCTGACCCTGCTCGGGCCGTTCACGCCGATGCTGTTCATGGGCGAGGAGTTCGCGGCCTCGACGCCGTGGCAGTTCTTCACCTCGCACCCGGAGCCCGAGCTCGGCAAGGCCACCGCAGAAGGGCGCATCGCGGAGTTCGCCGAGCACGGGTGGGACGAGTCAGCGGTGCCGGATCCGCAGGACCCGACGACGTTCACCAACTCCAAGCTCGACTGGGCCGACGTCAGCTCGGAGCGGGGCGCGGCGATCCTGCGTGCCTACCGGGTGCTCATCGCCCTGCGGCGCACCGACCAGGCGTTCGTCGACCACCGCTACGAGGCGAACGCCGTCCGCTTCAGCGAGGACCGCCGCTGGCTCGTGCTCACGCGCGGGCTGCTCGGCCCCGACGTGGCGCCGGTGCACGTCGTGGTGAACTTCGCCGACGACGCAGCCGAGGTCCCGGTGCCCGACGCCGTGGGCGAAGAGCTCTACGGCTTCGGCGCGACAGAGGTCGATGCTGGCGTCGTCCGGTTCCGCGGCCGCGGCGTGGTCGTGCTGCGCTAGCCGACCGCGGGCTGCGCGAGCCACCCGCTGGCAGCACACACGAACGGCGACGAACCCACTGGGTCCGTCGCCGTTCGTGTGTTCAGGCGCTCGCGTGTCCCCGGCGTCAGCCCGCGTGGTCGGCCACCGCGTGCGCGTTCTTCCGCACGGACGGCAGCTTGCGGTGCTCCTTCACCAGGGAGCGGGTCTCGCGGATCCGGCGGTCGATGCCCCACTTCGTCACGAGCGCCAGGCTCTCGCGCACGATGTTGCCGCTCATCTTCGAGACGCCGAACTCCCGCTCGGTGAACGTGATCGGGGTCTCCACGACCCGCAGACCAGCCTCGAGGGCACGCCAGCACAGGTCCACCTGGAAGCAGTACCCCTTCGACGCGACCCCGGCGAGGTCGATCCGCTCGAACGCCCGCGACGTGAAGACCCGGAACCCGCCGGTCGCATCGCGCACCGCGATGCCCAGGGCGAGGCGGGTGTACAGGTTGCCCCCGCGGGAGAGCAGGAGCCGGTACCAGGGCCAGTTCTCGACCTTGCCGCCCTTGATCCACCGGGAGCCGAGCACCAGGTCGTTCGAGTCGGCGAGCTCGAGCATCCACGGCAGGTACTCGGGGTGGTGGGAGCCGTCAGCGTCCATCTCGACGAGCTTGGCGTAGCCGTGTTCCAGGCCCCACGCGAAGCCGGACAGGTACGCGCCGCCCAGGCCGTCCTTGACGGTGCGGTGCATGACGTGCACCCGACCGGTCTCGCGGGCGATCGCGTCCGCGATGTCGCCGGTGCCGTCGGGTGAGTTGTCGTCGACGACGAGCACGTGCACGGAGTCGTCGGTCGCGGCCAACGTGCGCTCGACGATCGGCCGGACGTTCTCGGCTTCGTCGTAGGTCGGGATGATGACCAGGGTCTCGCTCATGGTGCTCCTCGTGCTCGCAGTCGAATGTATCGCTGGCTTGGTGGGTCAATCCGACGAGAGGTCTGCGAACACGATCAGATTGTCCGTGTAGTGCCCGGTGGCGGTGTCGAACGTGCCGTCGCAGGTGATGAGTCGGAGTTGCGGGGTGGGGGTGGGGCCGTAGACGTCGCTCGTCGGGAACGCCGACTTGGCGGCGCGTTCGGAACGGTCGACGGTGAAGGTGCGGGTGGTGCCGTCGGACATCCGGACGTGGACCTCGTCGCCGGCGACCAGTTCGTCGAGCCGGAAGAACACCGCGGCGCTCGTCGGGCTGTCGACGTGACCGGCGATGACGGCGGGGCCGACCTCGCCGGGGACGATCCCGTCGCTGAACCAGCCCGCGCTGTCCCAGTCGACGGGCGGGTCGAGTTCTCCGGCAGCGCCGCGGTGCAGGTCCTCGAGCGAGGACCGCACGCCGATGGCCGGGATCGACACGCTGACCGGGGTAGCCGTCGAGCGGGCTTCGGGTGCGGCCGGGTCCTGGAACCCGTCGGTGCCGGAGCCCGAGGACGAGGACGAGGACGAGGACGAGGACGACGACGACGACTGCGACGGAGACGACGAGGACTGCGGCGGGGACGACGACGCGCCACCGCCGACGGTCGACGCGACCGCCACCCCGGCCACGCCCCCGACCACCACGACGGCGGCGACCACGGCACCGATCACCACGCCTCGGCGCCGGACGGCCGAGACGCGCCCGGCGCTCCGACGGCCGCTCACGAGCCGCCTCCAACGTCGCTGGCGCATCCCCCGAGCACGTCGGAGGTCAGCATGGTCGAACCGATGGCCAACCAGGCGTCTCCGTAGTAGGTCGGTGTGGTCGCCGCCGTGCGGTCGGCCCGCTCGAGGTCGGCGGCAGCCGCACGGGAGGAACCGGCGGCCTGCTCGGCCGCGGCCCGCGCGGTGTAGGCCAGCGCGTTCGTGTCCTGCGTCACCGGGGTGCCACCGAGGTCGAGCTGCGAGGCGAGGCGCGTCGTCCGTCCGAGCGTGGGCGCGAGCGCCGCCGCGAGCTCCCGGTCGGGCGCCGAACACGCCTCGGCGTACCGGAGCGGCGTCCGCATCGCGTCGTAGCCGTAGAGCACCTGCCCGTCGCCACCGACGGCCGGCATCGGGTCCACCGTTCCGTCGGCGTGCACCTGGGACCAGTCGCTGGGCAGGTCGGTGGCGTCCAGCACGGCGGCCGTCACGGCGCGGGAACCCCGGTTCAGCGCGTTCCAGCGGTCGTCCCCGGTGGCGTCCGCCAGCACCGAGAAGGCCGCGGGCGACGCGTACGACGTGTTGTAGCTGTAGGGCTCCTGATCCGCCCAGGGTCCGGGCAGCAGGATCGTGCCGAGGTCCGTCCGGGCCGTCTCGTGCTGGAGGATCGCCGCCGCGATGCGCTTGCCGGCGGCGGTGTACCGGTCGTCGTCCCAGGCCTTCCCCGCGAGCACGAGCGCCCGGGCTGCGTCGAGGTCGGCGTCGCTCGCGGACTGCTCGTCGGCGACGCCCTCGTCGGACGTCCACCGCCACGCCAGCAGGTCGTCGCCGGTGAGCAGGTGGTCCTTCGTCCACTCCCAGATCGCGTCGAAGCGCGCACGGTCGTCGTTCGCGTAGGCGATGAGCAAGCCGTACGCCTGCCCCTCGCTGACGGTGTCACCGCCCTGGTCGGTGCGGACGACGCGACCGCCCTCGACGTAGCGGTCCAGGAACGCCGACCGCAGCTGCTGCGGTGAGCGCGCCCCGTCGGGCGCGGTGGTCGAGGTCGGGGTCGCCGTGCCGCGATCGGCGGTCGTGGTGCTCGACGACCAGGGACGGACGGCGACGATCGCGACGACGACGGCGACGAGGACCGCCGCCACAGCGGCGACCGGTATCCAGGTCCTGCGGGTCATGCTGGCCTGCCTCTCCGGGGATGGTGGGGGGGGTCGAAGGGGAGGCGCGGATCACGTGGGCCGTTCAGCGCACGTGATCCGCGCCTCCAGTCCGGGGCGTCAGCGGAACAGCGAACGGAGCATCGCGACGGCCGCGTGGACCGCCTCGGTCACCGGTCGGTCGGCGGCTGCGCCGCCACCGCCGGTCTGCACGCCGCCGGACGGGGTGGCGGCGGTCGCCGCGGCGTCCGTCACGGGCACGACCGTCAGGTTGCCCTTGCTGTCGTCGAGGACGAACAGGGTCGAGACCGTGTTGCCGGCGAGGTCGACCTTGGCGGTGCCCCGCTGGCCGCTGCCGGAGACGTCGAGCGACCACTTGCCGGCGTCGACCGTTGCGTACTTGGTGGCGCTGCCGAAGGTGGCGTCCTCGGCGATCGGGGTGCCGTCGGAGGTCTGCACGTCGACGCGCTTCGCGGTGGTGGCGGCCTGGACGAGCCGGAGCTTCGCCTTGCCGTCGCCGGGCTGCTGCAGGTCGTCGGTGAACGCGGTCGTCTTGAGCCCGTCGTTCTTGCCGTAGGCGACGACGGTGCTGGCGTCGCCCTTCTGCACGGTGACGTCGGTGGAGATGACCGGGGTGGAACGCGGGGCGTGGGCGGCGCGCATCGAGAGGACGTAGGTGCC
Source organism: Curtobacterium sp. MCLR17_034 (assembly GCF_003234485.1). Taxonomy (NCBI): domain Bacteria; kingdom Bacillati; phylum Actinomycetota; class Actinomycetes; order Micrococcales; family Microbacteriaceae; genus Curtobacterium; species Curtobacterium sp. MCLR17_034. The sequence continues at coordinate 18,803 of NZ_QKTH01000029.1, forward strand.
GACCGGCAGCTTCTTGTACGGGCTGACCTGGCCGTAGGTGACGTCGTCGAGTTCGAAGACGGTCTTGCCCCCGGCGAGGCTGGACAGTTCGACGTCGACGCCCTTCGTGTCCGGCGACAGGTGTCCGACGCGGAGCCAGCCCTGGTCGGCCGTCGCGGCGGAGGCGGTCTGCGGGGCGGCGAGCCCGACCGTCGCGGCGACGAGTGTGGCGGCGAGCGCTCCGACGACGACGGTGCGGCGGCGGTTCGTGGTGCGTGCGGTCATGATGGTGCTCCTTCGGGTCGAGGTGCGGTTGGCGTGCGGGTGTCGTGCGGGTGTCGTGTCGAGGTGCGGGCCGTGCGGGTCGTGCGGGTCGTGTGGGCCTCCGGACGAGCGGGCGGAATGCCGGGGTCCACGCCGGAGCCCTCCGGGCATTTCGCCCGCTCGTCCAGCGGGCGCTCTGCCCCGACGTGTTCGCGGGGAACGGTTCCGCGGCCGCCCCGGCGAGCGGGCGGAATGCCCGGGTCCACGCCGGAGCCCTCCAGGCATTTCGCCCGCTCGCGGAACGCCCGCTCGCCGGACGCCAGCTCGGCCAGCTCCCACTCGGCCGAGCGATCGGGGGTCACGAGGCGCTCGTCGCGGTCGTCGTCGGGTCGGCCGGGGCGTACGTCACCGTGAGCCGTGCTCCCTCGCGCTCGACCGAGTCCGGCCGGAACGCCTGGGACATGGCGTCGAAGGTCCGAGCGACCCGTGCTGCCGAGGCGTCGTCGCTCGTGTGCAGGACGACGGTGCGGAACGGCTGGCCGGTCTCCCCGGTGCGCGGGGTGAACCGGTCGACCCGCACGTCCTGGTCGGCGAGCACCTGGCCGAGCGCGATCATCGCCCGCGAGTCGACCTGTCCGGCGCGGAACTGCGACTTCGTGCCGTCGTCCGCACGCAGGGCCGGGTTCGAGGCGAGCTCGGTCCCCAGGGTCTTCCGGACGTCGGTGGCCCGGGTGATCGCGGTCTCGGCGGCACTGGCTCCCTCGGCGTGGATCCGGCGGACCTCGACCTGCTGGTCACCGGTGCCGAAGGTCGCGACGGCGGTGGAGTTCTCGATCGCCTGCCGCACGTCGGTGGACGAGTTGCCGCCGGTGCGCATGGAGTCCGTCGTGATGACGTAGTCCGAGTCCTTCCAGCCGTTCGGGGACTGCCGTTCCACCGCTCCGTCGGTGTCGAGCTTGTAGTACCAGACGACGTTGTTCCGGGCGAAGCCATCGTCCACCAGGTCGACCCACATGGCGTCGTCGACCAGGAGACGCGAGGACTTCGGCACGTTGTCGCCCACCCACTGCTCGGCCTGCTGCATGGGCAGGTCGAGGTTGCCGAGCAGGAACCCGCGCAGCTGCGTCCCCCACAGCGGCACCGCGACGACGAGCGCCGCAGCCGTGACGACTGCCCAGGTGATGCCGAGGCCGCGCCGTGCCCTCGGGCCGAACCGGCTCCGGGTGTGGACCCGACCGGCGATCGTCAGGACGGCACGCTCGGCGGTGTACGCGACGAGGAGCGCCGCGAACGGGATGAGCATGATGACGTACGGCACCGGCAGGTACCCGTTCGGCCGGAACATCACCGCGAGCAGGAACACGAGCATCGCGGCGATCGGTCGGACCCGGCGCAGGAACAGCCCGACGACGGCGGCGACCGAGCCGAGCACGATGAACACCGGGTCGAGTGCCCACCACTGCGCGGCGGCCTCGTTCGCCAGGCTGCCCCCGTCGAACACCGATCCGGAAGCGGTCCGCGACCCGAGCTGGTAGGTGACGCCCTCCCACAGGCTGACCCGCCCGGCGCCCGGCACGAGTTCGCCCTTCACCGCGGCGAGCATCAGGTACCCACCGCCGATCAGCACGAGCACGGCCCCGGCGACGCTGAGCGTGTACCGGCGGGTGCTCTTGTCGGCGCGACGCACGGCCATCCAGATGAGGAACGGCAGCGCGAGCAGGTAGGTCTCCTTGGACAGCACGGCGATGCCGAGGCAGGCAGCGGCACCGGCGAACCCGGCGAGCTGCTGGCGACGGCTCAGCACGAGGACGAACGCGGCGAGCAGCCAGGGCGTCGCGACGTTGTCGATGTACACGGTGCGGTGGTACTGCAGCGCGAGCGGTGACAGCGCGAAGACGAGTCCGGCCGCGGCCGCCGTGATCCGTCCGACGCCGAGCCGTCGGGCCAGGACGAACAGCAGGATGCTCGAGACGGCGGAGAAGAACACCATGGCCTCGCGCCCGGCCTCCACCGCGAAGGGGTACCGTGCGAACGCCCCGGTCAGTCCGGTGTACCCGGCGATCTGGATCCATCCGAGCGGCGGGTGGTCGTACCAGTACGTGTAGTGGGTGAGCTCGCCGAGGTTCGTGATCGCCCACGCCTGGGCGGTGTACGTCCCCTCGTCGTCGATGCGCTGCGGTGTGCCCGACATGTTCCAGGCCTGGACGAGCACGGTCACCGCGACGACGGGCAGCAACCACGTCAGGCTGGCGGCGTGCCGGCGGAACCACGCGCCGATGCCGGTGCGGTGGGCGGTGGAGCCACCACGGATCGGGATGCCCGTGGTGTCGGTGATGCTGGCGGTCATCGGGTGCCTCCCGTGGTGGTGCCGGCGAACGCACGGTCGGACGACGCGGCACCCGATCCGTCGAGGTCCGAGGCGAAGCCGACCACCTGTCCGTTGCGGTGCTGGCCGGTGTGCTCGGTCTTCTCCCACCCGTTCTGGCCCTTGGCGTGCCGGACGACTGCCCGGACCGCCGCGGCGGCGAGGAACACCTGGTACGGCACCAGGCCGAGCACGAGTCGCACGTAGTCGCGGAGCCGGACCTTCTCGCCGTACAGGCGGCCGAACTCGTTCAGCCCGACGATCTCGACGGCGAGCAGCATCAGCGTCGGTGCGACCGGGATGAACGACACCAGGGCGATCGCCGTCGGCACCTTGACGAACAGGATCATCAGGACGCTCAGCGGGATGAGCAGCCCGGTGGCCGCCTGGATGAACGGCATCGTGAGCATGTAGCGGGCGAAGAACCGCTGCCGGAAGGACGGCAGCTTCTTCCACTCCCCCTTGCCCAGCACCTGCAGGAAGCCCTGGTTCCACCGCGTCCGCTGCTTGAGCAGCGAGGCGAAGGTCGGCGGGGTCTCCTCGCGGGTGACGGCCTCGGGGCTGTAGGCGACGACGACCTTCGCGCCGTCGGCGGAGAGCCGCACGCCGAGCTCGCAGTCCTCGGCGAGGCAGTGCGCGTCCCAGCCGTTCGACCACTCCAGGCGGGAGCGCGTCACGAAGACGGTGTTGCCTCCGAGCGGGATGAACTTGGACCCGGCGTGGAAGTGCAGGCGCGAGCGGAACCAGAAGTAGTACTCCAGGACGTTCCGGAGCGACCACCAGCTCGACGTGAAGTTCATCAGCTGGACGCCGCCCTGCACCACGTCGGCTTCGGTCTCCTGGAACCGCGAGTCGACGAGGGAGAGCAGCCGCGGGTAGACCTCGTCCTCGGCGTCGAACACCCCGACGATGTCACCCGTCGCGTGCTGGAGCGCCAGGTTCATCGCCTTCGGCTTGTTCTTCGGCAGGGTGTCGTCCACCACGACCTTGATCAGGGAGGGGTGCCGAGCCGCCGCGGCACGCACGACGGCGTCGGTCTCCGGGTCGTCCTCCCCGACGATCGCGATGATCTCGAAGTCGGGGTGGTCCTGGGTCGCGAGCATGTCGAGCGTCTGCCCCATCACGTCCTGCTCGTGCCGACCGGGCACCAGGAGCGTGAACCGGTGTGCCGCCGGCCGCGGGGTCTGGCTGAAGCTGGTGGACTTCAGCGCGTCCCGGGACCGCCAGGCGTGCAGCATCCACCAGAGGGTGGTCAACGCGATGATCGTGAGCAGCACGGAGAGGGCGATGAGGGTCGAGTAGCCGAGCCACTCGCCCAGCGACCAGGCGGCCTGTGGGAGCTGCCCCGAGCCTCCCGTCGGCACGTCCGTGGTCCCGCGGTTCGGGACGTCCCCGGTCGTGCCGGGGCGTTCGTCGGGCTGGAGCAGCGGCCCTGCGGCCGTCAGCAACACGGCTGAGATGGTCATTCGGGGAACCCCTTCGGACGTGTGTCGGTGGACCGGAAGACGAGGGCCTTGTACGCGGCGAACCGGAACGCGGTGCCGAGGACGAGGCCGACGCCGTTGCCGGCGACGTTGTCGGCGAGGGTGGACGTGAAGCCGAGGACGTAGTGCGAGACGAACAGGCAGGCAGCGGCGATGCCGAGACCGACGAGGTTCGTGGCAGCGAAGAGCAACCCCTCGCGGACGGTCTCGCGGCGGCCGGTCTGGCGCTGGGAACGGAAGGTGATGAAGCGGTTGCCGAGCCACGCGACCGAGGTCGCCACGATGGCCGACACGATCTTCGCGGCGATGGGACCGTCCGACATGACGGTGGCGCGGAGCAGGTTGTAGACACCCAGGTCGATGACGAAGCAGACGGCACCGATGGTGCCGAACGACGCGAGTTGCCTCGCGGTGGCGAGCAGGCGCGGGACCGTGCCAGGGCGCACGGTCCGCACCGCACCGGTGTCGGGTGACACCAGAACGGGGGTATGAGTTCGGGTCATGCCCCCGATTCGGGGGGCGTGGCTGGGTGGTTTGGGCGGGGTACGCGACTTGCCAGGCCTCTGCCAGATGCGCGACACATGCCGTTCATCTTGACGATCCGTCAGCTGCGGTGGTCAGGGGCGCGGGGACGACGGACGGGAGGCCCGGTGCCAGCTGGCACCGGGCCTCCCGTCCGTCGGTCGGTTGCGTCTACGCGGGGCGCGACGACGGGGACACGTTCTTGGACGCGTCCCGTTCCGGGATGTCGCCGAGTGCCTCGTCGATCGCCGCGAGGGCGTCCGCGTCGAGCTTGACGCCGGCGGCCTTCACGTTGTCGGTGACCTGCTGCGGACGCGAGGCGCCGACGATGGCGCTCGCGACGTTCTCGTTCTGCAGGGTCCACGCGATCGCGAGCTGTGCGAGCGTGAGGCCGGCCTGGTCGGCGACGGGCTGCAGGCGCTGCACGGCTTCGAGGACCTCGTCGCGCATGAACCGCTTGATCATGTCCGCGCCGCCCTTCTCGTCCGTGGCACGCGAACCCTCGGGCAGGGGCTGACCCGGCTTGTACTTGCCGGTCAGGACGCCCTGCGCGATGGGCGACCAGACGATCTGCGACAGGCCGAGCTGCTTCGAGGCGGGGACGACCTCGCCCTCGATGACCCGCCACAGCATCGAGTACTGCGGCTGGTTCGAGATGAGCTGGAAGCCGAGCTCCTTGGCCAGTGCGGCACCGGCGCGGATCTGCTCGGCGGACCACTCGCTGACGCCGATGTAGAGCGCCTTGCCCTGGCGGACGACGTCGGCGAAGGCCTGCATCGTCTCCTCGAGGGGGGTCTCGTAGTCGTAGCGGTGTGCCTGGTAGAGGTCGACGTAGTCGGTCTGCAGTCGCTCGAGCGAGCCGTCGATCGACTCCATGATGTGCTTGCGGCTGAGGCCGACGTCGTTGTGCCCCTTGGGGCCGGTCGGCCAGTAGACCTTCGTGAAGACCTCGAGCGACTGGCGCCGCTCGCCCTTGAGCGCCTCGCCGAGGACGGTCTCGGCGGCGGTGTTGGCGTACGTGTCCGCGGTGTCGAACGTGGTGATGCCGGCGTCGAGCGCTGCCCGCACGCACTGGGTGGCGACGTCGTTCTCGACCTGCGAGCCGTGCGTCAGCCAGTTGCCGTAGGTGATCTCGGAGATCTTGAGTCCGGAGTTGCCCAGGTACCTGAATTCCATGGTCCCGACGCTACTGGAGTGAGCGCGCACGTGAGGGGTCCCGCGAGTGCCTGTCGGGGTGGGTGTGGCGTGGGGGCGTGCGGTTGCTGTCTCTTATACACA
>NZ_QKTH01000003.1:0-302407 GCF_003234485.1 Curtobacterium sp. MCLR17_034
GGGTGCGGGGGGTGCGCATCACGGGACCTCGGCGGTCAGGGGGTCGGACGTCGTCGACGCGGAGCCGACGGCGTAGGTCAGGGTGACGGACCAGGTGCCGCTCGACACCTTCGCCGCGGGGAACGACACCTGCGCGCAGTTCACCGACGAGGCACTCGCCTGTGCGGTGCTCGTGGCGGTGCGCGTGACGCCGTCCTTCGTCGCGGTGAAGGTGCACTTCCCGCTCGTGTCGGTCGTACCGGAGACCAGGCCACCGGCCTGGAGGGTCTTCGAGCCGGTGTCCCAGCCGGCGAACGTGACGACGGACGTGGCCGGGTACTCCGACGGGTCGGTGTCCGGCTGGTTCGTCGCGCCGCTGCCCGGGAACGCACCGGGGGTGTCGTCGTCGGAGGCGCCGGCGTCGTCGCCGTCACCGTCGTCGGACCCACCGTCGGTCGGCGTCGAGGCCGCGTCGGTGGGGACCGAGGTCGCCGAGTCGTCGTCCGTCGGGGTCGCACTCGGGGTGCGCGAGACGGACGCGGACGGCGACGGGGTGGCGTCGTCGCCACCACCGGAACAACCGGCCAAGAGGAGACTGAGTGCACCGACCACCGCGAACGCAGCGATCGGCCTGGATGCGAGGAGCATGCTGACGGGCCGTCCTGTGGATGTTGACAAGGGTCCGGGTTGCAACAACGGTAACTCGAAAGTGAAGGTTGAGGGTTGGATCGGCCGGAATCACCCCCACTCGGGGTGCACGACGACCGTCGCCCAACCCCGTCCCGCGGGCCCGGTGAGTATGCTGTTCCGGTCCTGCCCCCACGAACGAAGAGACGTATGGTCGACCAAGCCCGCATGACCGCGCTCGCGAAGGAACCCCTCGTCGTGATCGGCGCTCCGACGAGCGCCTTCCGCGGGACCTTCCGCGAGCTGCGCGACGTCTTCCGGCAGCGCGAGATGCTCGGCATGCTCGTCCGACGTGACCTGAAGGCCCGGTACAAGGACTCGGCACTCGGGTTCGTGTGGACGCTCGTGCGCCCGCTGACCCAGTTGCTCATCTACTACTTCGTCATCGGCAAGGTCCTCGGCGCCGCCAACGGCATCGACAACTTCGCGATCTACGTCTTCACCGGCCTGACCGCCTACACGCTCTTCAGCGAGATCGTCGCCGGGTCGACCGGGTCGATCGTCGGCAACTCCGGGCTGATCAAGAAGGTCTACGTCCCGCGCGAGGTCTTCCCGCTCGCCAGCGTGGGCGCGGCCCTGGTGAACTTCACCATCCAGTTCGCGATCCTGCTGGCCGCGACGGTCGTCATCGGCGTCTTCCCGTGGCACGAGGGCCTGGTCTACCTGATCCCCTCGCTCGCGGTGATCCTGGTCTACGGCGCGGCCATCGGTCTGGTGCTGTCCGCGCTCAACGTGTACCTGCGCGACGTGCAGTTCGTCATCGACGTCGGCCTGATGGTCCTGCTCTGGGCCTCACCGATCGTCTACTCGTACTCGCGGGTGGTCGCCACCGTGAACGCCGACTGGCTCCTCACCCTCTACACGAACAACCCGCTGACCCTGTCGGTGCTCGGCCTGCAGAACGCGATCTGGCTGCACGACCCCGCCGACGTCACGTACCCGGACCACCTGATGCTCCGGCTGGGGATCGCGTTCGTGATCGGCATCCTCTGCCTCATCGGTGCGCAGCGGATCTTCTCCCGCCTGCAGGGCAACTTCGCGCAGGAGCTCTAGACCATGGCCATCAGCACCCCCGTCGCCCCGACGACCGCCGGCGAGACCGCCGAGCGTCCCGACGTCATCGTCATCGACCACGTCCGCAAGCGCTTCACGGTCCGCAAGGACAACACCTTGCGCGAGCGCATCGTCACGCTCGGCCGCGCCGGGCGGAAGCACCGCCAGGACTTCTGGGCCCTCGACGACGTCACGGTGTCGATCCAGGCCGGCTCGACCGTCGGGCTCATCGGCCAGAACGGCTCCGGCAAGTCGACCCTGCTCAAGGCCATCGGCGGCATCATCCAGCCGACCTCCGGCACGGTGTCGCGCCGCGGTCGCCTCGCCGCGCTGCTCGAGCTCGGCGCCGGGTTCCACCCCGACCTGTCCGGCCGCGAGAACGTCTACCTCAACGCGAGCCTGCTCGGCCTCAGCCGCAAGCAGACCGACGAGAAGTTCGACGACATCCTGGCGTTCTCGGGCATCGGGGACTTCATCGACACCCAGGTGAAGTTCTACTCATCGGGCATGTACGTGCGGCTCGCGTTCGCCGTCGCCGTGCACACCGACCCCGACGTCCTGCTCGTCGACGAGGTCCTGGCCGTCGGTGACGAGGCCTTCCAGCGCAAGTGCCTCGACCGCATCCGCACCTTCCAGGAGGCCGGCAAGACGATCATCATCGTCACGCACTCCCTCAGCCAGGTGCAGGAGATGTGCGACCGCGTCGTCCTGCTCAACAAGGGCAAGGTGCTGCACGACGGTGACCCCGTCCAGGCCGTGAGCATGTTCCGCGAGGTGCTCGAGGAACGCCGTCAGGGCGAGCTCAGCACCGACGTCGCCGTCGGCCGGGGCAAGGTCATCGGCGCGAGCGTGCGCGTCGACGGCAAGGAGCCCCGCGCCGAGGTCCTGCCGGGCGACGACCTCGTCGTGGACATGGAGTTCGAGCACCTGGACGGCATCGCCGACTGGGAGGCCGCGGTCCAGATCAACAACGCCGGTGGCCAGGTCGTCTACGGCACCACCACCGGCATCATGGGCCTCGAACTGCAGCCGCTGCACGGTCGCCGGAAGCTCCGCCTGCGGATCGCCGACACCGCGTTCGGCACCGGCAAGTACTTCATCAACGTGTCGATGATGGACTCGGCCGGGCGCCACCTGCACGACATGCCGGAGTGCGACTCGTTCGAGGTCCCCGGGTTCGAGCACGCCGTGGGCACGGTCTACGCTGAACCCTCGATCGAGGAGCTCGACTGACCCCGGACGACGGCGACACCGGGACCAGCGCCGACGGCACGCCCCGTGGTGACTCCGCGCCCCGGACCGACGGCACGCTCCGCACCGCGGTCGTCGTCGTCAACTGGAACCGCGCCGACCTGACCACCGCGGCCGTCCGCGCCGTGCTCGACGAGGGCACGGCCGACGACGTCATCGTCGTCGACAACGGGTCGTCCGACGACTCCGTCGCGGTGCTCCGCCGTGCCCTGCCGGACGCCACCGTCGTCGCACGCGGCGACAACGGCGGCTTCGCGGCCGGTGCCAACGCCGGCATCCGGCACACGGACGCCGACGTCGTCGTGCTCCTGAACAACGACGCCGTGCCCGCACCGGGCTTCGTCGCGGCGCTCCGCGACCACCTGGCGCACGCCGGGCCCGAGGTCGCCGCGGTGACGGGCCGCATCGTGCTCGCCGGACGCTGGACGGGCCTCCCGGCCGGGCTGGAGCCCGCACCCGGCCAGCGCGTGCTGCGCGACCACGACGGCCGTCGCTGGACGCCGTCGGCGGACGGCGAGGTCCGGCTCAACTCGACCGGCGTCCGCGTCGACCGCGACGGCAACGGGATGGACCGCGACTGGTTCGCGCCCGTCGACCGGGTCGCCGACGTCGACGTCTTCGGGTTCTCCGGCGGCGCGTCCGCGCTCCGGCGCACGGCGCTGGACGACGTCGGCCTGCTCGACGAGTCCCTGTTCATGTACTACGAGGACACCGAGCTCGCCTGGCGGCTGCACCGCCGCGGATGGCGCGTCGAGCACGCGGCCGAGGCGGTCGTCGAGCACGACCACTCGGCGTCGTCCGGCGTGCAGAGCGACCTGTTCGTCTTCCGGAACGCGCGCAACCGCATCGTCGTCGCGCTCTGGCACGCTCCGTGGCCGACCGTCGTGCGGGCGAGCGTCCGCACCCTGGTGCGCGGTCTGCGTGGGCTGGCCTCCGGTCGCACCCGCCGGGAGGCGCGGCTCGTCCTGACGGCGTTCGCGGACGTCGTGGGGACCCTGCCGGTCCACCTCGCGCGCCGGCTGCGCGAGACCCGGCGCGCGTCCGTCCCGCGCCGCAGCGTGGACCCGGGCGCATGAGTGCAGCGGGCTATCCTGGACACTCCCCCGTCGACGGCCCCGGCCACGACGTCCCCGCCCGGAAGGAACCACGCGTGCCGCAGCTCACCGTCCTCGTCGACGGGACCGCGGTACCGCAGGCGCTCGGCGGCGTCGGACGCTACGTCGAGGGGGTCGTGTCCCACCTGACCGACCCGTCGCTCGACGTCCACCTGGTCGTCCGCCCCGTGCACGCTCCGCACTTCGCCGCCGTCGCGCCGCACGCGACCGTGCACACGGCGCCGGGCTGGACCGACTCGGTGCCGCTCCGGTTCCTGTGGGAGCAGACCGGGCTGCCGGCGCTCGGCCGTCGGCTCGGGGCGCAGGTGCTGCACTCCCCGCACTACACGTTCCCGTTCAGCTGGCGCGGCGGGTCCGTCGTCACGCTGCACGACGCCACGTTCTTCTCGAACCCCGAGTGGCACTCGCGCCTGAAGCGCACCTTCTTCACCTGGTGGAGCCGCCGGTCCCTGCGCACCCGACCCGTCGTCATCGTGCCGAGCGCCGCGACCGCGACCGAGGCCGCCCGGGTCGTGCGGGGCATCCGCGCCGACGTCCGGGTCGCACCGCTCGGCGTCGACCGCACGGTGTTCCACGAGCCCGACGTCGCCGCGGTCGAGGACGCCCGGATCGCCGCCACCCTGCCCGAGGGTGCCCCGTGGATCGCGTTCCTCGGCACCATCGAACCGCGGAAGAACGTCACGGCGCTGCTCGACGCGTACGCCTCGGTGCGCGCCGCGCGTGCGGCTGCAGGGTCGGACGGTCACCCGGGTGCGGAGACCCCGTGGCTCGTGCTGTCCGGGGCCCGCGGCTGGGACGAGGCGGCCATCGCGCGGCTCGACGCCCTGCAGCCCACCGACCACGTCATCGAGGCCGGCTACCTGCCGATCGAGGACCTCGCCGGGTTCCTCGGCGGTGCCGAGTTCGTCGTCTACCCGTCCCTCGGTGAGGGCTTCGGGCTGCCCGTGGTCGAGGCGATGGCCTCCGGCGCGTGCGTCCTGACCACCCGGCGGCTGTCGCTGCCCGAGGTCGGCGGTGACGCGGCCGTCTACAGCGAGCCCGACGCGACCGCGCTGGCGTCCGCGATGACGGCGCTGCTGGACGATCCCGCGCTCGTGGCCTCGCACCGTGCGGCGGCGCTGACGCGGGCCTCCGCGTTCACCTGGGACGCCACGGCAGCCGTGCACGTCGAGGCCTACGAGTCCGTCGCCGGGGGTGCGCGGTGATCCGGGTCGCGGTGCTGACGGTCACCTACAACACCGGCGAGACCATCCGGCCGTTCCTGGCGAGCGTCGCCGGTGCCTCGAAGGACCCGGTCGCCGTCGTCATCGCGGACAACGGCTCGGCCGACATCGACGCGCTCCGGGCGATCGGTGAGTCCTACGGCGCCGTCGTGGTGTCCTCCGGTGGCAACCGCGGCTACGGCGGCGGCATCGACGCGGCACTGAGCGCCCTCGACGACGTGCTGCCGGACGTCCGTCCGGAGTTCCTGCTCGTGACGAACCCCGACGTCGTGCTCGGCGAGGGCTCGATCGACGAACTCGTGGCCGCCGCCGACCGGTTGCCGTCGGGTGGGTCGTTCGGCCCCCGGATCCTCGACGACCAGGGCGAGACCTACCCGTCCGCCCGGCAGCTCCCCTCGCTCCGGACCGGCCTCGGCCACGCGGCGTTCTCGCGGTTCTGGCCGGCGAACCCGTGGAGCCAGCGGTACTGGTCCACCACGAAGGTCGTCGAGCGCGAGGCCGGCTGGCTCTCCGGTGCGTGCTTCCTCATCCGGACGTCGCTCTTCCGCGAGCTCGACGGGTTCGACGAGTCGTACTTCATGTACTTCGAGGACGTCGACCTCGGGCAGCGCGTCGGACGGTCGGGTCGAGCGAACGTGTACGTGCCCTCGGCGGTCGTCACCCACACCGGAGCCCACTCGACGTCGTCCAACCGGCGCCGGATGGAGATCGAGCACCACCGGAGCGCCTACCGGTTCCTGTCGCGGAAGTACCGGGCGTGGTGGCTCTGGCCCCTGCGCGTCGTGCTGCACGCGGGCCTGTCGCTCCGCGCCCGCTGGGTCACGCGCAAGTAGCTCCCGCTCGGTCGGGGTCGTTGCGCGCGGGGTCTGCCGTCGCGCCCCCGCACGGGCATCGCGCCCCGACTCCTCGGGGCGCAACGACGGCAGCGGGGCGCGCACATCGGTCGCGGGTTCGGAGGCCCCGGTTCGATCGCGTTCCGCACAACCGAAGTGCACGCGAACCGCGGGATTGCGCGGCTCGAACCCACTTTGGTTGTGCGGAGCGTCGCGCGGCGCACGCGTCCGCCGCGGCGGTTCCTCCGCGGTGCGCCCCCGCGCGGGCATCGCGCCCCGACTCCTCGGGGCGCAACGACCGCAGCGGGGCGCGCACATCGGTCGCGGGTTCGGAGGCCCCGGTTCGATCGCGTTCCGCACAACCGAAGTGCACGCGAACCGCGGGATTGCGCGGCTCGAACACACTTTGGTTGTGCGGAGCGTCGCGCGGCGGGGACGCGGGCAGCGGGTGGCGACGGCGTCGGCGGGTCAGGGGTGCAGGCGCGCGCGCGACGCGCGGGCCGCCGCCAGCAGCACGGCAGCGCGGGCGTCGAAGGAGTGCTCGGCGGCGATGCGCTCGGCCACGGCGGCACGCTCGGCAGCCGACGGCCACGAGCGCGCCGGGTCGAGCAGGTCGGCCAGCTCGTCGCGGGAGCCCGCCACCTCGAGGGTCGGGACGTCCAGCACGTCGGACAGCCCGGCCACCGGGTCGGTCACGACGACTCCCCCGGACGCCAGCACGTCGAACACCCGGTTGGACACGAAGCCCCCGGCGGCCATGTCGGGCCAGTGGTCGTTGAGCACCACACGCGCCGAGGCGTAGGCCGCCGCGACCTCGGCCCGGGTCAGCGACGGTTCGCCGAGCGACTCCGCGGGGACGACCTCGTCCCAGCCCGGACCGTGCACGCGCAGATCGGCACCGAGCGCGACCGCGTCGGACACGATGGGTCGCGCGGCGCCGCGGGTCGAGCCGACGAACACCACCTGGTCGGCATCGGGGCTCGTCGCCGTGCGCGCGCCCGGGTGGAACACGGCCGGCTCGGTCGCCTGCAGCAGGGTCCGGACCGGCACGCCCGCACGCGCAGCGGCCGCGGCTGCCCACACCGGCCCGGCCGCGAACACCGCGTCGAACGACCGCAGTTCCGTGTCGGCGACGTCGTCGGGGTGGCTGATCACCCAGAGCAGGTTCACCGACGCCGGGTTCGGCGGCACCCGGTCGAGGCCCCGGATCACCAACGTCACGTCGTCCGAGGCATCGTCGGCCCGCACGTGGGCGTCACGTCGGTCGATCCGGACGCGCTGCCCCAGCCGCTCGAGTGCCCCGGCGAGCTCGGCGGCGAAGTGCACGTCGCCCCAGCCGTCGCCCTCCGGCCCGGCGGGCGCAGCGATCTTGAGCGACCAGGTGAGGTGTTCGGCGTCACCGCCGGTCACGCGCGCGGCCGGGGCCACCGGCCGGGCACCCCAGGGCGGCAGGGGCGGTCCGGTGACGACACCGTCGCCCTCGGACGCGCGGTCGCGCCAGGCGGTGAACGCGTCGACGGTCGCGGCGTCGACGGTCCGACCGGCCTCGACCGAGCGAGTCGCCTCGCCGACGACGCGCACGGCTCCGCCGTCGGCATCGGCGACCGCGCGGCTCCAGGCCGTCAGGGTCATGCGTTCGTCCGGGAGGCACGGTGCCGGCACCAGTGCCGCCCCCGGCACCGAGAGCACCGGCTGGTCCGCCGCGAAGACGGTGTCGACGTCGGTCACGGCGTCGACGCGGTCGTCCGACCACGGCAGGGCACCGGGCCGCAGCAGCCGAGCGCCGGAGCGGAAGGTGCCGTCCGGCATCCGGACCCGGGCCTGCGCGACCGAGCCCGCCGCCGCGAGGGCGTGCAGCGCCGGCACGTCGACCGACACCGAGGTGTCGACCACCACGAGCGTCCGGCCCACACCGGCTGCGACCCCGGCGTTGATCGCCGAGCCGAGGCCGTCGACGGGTTCCGGTCGGACCCACGGCAGGCGACGGCCGAACGGGTCGACCGGCGACGCGTCCGCGACGTAGCTCACGGCCCGGACGTCGACCCCACGATCGAAGGCACCACGGGCGACCGACACGAGCCGGCCGACCTCGGCGTGCCGGTCCGAACGGGTCGTGACGAGCACCGTGACGTCCTGGTCGAGCCGCGGCAGCGGGTCCGGGAACCCGGTCACGGGAACGACGGACGCCGCCGTCACGGACGCGGGACGGGCCTCCTGGCCGGGGTGGCCGGAGGCCGTCGCATCCGGACGGCGGCGTCGACCGAACCAACCGGGGGCGGGGGTCACGTGCGGAGCTAGACGCCGAGGAGTCGCTGCAGGTAGACGCCGTAGCCGCCCTTGACCAGCGGCGCGGCGAGCTCGGCGAGCTGCGCGTCGTCGATCCAGCCGTTCCGCCAGGCGATCTCCTCGATGCAGCCGATCTTGAAGCCCTGACGGTCCTCGATGACCTTCACGTACTCCGACGCCTGCATCATCGACTCGAACGTGCCGGTGTCGAGCCACGCGGTGCCGCGGTCGAGGACCTGGACGCCGAGCTCGCCGGCCTCGAGGTAGCGCTCGTTGACCGTGGAGATCTCGAGCTCGCCGCGGGCGCTCGGCTCGATCGTCTTCGCGATCTCGATGACCTTGTTGTCGTAGAAGTACAGGCCGGGGACGGCGTAGTTCGACTTCGGCTCGGCCGGCTTCTCCTCGATGGAGACGGCGGTGAAGTCGTCGTCGAACTCCACGACGCCGTACGCCTTCGGGTCGGCCACGTGGTAAGCGAAGATCGTCGCGCCCTGGACGTCGGTGTTCTTCCGGAGGTTCGTGCCGAGGCCGGTGCCGTGGAAGATGTTGTCGCCGAGGACGAGGGCGACGCTGTCGTCGCCGATGAACTCCTCGCCGATGACGAAGGCCTGCGCCAGACCGTCCGGGGACGGCTGCACGGCGTACTCGATCTCCATGCCGAACGCCGAGCCGTCGCCGAGCAGGGCCCGGAACTGGTCGTTGTACTCCGGCGTCGTGATGACCAACACCTGTCGGACGCCCGCCATCATCAGGGTCGACAGGGGGTAGTAGACCATCGGCTTGTCGTAGATCGGCATGAGCTGCTTGCTGATGCCCTTGGTGATCGGCCAGAGGCGCGTGCCGGAACCGCCGGCGAGGATGATGCCCTTCATCGGTGTCCCGTCCCTTACTTCTTCGTCCGGAGCGACTCGGTGTACGCGACGCACTCCTCGTACGTCGGCAGCAGGCCCTGTGCCGCGGCTTCCTCGAGGGTGGGGGCGCTGGTGTCCTTCTCGGACAGCACCAGCTCGCCGAGGCCCTCGGGCAGGTCGAGCCCGACCGTCGGGTCGAGGATCGTGATCCCCTTCTCGCGCTCGGGGTTGTAGTGCGCGCTGACCAGGTAGTTCACGGTCGACTGGTCCTCGAGCGCGACGATCGCGTGGCCGAGCCCCTCGGACAGGTAGACGGCCTTGCGGTCGACGTCGTCGATCCGGACGGAGTCCCACTGGCCGAACGTCGGGGACCCGACGCGGATGTCGACGATGTAGTCGATGAACGCCCCGCGCACGGCGGTGACGTACTTCGCCTGGCTCGGTGCGACGAGGGCGTAGTGGATGCCGCGGGCGACACCGGCCGCGGAGATCGACATGTTCACCTGGCGGAGGTCGAGCGGGTGACCGACGGTCTCCTCGAGCACGTCGGCGCGGTACGCCTCGAGGAATGCTCCTCGTGCGTCGCCGTGCTGGACGGGCGTGAACTCCCACGCGCCAGGGATCTTCAGTTCGCGGATCTGCACCGGGGAAGCCTAGCAAGCCGTGAGTTCGCATAGGCTGTCATGGTTCTGAGCATTGCCGACTCCCGAAACGAGACCAAGCGAGCCCGTGAAGCTATTCGTCCAGATCCCCTGCCTCAACGAGGAGAACACCCTCGCCAGCGTCATCGACTCCATCCCGCGGGAGATCGACGGCATCGACGAGATCGAGATCCTGGTGATCAACGACGGCAGCACCGACCGCACCGTCGAGGTCGCCAAGGAGCACGGCGTCAAGCACTTCGTGCACCACACCACGAACATGGGCCTCGCCCGCTCGTTCCGTGACGGCGTCGACTACGCGCTGCTGCACGGTGCGGACATCGTCGTGAACACCGACGGGGACAACCAGTACCCGCAGGCGCAGATCGCCGAGCTCGTGCAGCCGATCCTCCGGAAGGAAGCCGAGATCGTCATCGGCGACCGGCAGACGCGCACCATCGAGCACTTCTCCGGCTTCAAGAAGGTCATGCAGCGCTTCGGCTCGTGGGTCGCGAGCCGCGCTGCCGGGCTCGACCTGCCCGACGCGGCGAGCGGGTTCCGCGCGTACTCGAAGTACTCGCTCATCCGCCTGAACATCGTGACGCGCTTCAGCTACTGCATGGAGACCATCGTGCAGGCCGGCTACAAGCGCCTGGCGATCGCGTCGGTGCCGATCACGACGAACCCGAAGACCCGCGAGTCGCGGCTCTTCAACAACATCTTCCAGCACATGTTCGAGTCCGGCTCGGCGATCGCCCGTGTCTACCTGATGTACCGGCCGATGGCGCTGTTCCTCTGGGTCGCCGCGGTGCTCGGTGCGCTCGGACTCTGGCCGCTCATCCGGTACCTGGTGCTCCTGGCGATGCAGACCGGCGGCAACCACCTGCAGTCGATCATCCTCGGTGTCGTCCTGCTCATCACGGCGCTCCTGTCCATAGTCATCGGCGTCGTGGCCGACCTCACCCGCCTCAACCGCACGCTGGCCGAGGAGCAGCTCGACCTGCAGAAACTGCAGCGGTATGGCGACTGACACGGCACCGGCCGTGTCGCGCTCCGACGTCCGACCCGCGGTCGGGCGGCGCGAGCGCATCCTCGTGATCGCGTTGACGGTGGCGTTCGCCGCCGTCCTCGCGGTCTGGGCCGTCGTCACCACGACGTACAAGGCCCCGGACGAGCCGACCCACGTCGACGCCGTGCTGCACCTGGCGATCGGTGACGGCTGGCCGGCACCCGGTGCGATGCACTACCTCAACGCGGTGCACGACACCCAGATCAGCAACATGCGGCAGTCGACCGACGTGAACCAGACGTGGGGCGAGCTGCTCCGCGAGTTCCCGGGCGTGCACCCGACGAGCATCGACCAGATGTCGCAGCACCCCGCCACGTACTACGCCCTGGCCGCCGGGGTCCTGCAGCTGGTGCACTTCGAGGACCTCCGCTGGGACCTCGCCGTCATGGTGCTGCGACTGTTCGACGCCCTGCTCGTCCTGCCGCTGCCGTTCCTGGCGTGGGCGACCGTGCGTCGGCTGACGCGGTCACCACGGGCCGCCCTGGTCGGCGGTGCGGCGGTGTTCGCCCTGCCCGAGGTCGCCTCGATCGGCACGTCGGTCACGAACGACGCGCTCATGCTGCCGTTGGCCGGGGCGCTCGTGTACTTCGTGGTGCGACTGCTCACCGGCGACCTGCGGGTGCGCACGACCGTCTGGATCGGGCTGCTGCTCGGCGCGATGCTGCTCGTCAAGGGCACAGCACTGCCAGCGATCCCGTTCGTGGGCATCGCCGTGATGGCCGCTGGCTGCACCCGGGCGACCGTCTGGCGGAACGCGCTCCGGACGCTGTGGACCCTGGGACTCGCCGCCGTCGTCGGCGGCTGGTGGTGGCTGCGCAACATCCTCGTGTACCGCGACATCCAGCCGGACGGCATGGCCGGCGCACGTCCGCCGATGCCCTTCCCGGCCGGCACCGCGGCCAGCCCCGAGGTGTTCCTCCGCGACTACTGGAACGGCGTTACCCGGACCTTCTGGGGCAGCGTCGGTGGTCTCACCCAGTTCCAGCTCGCCCAGGTCCTGATCGACGGGCTGACCATCGCGTCGCTCGTCGGCATCGTCGTCTGGGGCTTCCGCCGCGGCCCGTCGCTCCGCCCGGCGATCGTGCTGGCGTCGTTCCCCGTCATCCTCATCGCCCTGCACCTGCAGAGCGGGTGGGGCGGGTACGTCCGGAGCACCATCGTCGCCGGCACCCAGGGGCGCTACTACTACCCCACGCTCATCGCCCTCATCGCCCTCAGCGCCCTCGCCTGGCGCCGGGTCACCGTGACGGCAGCCGGCACCACCCGGCTCGCCGTCGGGATGTCGATCGCGGCGATGGCCATCGCGCTGTACGGCGTCGTCTACGCGCTGCGGGCCTTCGGGCGCGACGCCGCCTTCTGGGTCGACGAGTTCGCGGTCGGCCGGTTCGACCGCTACGGCATGGCCCCCGCCGGCACGAACTTCACCCTCGTCGCCGTCGCCGCGGTCGCTCTGACCGTCACCGCCGTGCTGCTCGTCCGGTTCATGCGCCGTCCGGAGGTCCCCGCGTGAGCGCCCCGCGACCGCTCGTCGGCCGGCACGAGTGGGTCCTGCTCGGCACCGTGACGCTGGCCTGGCTCGCCTTCCTGCTGACCTTCGCCCTGGTCACCCCGGCCTTCGGGGCACCCGACGAGCCCGCACACGTCGACGCCGCGTTCCGCCTCGCGCTCGGACTCGGCTGGCCGCACGGCGGCGAGATGCACTACCTCGCCGCCGTGCGGCAGATCGTCGAGCACCCGGCACCGGCCGTCGACCGCCCCACGGTCGACGCGCTGCTGGCGGCGGTGCCCGGGGACTCCCCCGCGATCGACCCGATGTCCCAGAACCCGCCGACGTACTGGTTGGTGGCCGCCGGGATCCTGCGCGTCATCCGGTTCGGCTCGCACGACTGGGCGACCTCGGTGCTCGTGCTCCGCGTGTTCGACGTGCTGCTCGTCACCGCGCTGCCGGTCCTGGTCTGGGCGACGGTCCGTCGGGTGACCCGCTCGCCCCGCACCGCACTCGTCGCCCCGGTCCTGCTCTTCGCCGTCCCGCAGCTGGCGCAGGTCACCTCCGGCGTCACGGTGTGGGCACCGGTCGTCCTGCTCGGCGCCGTGCTCGTCTGGCTGAGCGCACGCGTGCTGACCGGCGACCGTTCGTGGTGGACCACCGCCGGGCTCGCCGTCGCCGTCACCGGACTGGCGGCCCTGAACGCGCTGGGGCTCCTGGCGATCCCGTTCGTCGTCCTCGTGTCCGCCCTGGCACCGGGCCGGACGTGGGGCCGCCGGGGCCTGCACGCCGGCGTGGTCGTCCTCGCTGCCGTCGCCGCGTCCGGCTGGTGGTGGGTGCAGACGCTGCTCGTGAGCGGGACGCTCCTGCCCGACGCCCTGCGCGCCGTCACGACCGTGCAGCCGTACCCGGCGGGCGGTGCGAACCCCGGGGCGTTCGCCGGGCGCCAGTGGGACGGTCTGACCGCCTCGTTCTTCGGCGCACTCGGTGCGAACCAGTGGCCGTTGCCGGCGATGGTCATCGACACGCTCGCGGTCGTCGGACTGGCCGTCATCGGGTGGTCGTACGCCCGCCGGGCTCCGGGCCGCCGGGTGACCACGATCCTGCTCGTCTGGCCGACGGTCGTCCTCGTCGCCACCCTCGCCTACAACTGGCGGAACTACCTCGGCACGCACCAGGGCAACGGGCTGCAGGGCCGGTTCCTGTTCGTCGCGGTCGCCGCGCTCGTGCTCGCCCAGGCGGTCGCGTGGCACGCCCTCGTCGTCCGTCCGGAGCTCCGCCGACGCCTGGCCCGGCTCGCGGTCGTCGGTTCGCTCGCGATCGGCACGTACGGCATCGGCCTGACCTACCGCGGCGGGTGGGAGAACACGCAGTTCCGCATCACGCCCGGCGGGATCTCCGCGATGGCCGGCGGCGCGGTCGCCGGGCCGTTCGCGATCCTGCTGGTCGCCATCGTGTTCGCGGCCGCCGCCGTCGCGACCGTCGTCCTGGTGTGGCGCACCGTCGCCGAGCCGGGAGCACCCGCCACCGCCGCCGAGCCCGCCGACGCCGCCGAGCCCGCCGACCCCACCAGCGGCCCGCTAGAATCGCCGCCGACCCACGAACCGACCGTCAGGAAAGAGAACTCGTGAAGATCCTCGTCACCGGAGGAGCCGGCTTCATCGGCTCGAACTTCGTCCGCCGCACGCTGGAGGACGCGTACCCCGGCCTCGAGGGCGCCGAGGTCGTCGTCTACGACGCACTGACCTACTCCGGCAACGAAGCGAACCTCGCCCCGGTCGCCGACTCCCCCCGCTACACCTTCGTGCACGGCGACATCCGCGACGCCGCGAAGCTCGACGAGGTCGTCCCGACCGTCGACGCCATCGTGCACTTCGCCGCCGAGTCCCACGTCGACCGCTCGGTCCGTGACTCCGGCATCTTCGTCGAGACCAACGTCGTGGGCACCCAGCGCCTGCTCGACGCCGCGCTCCGCCACGGCACCGAGCGCTTCGTGCACGTCTCCACCGACGAGGTCTACGGCTCCATCAGCGAGGGCTCGTGGGACGAGGAGCGCCCGCTCGAGCCGAACTCGCCGTACTCGGCGTCGAAGGCCGGCAGCGACCTGCTCGCCCGCAGCTACCACCGCACGCACGGGCTGAACCTCTCGATCACGCGCTGCTCGAACAACTACGGGCCGTACCACTTCCCCGAGAAGGTCATCCCGCTCTTCGTCACCAACCTCATCGACGACGTGCACGTGCCGCTGTACGGCGAGGGCAACAACATCCGCGACTGGCTGCACGTCGACGACCACACCCGTGGCATCGCGATGGTCCTGACCCGTGGCCGCGCCGGCGAGATCTACAACATCGGCGGGGGCACCGAGCTGACCAACAAGGAGCTCACGCAGCTGCTGCTCGACGCGACCGGCAAGGACTGGTCGTACGTCGACCGCGTCGCCGACCGTCTCGGCCACGACCTGCGCTACTCGGTCGACATCTCGAAGATCCAGGCCGAGCTCGGCTACGAGCCGCTCGTGCCGTTCGAGCAGGGCCTGGCCGACGTCGTGCAGTGGTACCGCGACAACCGCGCCTGGTGGGAGCCGCTCAAGCAGCGTGCGGCCCTGAGCTGAACCGGCACACCGTGACCAGGTACCTCATCACCGGCGCCGCCGGCATGCTCGGCCAGGACCTCCAGGCCGCACTCGCCGGCCGCGACGTCACCGCGCTGTCGCGGGCGGACCTCGACATCACCGACCCGGCCGCGGTTGACGCCGCCGTCGCCGGGCACGACGCCGTGATCAACTCGGCCGCCTACACGAAGGTCGACGACGCGGAAGACCACGAGGACGACGCCCACGCGGTCAACGCGACGGGGCCGAAGCTCCTGGCCGAGGCCGCGGTCCGCCACGGCGCGAAGCTCGTCACCGTGTCGACCGACTACGTCTTCGACGGCAACGGCACCGCGCCCTACGCCGAGGACGCCCCGACCGACCCGATCAACGCCTACGGCCGCACCAAGGCCGCCGGCGAGGCGTTCGTGCGCGCGATCGCCCCGGACACCTCGTACGTCGTCCGCACCGCGTGGATCTACGGCGCACACGGGCCGAACTTCGCCGCGACGATGCTCCGGCTCGCGGGGTCTCACGACACCGTCAGCGTCGTCACCGACCAGGTCGGCCAGCCGACGTGGACGGGCGACCTCGCCGCGCGGATCGTCGAACTCGTCGACGGGGACGCCCCCGCGGGCATCTACCACGGCACGAACGCCGGCCAGGGTTCCTGGTTCGACTTCACGCAGGCCATCTACCGCGAACTCGGGCTCGACCCGGAGCGCGTGCTGCCCACCGACAGCGCCGCCTTCGTCCGGCCGGCGCCGCGCCCGGCGTACAGCGTGCTCGGCCACGACGGCTGGTCGCGCGCCGGACTCGCGCCGATGCGCGACTGGCGCGACGCGTTGCACGCTGCGGTCGCGGCGGGTGCGCTGACCGCGTAGGCACGGCTCTCGACCGGGAGGCGCGGGTCGGGTTCCGCACACCGCGGACCCGACCCGCGCCTCCTGTCCGACCACCGACCGCGCCCAGGGGGCGCCGGGACCACCCTGGTAGTGTCGGGCAGCCGAGCGCGGGGCCGGCCCTCGGCCCCCTGACCACGGGTCCACGAACCACGACGAGGAGCACAGCACCATGACCACCCTCCACGTCATCGTCGACCAGATCGTCGCGCCCGTGCCGGGCGGCATCGGGCGCTACGCCGAGGAGCTCGCGCGACACCTCGTCGAGCACGCGCCGAGCGGCTGCGAGGTCGCGGGTGTGGTCTCCGCCGTCGGGTCCGACGAGATGGCGCACCTGCGCACGCTCCTGCCCGGACTGTCCGACCTGCAGCGACTGCCGCTGCCACGTCGTGAGCTGTCGCTCGCCTGGCAGGGCGGGTTCGTGGGCGGCATCGCGAAGGGCATGGTGCACGCGCCGAGCGTGCTCGCACCACTGGTCAAGCACGACCGTTTCCAGGACCCGGGCCGGCAGACCGTGGTGACCGTGCACGACGTGGTGCCGTGGACCAACCCCGAGACCCTCACACCGCGCGGCGTCCACTTCCACAAGGCGATGGTGAAGCGGGCGTGGAAGCACGCCGACGCCGTCGTGGTGCCGACCCACGCCGTGGCGGGTGCGCTGAACGAGATCCACCGGTTCGACGACCGGCTCCGCGTGATCGGCGGTGCCCCGAGCGGACGCCTCCGCCTGCCCGTCGACGCCGACCTGCGCGCCGAGCGCCTCGGCCTGCCCGACCGCTACGTGCTCGCGGTCGGCACGCTCGAGCCGCGCAAGGCCCTGGCGTCCCTGATCGAGGCGATGGCCCACCCGGATGCCCCCAGCGACGTGCCCCTCGTCATCTCCGGTCCGGACGGCTGGGGCGACGTCGACGTGTACGGCACCGCGGAGCGCGCGGGCCTGTCGCGCGACCGGGTGAAGGTCCTCGGCCGCATCGACGACGCGGACCTCGCGGTGGTCTACGACCGTGCGACGGTGTTCGTGTTCCCCAGCCTCGCCGAGGGCTTCGGCCTGCCCGTGATCGAGGCGATGAGCTTCGGCACCCCGGTGATCCACTCGGACGACCCCGCCGTGGCCGAGGTCGCGTCGGACGCCGGCGTCACCGTCGCCCGGTCACCGCGGGAGTCCTACCCCGCACGGATTGCACAGGCCGTCTACCAGGTCGTGAACGACCCGCAACTGTCCAGCCGGCTGGCCGTGGCGGGGCCGGACCGCGCACGCATGTACGACTGGTCCGACTCCGCTGCGGAGACCTGGCAGCTGCACGCCGACCTCTGACGGCCGGAGCGCGTCAGCCCTTGTACGTGTAGGTGCTGACCCAGTCGATGTACAGGTGCCCCGCGTCGCCCCAGTCGCCCACCTGGAACATGTAGCGGTGCGCGGTCTTCGGCACGTCGTAGGTGATCGTCTTGATCACCTTGCCGTCGAGGCGGTAGCGCACGGACTTCCCGGGGATCCACTCGATCGAGTACGTGTGCCACGAGCGCCACGAGACGCCGGTGCTCAGGCTCGTCGCGTTGGCCTCCTGGCCCGCGATCATCGAGTGGTGGTGCAGCATCGGCTGCTGGTCGAAGTTGGCCTCGGGGTAGTCGATCTCCCCGTCGGCCCAGCGGTCGGACGACGGCCAGAGCATGAATGCTGCGCCGTTGCCGGCACCGCCCGTGGCCTTGGCGCGGACGATGAACTTGCCGCCCTTGTGGCCCCAGGCTCCCGTCGGCGTGCCGAAGGTACCGGCGGCGCCGTGCTTGCCGTCGAGCTTGACGTCCATGTACCCGTTGTGCGAGCTGATCTGCGAACCCGAGTAGTACATGCCGCCGGTCCCGTCCGGGTACGGCTGCCACGAGTTGGCGTACTTCTTGGCGAAGGCGCCCTTCGCACTGGCCGCGGTGCTGAACTGCTCGCGGAAGGTCTGCTTGAAGTTCCCGACGTCGCCGAGCGGTGCCGAGCTGGCGGTCGCTGCGGTCCCCTGACCGAGCGGTCCGGCGACGAGTGCTGCTCCGAGGAGCACGACGGCGAGTGCGGCCCTCCTGGTGGTGCGCTTCTGCATGAGGTCGGTCACTCCCTGACGTGACTGTTCGCACCCGTTCCCGTGGGTGCCGGGCGGCCGGATCTCGGCTACCCGGCGTTCACCGTAGTTGCTGTCCACAATCTGCGCCTGGGGGTTGACACTGCAGCGCACCCCCAGTACACGGGGCTTGCGCGAGGATCAGCCGTCGGGCAAGAAGTCCTGGTCAGTGCGCGTGGCGTGGCGTCGGCATCGGTCGGATCAGCCGAGCGCCGACGTCGGGTGGTGAGGTCAGGGCCGTGCGCGACGGCGTCGAGCGACCACGGCGAGCACGACGGCGGCCACCACGGCGAGGACGGCGACGACCGCTGCGGCCTCGGCAACGTGGAGCGCTGCGAACCACGAGTCGAACTGCGACTTCGTCGCTACGACGTCCGGGCCCGCCCCACGGAACCACCCCGCCACGGGGTTCATCGGACCGGCCGCGCCCGCAGCGACCACGCAGACCACCGCGGCGACCACGGCGACCGCGGAGAGGACGAGGACGGGGACGGCGCGGCGCATCCCGCTACCGTAGCGCGGCTCGGACCCCGCAGCGGCAGCCTCAGAGCGAGTCGCGGAGGCGCGCCGCCTTCTCCTCGACCAGGCGCTCGAGCCCGTCGGCGTACTCGGTCAGGCGAGCGGCGACGGCCGGCTCCGAGGAACCGATGATGCGCGCGGCCAGCAGACCGGCGTTGGCGGCACCGTTGATCGCCATCGTCGCGACCGGGATCCCCGCCGGCATCTGCACGATGGAGAGCAGCGAGTCGAGGCCGTCGAGACGCGCGAGCTGCACCGGGACACCGATCACCGGGAGCGTCGTCATCGAGGCCACCATGCCCGGCAGGTGTGCCGCTCCGCCGGCCCCGGCGATGACGACCCGGATGCCACGAGCTGCGGCGCCGCGGGCGAAACGGGTCATCTTGTCCGGCGTGCGGTGCGCCGACACGACGTCCGCCTCGAACGGGATGCCGAGTTCGGTGAGGATGTCCGCCGCGGCCCGCATGGTCGGCCAGTCGGAGTCCGACCCCATGATGATCGAGACGAGCGGCGGTGCGGGTGCGGCGGTGTCGGTCACGCGACGAGCCTAGCCGAGCAGCACGCGTCGCCAGGTGTCGCCGTCGCGGCCGATCGTGCGCTCCTCGGCGACCCAGCGGGCCGCCCCCTCGTCCGCCCGGCCACGGTCGACGGCGGTCCGGACGGCATCCCGCCACGCCTGGACGTCGTCCGGCACGGCCACGGCACCGTGGGCCCGTGCGACGGCGTAGGACGGGCGGTCGGACACGACGGCGGGCAGCCCGAGCGCGGTGTACTCGAGGAACTTCAGGTCGCTCTTCGCGCGGTTGAACTCCTCGTCACGGAGCGGTGCGACGCCCGCCCGCCAGCGCTCCCGGTGCGCCACGAGCCATCGGGAGAACGCCGGGTAGTGCCCGTCGGGGACCTCGACCCGGCGGAACCAGTCGGCACCGCCCTCGTCGGTCACCCCGATGACCTCGAGCCGGATCGGGGTGCCGTCGGCGGTGGTGAGGTCGGCGAAGACGTCACGCAGGAGCTCGAGGTCAGCGGCGTGGGTGAGCGTGCCCATGTACAGCACCCGGTGCTCCCCCGCGGGCCGCTCGTCGTCGTCCGCGGTGGGGCCAGCAGTCCAGATCGTCGGGTCGAGGGCGTTCGGCACGACGACGACGTCCCGCGCCACCGGACGGACCACGTCGGCGAGTTCGGGCGTGCTCACGACGACGGTGTCGGCACCGCGCACCAGGGCGTCGATCGAGGCGAGCCGGTCGGGGTCGTACTCGGCGCGGGCCAAGCGAGCGCGTCCGGACTCGGTGAAGAAGTCGTCGTCGACCTCGGCCACGACGCGGATGCCCCGGGAGGCAGCTGCCGCCAGGAAGGGCTGCACGTCGGCACGGGGAAGGATGTCCCGCTGCACCAGGAGTGCAGCGTACGGCGCCTGGTCGGAGCCGTCGACGAACGCTGCCGGGTCCACCTGGCGCACCTCGGCGGTGCCGCTCGCAGCCAGGTGCTCGGTGCGGCGGACGACACGGACGTGTGCCGAGGCCGGGTGGGCGCCGCCACCGCCCGCGACGACGTACCCGAGGACGGGCAGGGGTGTCGGCTGTGGCGGGGCACCTGCGACGGCGCGGCGCAGGCGTCCGGCGGCCCGGCGGACGAGATCACGCGGCATGCGCCCATCCTCTCGCACACCGCGCACCGTGCGGCGTCCGCCGCACGGCGGACGCCCCCTCAGCGCACCGTCACCGTCCGGCACGGCGACGCCCTGCGGTCCGCTCCGCTCCCGGTGTTGTGGACGATCGCGCAGACGGTGTGCTTGCCGGCCGCAGCCCGGACGGTGCCCGCGAAGCCGTGCGACCCACCGGAGCCCCAGGTCGCGTCCACGTCGGCGCGCTTCCGACCGGCGTCCAGCGACGTCACCCGTTTGCCGTCGACGGTGATCGCCACCCGGCTCGCCGAGGCCACCGCGTCGCCGTCGAACGCCCAGCCGCGCACCGCGATGCCCCGGGTCACGGCCTTCGCGGACTCCAGTTCGGCGTACGGGTCGTGCCGGTAGGCGCGGACGGTCGAGCAACCGAGCGGGGTGTCCGACCCCGCGCCGATGTTCACCGCGGTGACGCAGACGCGGCGAGCGCCGGCCGCGGTGGGCACCACGACGTCGAAGCCGTGGGTCGCGCCGACCCCGGAGCGTGCGTCGACGTCCGGCCGGTCGAGCCCGGCGGTGGTGACGCCTGCGGGGACACCGTCGACGGTGGCCCGGACCCGCACGGGCTGCGTGGGGTCGTCCTCGTCGTAGGCCCACCCGGACACGCGGACGCCGCCGCCGGTGCCGGCGACGTCCTCGAGCGTCCCGCGGGGGGTCAGGTCGGCGGCGGGCACACCCAGGCGTGCGTTCGCGACGAGGGCCTGTGCGTAGGTCGAGAACCACTTGCCGGCGGCCGGGGCCCCGTTGCAGGTGCCGTCGCTCGCGCCGGGGGTCTTGACCCACAGCAGGGCGTCGAGCGCCGTGCCGTCGGACACCACCCGGGGCGAGGTGCCGAGCCCGGCCCCCGGTCCGTTGCACCAGGTGCCGCGCCAGCCCTGCCCGTTGCGTGAGGTGTCGATCACGTAGTGCGAGCCGCCGGTGGCGGCGGACACCTTCTGTGCGTACGCCTGCTCCTGCGCGGTCGGGTAGTAGTTCGCCACGTTGGTGAAGAACCCGCGGGCCTGCTGGACGCCCGCGCTGTTCAGCCGCGACGCCATCAGCGCGGGCTGCACCCAGTTCGAGTTGCCCGCGTCCAGGTAGGCGGGGACCCCGGCGGCGGTCAGCCCGGCGACGGTGCGGGAGAGGATCCGGTAGCGCTGCTCGTCGAGCGCGGTGCTGCACTTGGCGTTGCTGAGCATCGCGAGCGAGTCCGGTTCGACGATGACGGCTGCGCGGTGGCCCGCCAGCGCCGCGGTGACCTGGTCGACCCAGGCGTCGTAGGACCCCTCGTCGAAGCCGCCGGCGGAGTACCCGCCGCAGTCACGGTCGGGGATCGCGTAGAGCACGAACACGGGGGTGGTGCCGGACTGTTCGGCACCGGTGAGGGCGGTGCTGATGGTCTTGGTCAGCTGCGTCCCCTGGCTCCAGTCGCCGAGCCAGGTCGCGACGGGGTACCCGGCGATGGTCTTCGCCGCAGCGGCCCCGGCCGGGTCGGTGGCGGCCAGGGCGGCCTGCGCCTTCACGGCCTCGCTCGTCGGCGACCGGTACGGTCCGGCGCCGTAGAGCGACGCGGACGTGGCCGAGCGGATGGTCGAGGCCGAGGTCGCCGCGGACGCGGTCGCGGTCGGCAGCAGGCCGGCGACGGCTGCGACGAGGGCGATGGCTGCGCCGCAGACGGCGGCGCGGCGCGGACGGCGGCGCATGGGGACTCCCTGGACGGTGGGCACGGACCGTTCCAGGGGAACACGCGCTCCCGGCCCCCGCCAGCCTCCCGACCGGGTGCCACCCGAGGGGGTGTCCGCAGAGCGGCCGACAAGTGTGTCCCGCAACCGTGACGGACGGGAGGCCCGTGGCGGGGTCGCCACGGGCCTCCCGTCCGTCAGCGGGTCACGTCGAGGACGCGACCCGGTGTCGCGGACACCGTCTCAGTCGTCAAAGTGCGCCGCGGCCGCGCGGGCGCGGTAGACGACGTCGTCGACGTCGTCGCCGAGCACCGTGACGTGCCCGATCTTCCGGCCGGGCCGGGGCGCCTTGCCGTAGAAGTGGTACTTCGCCTCGGGGAAGGCCTCGAGCGCTGCGGGGTACCGGGCGGCGAGGTCGCCGTCCGCGGGTCCGCCGAGCACGTTGACCATGACGGACGCGGGGACGAACGAGCCGGTGGCCCCGAGCGGCAGGTCGAGGACGGCGCGCAGGTGCTGTTCGAACTGGCTCGTGGTGGCGCCGTCGATGGTCCAGTGCCCGGTGTTGTGCGGACGCATCGCGAGTTCGTTGATGAGGATGCGCTCGTCGTCGGTCTGGAACAACTCGACCGCCAGCACACCGGTCACACCGAGTTCCTCCGCGATGCGGACGGCGATCGACTCGGTCAGGTCGGCGATCCGGCCGGCGCTGTCCGGGGCCGGTGCGATGACCTCGGCGCAGACCCCGTCGCGCTGCACGGTCTCGACGAGCGGCCAGGCGACGACCTGCCCGGAGGGACGGCGTGCCACGGACTGCGCGAGCTCGCGGGTGAAGGGGACGAGCTCCTCGACCAGGAGGGCCTGGTCGCCGCCGGCCTCGGCCACGGCGATGAACCAGTCGTCGACGTCGGACGCGTCGGAGACGACCCGGACGCCCTTGCCGTCGTACCCGCCCCGCGGCGTCTTGACGACGGCACGGCCACCGTGGTCCGCCAGGAATGCTCGGAGGTCGTCGGGTCCCTGCACGGCGGCCCAGTCGGGCACCGGCAGTCCGAGTTCGCTCAGCCGGCGACGCATGGTGATCTTGTCCTGGGCGACGGCCAGCGCGTCCGGTCCGGGGTGGACCGACACGCCCGCGTCGACCAGGCTGCGCAGGACGTCCTGCGGCACGTGCTCGTGGTCGAAGGTCACGACGTCGACCTGTCGGGCGAACTCGAGCACCGTGGCGGCGTCGTGGTAGTCGCCCTCGGCGGTGGCGGCGATCGCGGCGGACATGCCCGGCCCCTCGGCGAGCACCCGGATGTCGATCCCCAGTTCGACCGCGGCCGGCACCATCATCCGTGCCAGCTGTCCCCCACCGATGACCCCGACGCGCAACGCCATGCTGTGTGATCCTTCCGGCGCTCCCACCGTGCGGTGGGAACGCGTTGTCTACAATCGCTGTTCGGGTCGTGCTCTGCACGACCGGTCACAACTCTACGGATCCTGGAGGGCTCGTGCGGCGCCTCATCGCCCAGCTGGCACGCTTCGGCGTCGTCGGTGCCGTCGGCTTCGTCGTGGACACCACGGTGTTCAACGTGCTGCGCATCACCGTCCTGAACCCCGAGGACGTCCACTCGGGGCCGTTCTGGGCGAAGGTCATCTCCACCGTCGTGGCGATCTTCGTGAACTGGATGGGCAACCGGTACTGGACGTTCCGCGAGCAGCGTCGCGCCGTGGCCACCCGCGAGGGCATCGAGTTCGTCGTCGTGTCGCTCGGCGGCATGGTCATCGCGCTCGCCTGCCTCGGGGTGTCGCACTACGCGATGGGGCTCACCTCGGTGCTCGCCGACAACGTCGCGAACATCATCGGGCTCGTGCTCGGCACGGTCTTCCGGTTCTGGCTCTACAAGGTCTGGGTCTACCACCCCGAGCGCACGGCCACGCAGCCGGCCGCCGCGGACGAGTCGGTGTCCGACGGCCCGCGGGTCCCCCACGACGTCTGACCTAGGATCGGTGGGGTGACGGCCGAGACGACCACCACCCCCGCCCCACCCCGCACCGCGCGCTGGGAACGTGTCGCGATCGCGGTGATCACGGCGACCTTCGGGCTCTGGCTGGTGGCGTGGGCGTTGCTCGTCCCGGTGTTCGAGGCCCCCGACGAGACCGCGCACATCGACGCCGCCGTGCACGTCGCCCTCGGTGACGCCTGGGCTGCCCCCGGCGAGCTGCACGTCACCAACGCCGTGCAGGCCGCGAAGGTCGAGCAGGCGACGAAGCCGTCCGACGAGTGGTCGACGGTGAGCGAGCTGCTGCAGAACGCACCAGGACCCTCGGCGACGGTCAACCAGATGACCCAGCACCCGCCGACCGCCTACCTGGCCGGAGCCGCCGTGCTCCGGGCCGTCGACTTCGGCGAGCTCCGCTGGGACCACGCGTTCATCGCCCTCCGCCTGGCTGACGTGCTGGCCGTCACCGCGCTCCCCCTGCTCGCCTGGGCATCGGTGCGCCGGGTGACCCGCAGCCCACGCGCCGCGCTGATCGGGGCCCTCGCCGTGTTCGCGACGCCCGAGCTCGCGTCGATCGGCTCGTCGTTCTCGAACGACGCCCCGGTGCTGCTCGTCGCCGGGATCGTCGTCTGGCTCGCCACCCGTCTGCTCACCGGCGACACCCGCTGGCGCACCACGATCGCACTGGCTGTCGTGCTCGGGGACCTGGTCTGGATCAAGGGCACCGGGTTGCCGGCGGTGCCGTTCGTCGCGGTGGTGGTGCTGCTCGCCGGCGCGGGGGTGCTGTCCCTGCGGCAACGGATCGTCCGCACGGTCGTCACGATGGCGGTCTCCGGAGGCATCGGTGCCTGGTGGTGGCTGCACAACCTCGTGTCGTACGGCCGGATCCAGCCGAACGGCTACACGGCCATGCGGCCCCCGAAGGACTTCCCGCCGGGCGAGAGCCCCACGCTCGGACACTTCCTCGACGTCAGCTGGGGCACCCTGTCGCGCACGTTCTGGGGCAGCTTCGGCGGTCGGGCCCAGGTGACCATCGGCGACCTGTTCACCGCCGTCCTGACCCTCGTCGCCCTCGTGGTGCTCGTCGGCTGGGCGTTCCGCCGGGGCCCTGACCTGCGGGTGGCCCTGTGCCTCGCGGTGTTCCCGGCGCTCCTGATCGGCATCCAGAACCGCACGAGCGCGCACTCGTACCTCACCACCACCGAGGTCGCCGCCACCCAGGGCCGGTACTACTTCCCCGCGATCGTCTGCCTGATCGTGCTGAGCGCGCTCGCGTGGCGACGACTGGTGCCGGCCGGCCGGGCACGCACCTGGGCCGCGGTGGCGCTGGCCGTCGTGCTGCCCGCGGTGGGCGTGTACGGCTTCGCGGTGGCGTCGGCCTGGTTCTGGAACGCGGCGCTGTTCCCGGTGACCGGCCGCGGGCTGCTGCGGTACTCCGAGATCGGGCCGGTGCCACCCGCGGTGCTCGTCGTCGTCGTGGCCCTGGTCGCGGTGGGGCTCGTCGCGTCGGTCGTGCAGGTCGCGCGCGCCGACCGTCGGACCCTGGCGACGACGGTTCCCGTCCGCTGACACGCCCGGCTGCGGAGCGCCGCGGTGGCACGACGTGCCGCAGGCGGCGCCGAGGGGTCGCGAACTGTCGGCAGGCGAGGCCGCAGACGACACTTCGTGACCCCTCGGCGGACGGCGCGCGGCGTGCGGTGGGCGCACCCACGAGACGGACGGGAGGCCCGGTGCCAGCTGGCACCGGGCCTCCCGTCCGTCGTCACGCGCGACCGGTGCCCCACTCCGTGAGCAGGAATGGTCGGGTCCGTCATCCGGACCCGACCATTGCTGCTCACGAAGCGACGCGCGCGACGCGCGTCAGGCGGCGGGGACGCCGCCCTCGACCGCGGAGGGGTCGTCGGTCGGGCGGTTGCGCCGGAACCACGTGGGGGCCGCAGCGCAGAGCAGGAAGAGTCCGTCGACCGCCAGGCTCCAGACACGGGTGACGACGACCACGACCAGTGCGATGGGCGGCGGCATGACGAGCGCCAGCAGGAGGGCCTGCACGCCCTCGCGGACGCCGAGCCCGCCGGGGGCGAAGACGGCCAGCATGCTGATCGCCGAGGCCATGCTCGCGGCACCGATCACGAAGGCCGCGTCGGTGAGCTTCAGCGACGGGTACACGCCGAGGGTGATGAAGTAGTACGCCGTGCCGGACAGCACCGCACCCGCGACGTAGAGCCCGGCTCCGCCGAGGACCGTGCCGAGGTTCGGACGGACGTCGGCCTCGAGCGGCTTGCGACGCAGGATCTTCAGCGCGATCCCGATCAGGAACACGAACACGCGCGGGATCAGGCAGACGACGCAGCCCACGAACGCCGCGATCATCAGGACGATGAGCCACGGGTCGAGGTTGTGCGTCCGCGGGTCGATGAGCAGCAGCACGAGCGCCAGGGCCAGGGTGGCGGCGATCTGCAGCGCACCTTCCAGCAGGCCGCTGACGCCGAGGCGGGCCTTCGAGACGCCGTGCTTCGAGGCGAAGTAGACCTTGCCGATGATCCAGGTCGCGGCACCGGGGATGTAGCGGCCCATCCAGGACTTCGCGTACACGTAGGTCAGGGTGACGCCGCTGCCCTTGAGCCCGGTCGCGCCGAGCCGTCGCAGCAGGTAGAACCAGATGCCGACGCCCCAGTACCGGAAGCCGAGGCTGATCACCGTCGCGAGGATCACCCACGACCACTGCCAGTCGAGCCCGGCGAGCTGTCCCCAGTCGACGCTCCGGACGTACAGCACGAGGAACACCGCGAGCAGGACGTAGAAGGCGATGGGGATCGCCTTGCCGAGGAACCGTCGTCGCTTCGACGGACGCTTCCCCTCGGGCGCGGGGGTGTCGCTGGTGCTTGCGGACAAACGGGTCTCCTGCTCAGGTCACGGGCTCAGGTCATGGTAGACGCTGGGGCGGGCCGCTCCCTGCGGTGCTGCCGCAGGGAGCGGGTGCCGGGGACGTCACCGGTCGAGCGTCACCGGGCGAGCTTGACGATCTGCACGCGGCAGGGGATCTCCGGGTCGGTGGAGCGGTCCGCGCTGCACGAGATCGTCGCGTTGTACGTGCCGACCAGCTTGCCGGCCACCGAGTAGTCGCGCGCCGGGGCGGTCGCCGGGTCGAACTGCACGAAGTACTGCACGCCCTCGTCGATGAACAGGTTGCGCATCGCGTCCGAGTGGTACGTGTAGCCCTGACCTGAGCGACCGTACACACGCGTGTCGGTCAGGAACGCGAGCGAGGAGAGCGAGCGGTAGTTCGAGCCGATGACGGTGGCGTCCTCGGGCAGCGCGCCGCTCGCCCGGATCTGGTCGGCGAGCCGGACGATCTCCGGCACATCGGTCGGCCCGAAGACGCGCAGCGCCTCGGTGCGGTTGACCGACGGGTAGAACGGCGCCGGGGACCCGAACCAGTTCTGCGTGTACGAGGCGATCGGCACCACGGCGATCGCGACGCACGCCACGATCGTGCGGACCACGCCCCGACGGCGCACCAGCCGCCAGACGGCCGGCAGCATGAGCGCCCCGATCATCGCCGTCAGGTAGAACAGCGGCCAGTAGTACCGGGCGTTGCCACCGCCGCTCGATGACGAGGTGATCATGCCGTAGCCGACGAAGTACACCAGGGTCGTCGCCGCGACGATGCAGGTGAACGCGTAGCGGCGGAACCGCACGACACCGATGACGAGTGCCGCCGCGAAGAGCAGGGCGATCGGCGCCGCGAACGGGGCGAAGGTGCTGATCTTCTGCAGGTAGTACGGCAGGGCGAGCATGCGCTCGTGCAGGTAGTACCCGGCGCGGGCCGCGATGCCGGAGTCCTTCGTGACCTTCGGCGCGGTGTCCTCGGTGGTCGACTGCGTGGGCGGCGGCACCACGGCGGGGTCCGGGTTGTCCATCGGACCCTGCTTGTAGACCGACGGGGTGAAGTCCTCGTTGGGCGAGAAGGCGTGGTCGTTGGGCGGGACCGGCAGGAACGGCCAGTCCGTTGCGCGGCCGCCGTCATCGAACTTCGAACCGATGTTGACCGACAACGACGACCCGAGCGTCACCGTGCCGTACTTGAGGGTCAGTGCGCCGACCCACGGGGCGATGACGACGGCGAACACGACGATCGTGGCGACCGGGGCCGTCCACCAGTGCCGGACGGGCTCACGGCGGCGACGGGCGGACCAGACGCGCAGCAGCAGCCAGAGGATCACCGCACCGACGGCCACGGGCAGCAGGAAGAGCTTGGTGAAGTACCCGAGCGCGGCCACGACGCCGAGCACCGCGCCGGAGGCGACCCGCGCACGCGTCGAACCGTGCAGTGCCTGGTCGGCCCACCGGAGTGCCCAGAGGAACCCGACGACCCACGCGACGACGAGCAGGTCCGGGGTCTGCACCGACACGGCGCTCATCAGGGCGGGGATCGCGGTGACCATGAAGAGCACGGCGGGGACGATGCGGTGGTTCTGCGACCAGACCAGCCACCCGCCGATGCCGAGCACGACGGCCACGGCGAAGCAGTTCACGATCGCGAAGGCCGTCTGCATGCCGAGCCCGAGGGCGATGAACGGCGCCATCATCCACGAGACCAGCGGCGACCAGTACGCGTTGATCGCGTCGGGCAGCCAGCCGTTCGCGTACTCGCGCGCGATGCCCATGTAGGAGATGCCGTCGACGTTCGTCACGCCGAGGCGGTTGTGGTAAGCCACGGCGGCGCTCAGGGCGACCCCGATCACCACGAGGACGCCCAGGATCAGGGGTGCGACGACGTGCCGGTACCGTCGCGCACCCGCCCCCGAACGCCGTCGTGCGGGCTCGTGGGTGCTCTGCGGTGCTGCGGTCGTCGTCACGGTCACGTGCTTCATCATGACATCCGTTCGCTTGTCGGACCGCACCGAGGCGGATCGCGGGCCCCGCTCGGCGTGTGGGAGACTGCCGGGGACCCCGCTCCGACCACCTCGAGGACGTTCGTTGGCCACCGAAACCCGCGCAGCCGAATCCGCAGCCGAACCGACGGCGGCCGCTCCCCGCGCAGGGGGCCGGCTCGAGTTCCCGTACCTGGACGGGCTCCGCGGTCTCGCCGCCCTGGCCGTGGTGTTCTACCACGCGTACCTCTTCACCGGGACGACCGGGACCGGGCCGACCGAACTGCCGTGGCTCCGCCCGTTCATCGGGTGGGGCTACCTCGGCGTTCCGCTGTTCATCGTCCTGTCCGGCTACGTCCTGATGCTGCCCGTCGTGACCCGGTTCGACCGCTACCGGTTGCCCGGCGGCTTCTGGAAGTTCATCTGGCGCCGCGCCCGACGGATCATCCCGCCGTACTGGGCGTCGCTCGTCGTCTTCGCGCTCATCATCCTGTTCGTCCCGGTGATGGGGCAGCCCGGCGGCACCCAGTGGGACACGAAGCTGCCGATGGGCTGGGGCACGTTCCTCACGCACTTCTTCCTGGTGCACGACTTCTTCCCGCAGTACATCGGCAAGATCAACGGCCCGATGTGGACGGTCGCCGTCGAGTGGCAGATCTACTTCCTCATGCCGCTGCTGATCCTGCCGCTCTGGAAGGTCTTCGGCGGGTGGGCGACCGCGTCCTCGCTGGTCCTCATCGGCATGTGGATGGGCGCCGAGAGCCGTTACTCGTGGATGCACCCGTGGTTCGTCGGCCTCTTCGCGGTCGGCATGCTCGCCGCCGAGCTCACCGTCAAGGCCCGTGACGAGCACCTGACCGGCAAGCTGAACGCCTCGAAGCTCGGCGGTCCGCGGTGGCAGAGCGGCGTGTTCGTGGCCGCGATGTTCGTCGGCATGCTCCTCGTCTTCTTCCGCAACCGCGACTACTGGCAGCACCAGACCTGGCCGTCCGAGGTCGTCCTCGGCATCTTCGCCGGCATCCTGCTGACGTGGATGGGGCGCAAGGCGGTCACCGGGGAGCACACCTGGCTCGCACGCTTCTTCGCGTGGAAGCCGTTCGTGCTCGCCGGCCTCGTGTCGTACACGGTCTACCTCTTCCACAGCCCGTTGCTCGGACTCGGCAACCTGCTGCTCCTGCCGATGGGCCTGTACCCGAAGTGGCAGTTCCTGATGATGGTCTTCGTGGTGATCCCGATCACCCTGGCGATCTGCGTCGGGATGTGGTGGCTCGTGGAGCGTAACTTCCTGAACCGCCGGCAGAAGCACGCCACCCGCGAGGTCTCCTCGCGCGGGCGCCTGCCCGAGGTCGAGACGGACGACGAGGGCACCCGCACCGCCCGCTGACCCCGAATGCGGACACCGCAGCGGACGCCGCCCGGGTGCGTCTCACGGACAGGTGTCGCCGAGTCCGGGTAGCATCGCTCGGACCGCGGCGTGGGAGATCAGGCCCACGGCATCTCGACAGGGAAGACGAGACCACATGCGCGCACCCATCAGCAGGATCCTCGGGCTCGGCACCGCTGCCGCCGTTGCCGGGGTCATCACCTTCGGCAGTGGCCCGGCGGTCGGCGCGACCGCCACCGAACCCGCCGGCACCGACACCGGTCAGCAGCTCTCCATCGCCGAGATGGACCGCACCGGCAACCACACCATGGGTGCCGGCATCGCCGCCCACGCCGGTGAGACCCACGTGACGACCTCCCCCGACGCGACCTCGGGCGGCGGCGTGAGCGCACAGTCCCTCAGCTCGTCGGCCGCTGCCGCCACCGCCGGCGGGCCACCCCCCGGCCGGGTGCAGGGCTTCGACATCAGCGCGTGGCAGCCGAGCGTCAACTTCCTGCAGGCCTACCGCAACGGCGCCCGGTTCGTGTACGTGAAGGCGACCGAGGGCACCTCGTACGTCAGCTCCACCTACAAGCAGCAGTACGCCACCGCCAAGCAGCG
This sequence comes from Curtobacterium sp. MCLR17_034, assembly GCF_003234485.1. Classification (NCBI taxonomy): domain Bacteria; kingdom Bacillati; phylum Actinomycetota; class Actinomycetes; order Micrococcales; family Microbacteriaceae; genus Curtobacterium; species Curtobacterium sp. MCLR17_034. The sequence continues at coordinate 30,773 of NZ_QKTH01000003.1, forward strand.
CAACCTGTACCGCGGCGGCTACGTCTACGCCCAGCCGAGCCAGGCGAGCGGCGCCGCGACCGCGAACTACTTCTTCGCCCACGGCGGCCAGTGGAGCAAGGACGGCAAGACCCTGCCGCCGCTGCTCGACATCGAGTACGGCAGCGCCGCCCAGGGCACCTGCTACGGCAAGTCGTGGGGCGCGATGCGCACCTGGATCAAGGACTTCAACAGGACCGTCGTCGCCAAGACGGGTCGGTACCCCGCGATCTACACCACGACCGACTGGTGGAAGCGCTGCACGAACAACAGCAACCAGTTCTCGAAGAACCCGCTGTTCGTCGCGATCTACCCGGTGAAGAACTTCACCACCCCCGGCACCCTCGGACGCAGCTGGTCGAAGTGGACCTTCTGGCAGTGGGCGGCCAGCGGCACGCTCCCCGGCGACCAGGACGTCTACCGCAACGACATCACGTACCTGAAGCGCTTCGCGTCCCGGACGAGCTGACGCCCGTCAGGGACGTCGCTGCGATCGACGGCCCTGCCACCAGCCGACGGCGAACAGCACCGCGCCGACGAGCAGGAACGGCCCACCCGCGAAGACGAGGAACGCCGCACCGAACGGGAAGCTCCCGCCGGTCGCGGCGTACACGGTGAGGATCAGCGCCCCGGTTCCGGAGACGGCTCCGCCGATGGCGGCGGTGACGCCGCCGGCGACGGTGAGGGATCGACGCTCGGTCATGTCGTCAGCCTAGGGGCGCGCGCCCCCGGCGCTGGGCCACCACGAACGGACAGGAGGCCCGTGGCGGTGTCGCCACGGGCCTCCTGTCCGTCACGGGCGCGAGTTCGCACCCGCCGTGTCAGCGCACAGTGTCAGCGGACGTCGCGCGTCGCCTCGGCGAAGTCGGCGTCGAGGGCGGTCGCCATGCGGGCCACGCCCTGCGCGAGCTGCTCGCGGACCGCGTCACGGTCCGCGTCGAGCGCCTCGAGCTGCGCTGTGACGTCGTCGACGAACGTGGGCTCGAGTGCGGCCTCGATCGGCTTCGAGTAGGCCTGCTGGCCCATCTGCTCGAAGAACAGCCGGCCCTTGTCGACGTAGTAGAGCACCGCGGCGGGGACCCCGGCGATGGTCGCGACGATCGCCGAGTGCAGGCGGCTCGCCAGGAACAGGCGGCTGCGCGACATCAGCCCGGCGTACTCGGACGGCGAGAACTCGTCGGCCTCGACCACGTGGGTGCGGTCGGCGTGCCGCATCAGGGCGATGACCTCGCGGGCGAAGGCGGCGTCACCCTCGGACGCCTCCATGTGCATCGGGTAGAACACCACGTCGGCGTCCCAGCGGTCGATCACACGGTCGGCGAGGTCGGCGACGGCCTGCCGGTAGGTCACGAGCTTGTCGCTGTCGACACCGGTCTGGCGGAAGCGCTTCGGCAGGAACCGGAACGGGATCCAGCCGCTGCGCTTGTAGTGGAACCAGCGACGGACGCCGAAGCCGATCGAGCCCTCGAGCTGCTCGGCGGTCAGGCCGGTGGTGCGCTCGAGCCGTTCGAGCACGTCCGCGTCGGGCGGGGTGACCGTCCCGACGACCGCGGGGTCGAAGGACGACACGATCGGCGTCTTCACGCCCCAGGACAGGAGCTTCTCGCGGGACTCGTCGTCGCGGACGGCGAACGCGCTGCACAGGTCGACGGTGGCGCGGATCAGGCGCTTGCTGACCCCGGCGGTGGTCGGGCCGATGCCCTGGAACGCCCCGACGAGGTTCTTGTTGACCGCACGGACGAGCAGCATCTTGCCGAACCAGTACACGAGGCCGAGCTTGTTCGTGTAGTCCTTCAGGATCTCGCCGCCACCCCAGAGCACCACGTCGGCCCCGCGGGCGGCACGGAGCAGGGCGAACAGGTCGCCGATGCCGGTGCTGTACGGCGAGACCGGCAGGAACCGGATCCCGAACCACGCGGCGTCCCGCTCGGGGTACTGGGACAGGGACACGATCTCGGCGTCCGGCCACCGGCGACGGACGAGCTCGACGTTGCCGGCGAGGATCGCCCGGTCCCCGCGGTTGTGGGGCGAATCGCTATTGTGGATCAGTACGCGCACGGGGTGAGAGCCTACCGGACCGTCCCCCGCCAGCCCCGGAAAGGCACGATGTCCCGCACCACTCGCTCCGCCCGCTCCCGCCAGGACCGCACCCGCTTGCTCGTCCTGGGCTCGACGTTCCCGGCCCGTCCGGACGACGGCGTGCCGGCGTTCGTGCTCGACCTCGCCCACCAGGAGGCCACCGAGTTCGACACCCTCGTGCTCACCCCCCGCGTGCCGGGCGGTGCCGCGAAGGAGCGCATCGGCGAGGTCGCGGTGCGCCGCTACCCGTACTTCCCGCGTCGCTTCGAGGACCTGGCCGACGGCGCGATCCTCGACAACCTCAAGGAGCGGCGCTCCCGCATCGTGCAGGTGCCCGCGCTGGTGCTCGCGCAGTACCTGGCCGTGCGGCGCGTGGTGCGCTCCGCGAAGCCCGACGTCATCCACGCGCACTGGGCCATCCCGCAGGCCCTCGTCGCGACCCTGGCCGCCCCGGGTGTGCCCGTCGTCGTGACGACCCACGGCGGGGACATCTACGCGCTCCGCGCGGCTCCCCTCGTCCGGCTCAAGCGCTGGATCTTCGGACGGTCGGCGCACGTCACCACCGTGAACTCCGAGATGCGCGAGCGCCTGACCGAGTGGGGCGTCCCCGAGTCGCGCTCGACCGTGATCCCGATGGGTGTCGACCTCGGCCCGGCCCGCGACACCCGTGCCCGCGTCGCGCCGCAGGAGCACCACGTCGTCGCCGTCGGTCGTCTGGTCGAGAAGAAGGGCTTCGGCAACCTGATCGAGGCACTCCGTGGCCTGGGCGACGACGTGCCCTGGCGGCTCACCGTGGTCGGCGACGGCCCGTACCGCGCCCAGCTCGAGCAGCAGGCGGCGGGTCTGCCGGTGACGTTCCTGGGCCAGCGGGGCCGCACCGAGGTGCTCGAGACCCTCGCGTCGGCCACCGTCGTCGCGGTGCCGTCGATCCCCGCGGCGAACGGCGACCAGGAAGGCCTGCCGGTCACCCTGCTCGAGGCCGCGGCGGTCGGGGCCGCGATCGTGGCGAGCGACCTGCCGGGCATCCGGGACGTCGTGCAGGACGACGTGTCCGGCGTGCTCGTGCCCCCGGGCGACGTCCCGGCGCTCCGCGCAGCACTGCAGCGCGTCCTCACCGACGACGCAGCACGCTCGCGATACCAGGAGCAGGCCGTCGTCTCGGCGGCGGAGTTCTCCACCGAACGGATCGGCGAGCGCTACCGGGCGGTGCTGCGCGCAGCCATCGGCTGACGACGCGGCGAACACACCGGAGGCCCGGTGCCGGTCCCACGGACCGGCACCGGGCCTCCTGTCGGTCGCGGCTAGCGCCCCATGCCGCGGTACGTGAAGCCGGCGGCGGTCCACGCGTCACGATCGAGGCAGTTGCGGCCGTCGATGACGACGGGCGACGCCACGAGTGCGGCAGCGGCGGTCGCGTCGAGCTCACGGAACTCGGTCCACTCGGTGAGCACGAGCACGAGCTCCGCCCCGCCCAGCGCCTCGGCCGCGCTCTCGACGTAGTCGAGCTCGGGGTGCACGCGGCGCGCGGTGACGACGGCCTCGGGGTCGTACGCCGAGACGACGGCGCCGAGTTCCTGCAGGCGGGCTGCGATGTCCAGGGCCGGCGAGTCGCGCACGTCGTCGGAGTTCGGCTTGAACGCCAGGCCGAGCACCGCGACGCGCTTGCCGCTGACGACCCCGCCGAGCAGCTCCTGCGCCAGCTCGACGACGTGGGCGCGACGACGCAGGTTCGTGGCGTCGACGTCGGCCAGGAACGCCAGGGACTCCCCGACGCCCAGCTCGTTCGCCCGCGCCTGGAACGCGCGGATGTCCTTCGGCAGGCAACCGCCACCGAAGCCGAGGCCGGCGTTCAGGAACTTCCGGCCGATGCGGGCGTCGTGGCCGATCGCGTCGGCGAGCGCCGTCACGTCGGCACCGGCGACCTCGGCGATCTCGGCCATCGAGTTGATGAACGAGATCTTGGTGGCGAGGAACGCGTTGGCGCTGATCTTCACGAGCTCGGCGGTGGGCAGGTTGACGACGAGTCGGGGCGTGCCGGTGGACAGCGCCTCGGCGTAGACCTCGTCGAGGGCGGCGACGGCCTGTTCGCCGGCCTCGCCGTCCGGCACGCCGTAGACGAAGCGGTCCGGCGCGATGGTGTCCTGCACGGCGAAGCCCTCACGCAGGAACTCGGGGTTCCAGACGAGCGTGGCACCGGGGACGTCCTCGCTGACCTCGGCGGCCAGGCGTGCGGCGGTGCCGACGGGCACGGTCGACTTGCCGACGACGAACTCGCCGGCGGACAGGTGCGGCGTGAGCGCGGCGACGGCGGCGTTCACGTAGGTCAGGTCCGCGGCACCGGTGGGGCCCTGCGGGGTCCCGACGGCGAGGAAGTGCACGCGGGCACCGGCGACCTCGGCCATGTCGGTGGTGAAGCGGATCCGACCGGACTCGAGGGCCTCGGTCAGGATCTCGGGCAGGCCGGGCTCGAAGAAGGGGGCCTCGCCCGCGGCGAGCCGCTCGATCTTGGTGGGGTCGACGTCCACGGCGACGACCTCGTGTCCGAGTTTGGCCATGGAGGCGGCGTGCACGGCACCGAGGTAGCCGCAGCCGATCACAGAGATACGCACGTCGAAGAAGGTACCGGTTTCTCGCCGAACTCTCATCACGGCACCCGCAGCGGCGCCCGCGGCGACGGTCACAGCGGCCGGATCAGGCCCGCACGTCGCCCCACGGCGGACGGTCCGGACCGCCGACGATCTCGTCCCAGTCCGGCTCACGGTGCCGACGCCTGGCCTCGTAGGCCTCCACCAGGTCGTGCAGCACGGCGACGACGAGGTCGGCGTGCGGCACGTCGGCGAGGACCACCGCGGGGTCGTCGCCGGGGAACACGAGCACGTCACCGGAGCGGAACAGCCCCTGCAGCCCGCGGCGCCGTACGGTCACGTCGTAGCCGCGGGAGTGCAGGAGTTCCCGTCGGGTCCGCGTGCCGAGTCCGTTGACCACGACCAGGCGACGCGTGGTGACGACGTACCGCTCCGACATCCAGCGGAACAGCGGGACGGCGCCGCCGAACACGACGAGCACCACGACGACGAGCGCGACGACGGCGTTCAGCCACGCCAGCTGCGCCTGGAACACGCCGAAGCCGAACCCGCCGGCCGCGGTGACGAGCACGACGAACACCGCCGGTCGCACCAGCCGACGGGCGTGTGGTCGCAAGCGTGCGACGACACGTTCGGGCGGGGGCTCGGCGGTCATGCCGTCATGCATACCGCAGGTGGGTGACGTCCCCCACCGCGACGCCCCTGGTGCCGCCCGCCTGGTCCCGGATCGTGATGCGGCCGGCGTCGTCGATGCCGGTCGCGTCGGCCTCCTCGACGGTGCCGTCCGGCAGCTCGAGGCGGATGCGGCGACCGATCGTGCCGCACGCGGCGCGGACGTGGGACCGGACCGTCTCGGCGGCGGGACCCCCGGTGACCAGGCCTGCCACCGCCTCCAGGACGGACCGCAGGAAGGCGGACAGCACCGCGTCGGCCAGGGCGGGTGCGTCGTCGACCGCGCCGGCGAGCAGGAGCGAGGTGGACGTCGGGGTGGGCAGCCGATCAGCCGGGATCGTCAGGTTCACGCCGGCCCCGACCACGACGCTGCCGTCGGCGGCGACCTGGCAGAGGATCCCGCACACCTTGTCCCCGGCGACCTGCACGTCGTTCGGCCACTTCACGACGACGTCGGCGCCGGGCGGGAGCACCGACGCGATCGCGTCGCGCATCGCCGCCCCGGCGACCAGCGGCAACCAGCCGCGGTCGTGGTCGTCCAGGTCCGCACGGACGAGCACGCTGGCGGCGAGCGTCTCACCGGCCGGAGCGGTCCAGGTGCGGTCGAGCCGGCCCCGACCCGCGGTCTGGTGCAGGGTCGCGAGGACACTGCCGTGCTGCTGCTCGGGGGCGGCGGCGAGCAGGTCCGCGTTGGTGGACCCGGTCTCGGCGGGGACGGTGATCGTCGCGCCCGCCGACCGGACAGCCTCGCTGGTGGCGGGGAACGACGGCGACGGGGATGTGGACATGCACGCAAATGTACGGGCAGGAACCGTGGGGGTCCTCCAACCGGCAGCGTGGCAGCCGCCGGTAGGGTGAGCGGGTGACTTCAGGAGACACCCCCGATCTGTCGACGACGGCCGGCCGACTGGCCGACCTCCGCGACCGGTACCACGAGGCCGTGACCGCCGCGGGCGAATCCGCCATCGCCAAGCAGCACGCGAAGGGCAAGGGCACCGCGCGCGAACGCATCGAGCAGTTGCTCGACGAGAACTCCTTCGTGGAGTTCGACGAGTTCGTGCGGCACCGCACCACGTCGTTCGGCATGGACGCCAAGCGCCCCTACGGTGACGCGGTCGTCACCGGCGTCGGCACGATCCACGGCCGCAACGTCGCCGTCTACGCGCAGGACTTCACGGTCTTCGGCGGGTCGCTCGGCGAGGTCGCCGGCGAGAAGATCATCAAGGTCATGCAGCACGCGCTCAAGACGGGCGTGCCGATCATCGGCATCCTCGACTCCGGCGGCGCCCGCATCCAGGAAGGCGTCGTCGCGCTCGGCAAGTACGGCGAGATCTTCCGCCTGAACACCCAGGCCTCAGGCGTCATCCCGCAGCTGTCGATCGTGATGGGTCCGGCGGCCGGCGGTGCGGTGTACTCCCCCGCCCTGACCGACTTCGTCATCATGGTCGACAAGACCAGCCACATGTTCGTCACTGGCCCCGACGTCATCAAGACCGTCACGGGCGAGGACGTCGGCTTCGAGGAGCTCGGCGGCGCCCAGACGCACAACGCGGTCTCCGGCGTGGCCCACTACCTGGCCGAGGACGAGACCGACGCGCTCGACTACGCGCGCTCGCTCATCGGGTTCCTGCCGGACAACAACCTGTCCGACCCGCCGGCCTACGACGTCGCCCCGGAGCTCGAGACCACCGACGCCGACCACGAGCTCGACCTCGTGATCCCGGACTCGACGAACCAGCCGTACGACGTCACCACGATCATCGAGCACATCGTCGACGACGGTGAGTTCCTCGAGGTCCAGCCGCTCTTCGCGCCGAACATCCTGATCGGCTTCGGCCGGGTCGAGGGCCGCACGGTCGGCATCATCGCGAACCAGCCGCAGGCGATGGCCGGCACGCTGAACATCGACGCCGGCGAGAAGGCCGCCCGCTTCGTGCGGTTCTGCGACGCGTTCGGCATCCCGATCCTGACCCTGGTGGACGTGCCCGGCTACCTGCCCGGCACCGACCAGGAGTGGACCGGCGTCATCCGCCGCGGCGCGAAGCTGCTGTACGCCTACGCCGAGGCCACCGTCCCGCTCGTCACCGTCATCACCCGCAAGGCCTACGGCGGCGCGTACATCGTCATGGGTTCCAAGCAGCTCGGTGCCGACATCAACCTGGCGTGGCCGACCGCCGAGATCGCCGTCATGGGCGGTCAGGGTGCCGTCAACATCCTGTACCGCGCCGAGATCAAGCGCGCCGAGGAGTCCGGCGAGGACGTCGCCGCGGTCCGCACGAAGCTCGCGAACGAGTACACGTACAACGTCGCGTCGCCGTACCTGGCGGCCGAGCGCGGTGAGCTCGACGGCATCATCCAGCCGCACGCCACGCGCGTGTCGGTCATCAAGGCCCTCCGGTCGTTGCGGGGCAAGCGCGCCACGCTGCCCCCGAAGAAGCACGGGAACATCCCCCTCTGATGGAACCGGTCGAATCGCCGCGCACGGGATCATCACAATCCCGCGGCCTGATGGGTCGCCACGCAGCAGCCGTGCCCTCGGACGAGCCCGCCTCGGTGGCGGACGTCCGGGTGGTCTCGGGCGACCCCACCCCCGAGGAACTCGCCGCCGTCGTGGCCGTCCTGCAGCGCCAGGCCGACGAGGCCGCTGCCGCCGGACGCGCCGCCGTGGTCGTCGAGCCCCGCACCGGGTGGGACGCCGCGGCCCGCGGACTCCGCCGCCCGCTCGATCACGGACCGGGCGCCTGGGGCCGATCGCTCCGCTGATGTACCCCTGGTGCGCGGGCGACCGGAACGGTTGCAGGGCGCACTTCCCGGTCGGTATCCCCTCACTCGGGGGACACGTTCAGCGGATACGGACCGGAAATGCCGGAATTGTCCCCCATAATGACGACTGACATGCAGCTCGTGCGTCGGCATAGTAGTTGGTGTTCGGTGTCCTTCAACGAAAGACATCGCAGGACGGTGGCCGACTAGGGTACGAAGCCACCGCCCGCTGCGAGGCAGGGCGACATTCGGGTTGTCGCTCAGCCTCGGGTCGTGAACGGGCCGGTCGGTATCCGACCGGCCCGTTCCCCGTTTCCGGGGGTCTGTCGCGGGTGCGGGCGGGCGTCGGTGCGGTTGGCGGGGGCGATGCGGAACGACACCGTCGACGTCGTACGACAACGACATGGTCGCTTCCGTGCGCGCGCCAGCCCGGCGCACCCACGTGACGGCCGGGAGGCCCGTGGCGGGGCCGCCACGGGCCTCCCGGCTGTCCCCCATCGCGTCCACCGCCGCCCGCACGCCCGGCGCACCACGCGCGTCCGCACCGCGTCCCCACCACGTCCGCGACGATCCACGCGTCGATCACGTGGTGCATCGTCGCAACACGCGCGCACGCGCTGCCGCGCGCTGTACCGGGCGTGCCGCGCGCTACGCCGGCTCGTGCCGCGGGATCTCCAGCCAGAGCGCGACGGAGTCGTCCTCGTCCCCGTCGTCGTCGTCCATCCCCGCTCCGAGCGCTGCGGACTCGCTGGCCGCGCCGTCGAGACGGAGTCCGACGACGGTCACCGCGGAGTCGGATCCCTCGCCGACGGTCCGGACGATGACGTTGTCGGCGTCGCGGGCCTGCCGGAGCGCCTCGGCGACACGGGCGTGGATGCGGCGGATGTCCGGGGCGTCCAGGTCGTCGAGCCCGCCGTCGTCGTGCAGTTGGACGGTCGCTCCGCGGCGACGCAGGCGCATCACCTCGTCGCGGACGTCGTCGGACAACAGGGACCGGCCCCGGATCTCGTCGCGGATGGCCTGCTCGAGGTGCAGGCACTCGGCGCGGTCGGCGTCGTCGAGGTCGCCGCAGGAGTCGATGATGCGCTGCAGCATCGGCAGGGCCATCCGGGTGGTCTGGCTCAGCCGGAACTGCCGCTCGAACACGTGGGCGTCCTGCGCGGCCTGCCAGTCGGCGGTCTCCTGCTCGGCGAGGACGAGCTCACGGGTGTTGCGGATGGCGCGGCTCATCGCAGCGGCGAAGACCGTGGCGATCGCGACCCAGGCGACGCTGCCGACCACGCCGAGCCCACCGAGCGAGCCGAGGCCGGCCCAGGCGACGGTGTACACGGTCAGGAACAGGACGCCGGCCCACGCGAAGGGGCCCCGACCGCGCACGACGAGCACCACCATGAGCGTGCCGATGGCCGCGATCCACCAGGTGGCGGAGCCCGGACCACGACCATCGACGAGGACGGGGGCGGCGATCACCGGCATCACGATCGCGGTGGCGAGGGAGAAGCAGGCCGTCCAGACCGGCAGGACCCTGCCGGGGACGAACAGTGCGAGGCCGGTGGCCGCGGCGTACAGGACCATGCAGGCGATGATCGGGGCGACCTGGTCGACGCGCGGCAACGTGGCCGCGGCGAGGACCAGGTGGTAGAGGGAGAACAGCGACGCCAGGCCGAGGGCGATGCTCGCCGGCAGGGAGACCTTCATGCGGTCGTCCTCGCGGCCGGCGACCACGTCAGCACGATGCGGGTGCCCTCGCCCGGGGCGGTGTGCACCTCGGCGCGACCGTCGACGGTCGCGACCCGCTCCACGATGGAGCGGCGGACACCGAGCCGTTCGGCGGGGATGGCCGCGACGTCGAACCCGCGGCCCTCGTCACCGACCTCGACGAGCACCCCTTGGCCCTGCTGCTCGATGCGGACCCAGCGGGAGACGTCAGCGTCGCCGGCGTGCTGCACGCTGTTCACCGCGGCCTGCAGCGCCGCCGAGGCCAGCGCGTCGGCGACCGACGCGGGCAGGCGGACCGACCCGGTCGGCGTCGGGACGAGGCGGACCGGGGCGGGCAACGCACCGACCCCCTCGCGGATGCGCGCCCGGAGTTCCCCGAGGGCGACCGGCGCGACGTCACCGGGACCGTCGGTGGCGGCGGCCTCGAGGTGGTCGATCGCGTTCCGGGCCATCCGCGCGGCGAGGGTCTTGGCCTCGAGCGTGTCGGCGCGGGCGGCGGAGAGCAGCGTCGTGAGCACGCTGTCGTGCACGATGGCGTCCACCTGGACCCGTTCGACCTCGGTGGCGTGCTCCCGGATGGCGAGCGAGTACCGCCGCACGGCCGTGGACTGCGCCGTGTCGACCGACGTGGCCGCACGCCGCAGCACCACCGCGATGACGAGCACCGCGCCGCTGAGCAGCGCCGTGTAGACGCCGTCCAGCAGCACGGCGAGGACCCCGACGTCGCCGCCGAGCGGGCTGAGCCGGATGACGACGTACACCGCCGGCACGAGCGCCGTGTAGACCGTCGCACGCCACGTGGCGAAGCCCATCGCCGCCGCCGTGCAGCCGACCGTGCAGAACCACCACGGCCACGGCTGCTGCGCCGACGGGATGGGCTCCTGCACGGTGGCCGTCCACGTCACGAGCACGACGAGGAACAGCAGCGCGCAGACGATCTGCGCCAGCTGGGCGACCCGCTGCACGAAGGCCGAGACCCCGATGAACACGAACGACGCCGCGAGGGCGAGCATCAGCGTCGGGCCCCAGAACGGGTCGAGGTACGGCAGCTGCTGCAGGACCGCGGGCGCGTCGACGATGCCGAGGCCGATCGCCGCCATCGCGAGGAGGATCGCGAACGCGCGCTCGACCGACGCCTGCGTGATCGAGGCGCGGACGCTGCGCGCCGGATCGGCGCCGAACGGCGCCGGTTCGACGACCGTCCGCGCCGACTCAGCCGCGGTCGCCATCCGTGTCAGCGACCGTCGCCGTCGGGGTCGATGCCCGAGTCGAGCCCGGGGAGGATCCCGTCCTCGACGGCTCGACGCAGCAGGTCGACCTTCGTCGGGGCCGGGCGACCGACCTCGACGTACTTCACACGGATCCGGTCGAGGTACTCACGGGCCGTCGAGTAGCCGATGCCGAGCTGCTGGGCGGCGAGCTTGAGCGGGAGACCCGAGGCGTAGAGGTGCAGGATCTCGCGCTCGCGACGGCCGAGCTGCGCCTTCGCGAAGTCACGGTCGGCGTCGATGGCGCTCGCCCACTCGAGGTTGTTGAGCACGTCACCGCGTGCGACGGTGGCGACCGCCGCCATCACCGTCTTGGTGGCCGAGGACTTCGGGATGACGCCGGCAGCCCCTGCTGCGAGCGCCTCACGCACGTTGGCGACACGGTCCGCGATGGAGTGCACGAGCACCGCCGATCCCGTCCCCTGCACGCCCTTGACGTTCTCGGTCACGGTCGAACCGTCACCGAGGGACAGGTCGAGGACGACGACGTCGACCTCTCGCCCGTCGAGGTTCTCGACGTACTCGGGGACGCTGGCGGCGGTGAGCACCACCTCGAACCCCTCGTTCTGGCACGCCGCCTGGATCCCGAGTCGGACGGACTCGTGGTCGTCGACGATCGCGACCCGGACCGGCCTGGTGGCCGCCCCTGACGTCTCGGTGCTGGTGGTTGTCGTTCCTGCTGCCACAGTGGCCTCTCGTTCCGATGCGCGACGCCGGCCCCTGAAACCGGAGTGCCATCAACGACCCAGGATACCCAGCCCGGACTCAGGTGCGGGGCTTCTCCGCTGCGCCACGCTGGCCGGTCCGCCGATTGGTGGACACCCCGACACGCAAGGACCCGCGGTCGAGCGACCCCCGGACCTCAGCGCGCGGGGACCAGGCGTGCGACGGCTTCCAGGTGGTGGGTGTGCGGGAACAGGTCGAAGGCCCGCAGTGCTTCGAGCCGGTAGCCGAGGTCGGCGAACGTCGCGACGTCGCGGGCCAGCGCCACCGGGTCGCACGCCACGTAGACGATCTGCTCCGGCTGGAGCGCGGCGATCTGCACGACCACGTCACGACCAGCACCGGCGCGGGGCGGGTCGAGCACGATCGTGCCGGCGCGGAAGCGGTCCTTCTCGGCGCGCGAGGCGTTCGCCACGGTGTTCGTCAGCCAGCGGTCGACGCGGCCGGTCTCGGCGCGGGCGCCGAGCCACTCGGACAGGTTCTCCTGCGCGTGCTCGGTGGCACGGGCGGCGCTCTCGACGCTCGTGATGCGCGCCTTCGGGCCGACCAGGTCACCGAGGGCGGCGGCGAGCAGGCCGACACCGCCGTACAGGTCCAGGTGAGTGCCCTCGGGGTCGAGGCGGTCGCGGTCGACCAGGTCCTGCACGGCCTCGGTGAGCACGGTCGCCGCGGCGCGGTGCACCTGCCAGAACCCGTTGTCGTCGACCTGGAACGTGCGCTCCCCCACGACCTCGGTCACCACGGTGGGCTTCTGGTCGTCGATGACGAGCCGCGCGCCCTCGGAGCCACTCGGTGCGAGGACGTCGATGACCGAGGACCCCGGCAGCGCGCCACGGCCGAGCGGGGCGCTCTGCTGCACGACGGCGGTCGCGAGCGGCAGGCCGGTCACCGGGATGACGGAGTGCGAGCGGGCCGCGAACGGGCCGGCGGTGCCCTGCTCGTCGACGTGCAGCCGGACGCGGGTGCGCCAGCCGAGGCCGTTCGCCGCGTCGTCGCCGGGCGCGGCCTCGACGACGACGTCGTGGCCGAGCACCTCGGCGAGGTCCATCCGCGCGAACCGCGCGAACGAGTCGACGAGGACGTCGTGCTTGAGCGTGCGCTGGTGCGAGAGGGCGATGTGACCGAACTCGGCGCCACCCGGGCGCGTCTCGGGGTCACGCTCGAGCGCGGCCTCGGGCCAGACGTGGTCGACGCGGTGTTCGCTCGGCGTGATGACGCTGACCGTGTCGGCGCGCCAGAACGACTTCTTGCGGTCCTCGGTCACCCGGGCGACGACGCGCTCCCCGGGGATCGCGTCCGAGACGAAGACCACCCGTCCTTCGTGCCGTGCCACCGAGATGCCGCCGTGGGCGATCCCGGTGACGTCGAGTTCGAGCAGCGTGCCGACGGATTCACCCATGGTGAGATGGTCCCATGCGTCTGTACCTCGCGAGTACATCCCCCGCCCGCCGAGCACTCCTCGCCCAGTCCGGGATCGAACCCGTGCTCGTGTCCCCCGGGGTCGACGAGGACGCCGTCGGCGCCGCAGCAGCGGCATCCCTCGGCCGTGACCTGACCGGTCCGGAGCTCGTCTCGCTCCTCGCCGTCGCGAAGGCGTCCGCGGTCGCCGACTCCGCGGTCGCCGGGTCACCGGTCGACGGCGTGGTGTTCGGCGGCGACTCCGCGTTCGAGGTCGACGGACAGCTGTACGGCAAGCCGCACGACCCGGCGGTCGCCCGGGAGCGCTGGCGGCAGATGCTCGCCGCCGGCGGCGGGACCCTGTGGAGCGGGCACTGCGTGATCGATCGACGACGCGACGACCGGCACCGGGACCCGGAACCGGCCACGGGGCGGCCTGGAGGCGCGGTACCGGCCCGCACCGTGCCTCCCGTCCGGTCCCTGGTCACGTCCACCGCCGGTGTCCCGCAGCTGGGTGCCGTGGCGCCCGGCGGGTCGGCGCTGGCCGCCGCCGGCGACCGCGTGGTCGCGGTCGACAGCGCGGTGCTGACCTTCGCCGACGACGTGTCCGTCGATGAGATCGACGCGTACGTCGCGACGGGCGAGCCGCTCAAGGTCGCGGGTGCGTTCACCATCGACGGTCGGGCCGCGGCGTACATCACGCGGATCGACGGAGCACCGTCCGCCGTGATCGGGATGTCGCTGCCGGTGCTGCGGTCGATGCTCCTCCGGGGCTTCGGCATCGCCTGGCACGATCTCTGGGCTCATTAGACGCGGCGCACTGTAGACATCCACACCTGTTCCGGGTGGTTCTTTGTGGGTGCCAGTCAAAACGCACTCCCGCCGCACGAATACGCTGCTGTGTCATGCCCCGTATCAGCAAGGTCCTCATCGCGAACCGCGGCGAGATCGCCGTCCGCATCATCCGCGCGGCCCGCGACGCGGGCAAGGCATCGGTCGCGGTCTACGCCGACCAGGACCGCGATGCCCTGCACGCCCGCCTCGCCGACGAGGCCTACGCGCTGAACGGCACCACGAGCGCCGACACGTACCTCGTCATCGACAAGATCATCTCGGTCGCCCGCCGCTCCGGCGCGGACGCCGTGCACCCGGGCTACGGGTTCCTCGCCGAGAACGCCGACTTCGCCCGCGCCGTCATCGACGCCGGGCTCGTCTGGATCGGCCCGTCGCCGGAGTCGATCGAACGCCTCGGCGACAAGGTCTCCGCGCGCCACGTCGCCGAGAAGGTCGGCGCACCGCTCGCCCCCGGCACCATCGAGCCCGTGCAGGACGTCTCGGAGGTCTTCGACTTCGTCGACCAGGTCGGTCTGCCCGTCGCGATCAAGGCGGCGTTCGGCGGTGGCGGTCGTGGCCTGAAGGTCGTCCGCGACCGTGCCTCGGTCGAGGAGCTCTTCGAGTCCGCCACGCGTGAGGCGATCGCCGCGTTCGGTCGGGGCGAGTGCTTCGTCGAGAAGTACCTGGACAAGCCGCGCCACGTCGAGACCCAGTGCCTGGCGGACGAGCACGGCAACGTCGTCGTGGTCTCCACCCGCGACTGCTCGCTGCAGCGACGCCACCAGAAGCTCGTCGAGGAAGCCCCGGCGCCCTACCTGACGCCCGAGCAGCAGACCGCGCTGTACGAGTCGTCCAAGGCGATCCTGCGCGAGGTCGGCTACGTCGGCGCCGGCACCTGCGAGTTCCTCATCGGCGCCGACGGCACCGTGTCGTTCCTCGAGGTGAACACCCGCCTGCAGGTCGAGCACTGCGTGTCCGAAGAGGTCACCGGCATCGACCTGGTGCGCGAGCAGTTCCGCATCGCCGAGGGTGGCGTGCTCGACTACTCGGACCCCACGCCGCGGGGACACTCGTTCGAGTTCCGCATCAACGGCGAGGACCCGGGTCGCAACTTCTTCCCCGCGCCCGGCCCGGTGCACGCCTTCAACGCACCGTCCGGCCCCGGCGTCCGTGTCGACTCGGGTGTCGTCTCCGGTGACGTCGTGTCCGGCTCGTTCGACTCGATGCTCGCGAAGCTGATCGTCACCGGCGCCACCCGTGCCGAGGCGCTGGAGCGTTCGCGTCGTGCACTCGCCGAGTTCGAGGTCACCGGCCTGCCGACCGTGCTCCCCTTCCACCGTGCCGTGGTGTCCGACCCGGCGTTCGCGACGGCCGACGACGAGCCGTTCAGCATCTACACGCAGTGGATCGAGACCGACTTCGTGAACGACATCCCGGCGTGGAGCGGCTCCCCCGAGGAACTGCCGGCCCCGGCTGCGCGCGACAGCGTCGTGGTCGAGGTACAGGGCAAGCGCATCGAGGTCACCATGCCGTCGATCGTCGGTGGCGGTGCTGCCGGCGGCGTCGCCGGTCGTCGTCCGGCCGGCCCCACCGCTCCCCCGAAGCGCCGCTCGTCGGCCGTCCGCGGGGGTCTGGCGAAGTCCGGGTCGTCCGTCGCGTCGCCGATGCAGGCCACCGTGGTGAAGCTCGCGGTCGCCGAGGGTGACACCGTGGTGAAGGGCGACCTGCTCGTCGTGCTCGAGGCCATGAAGATGGAGCAGCCCGTGCAGGCCCACAAGGACGGCGTCGTCACCGCGCTGAACGCCCCGGTCGGCCAGACGGTCTCGTCCGGTCACGTGCTGCTCGAGCTCGCGTAGCGCGGGGTTCCGTCTCGCAGCTCGGTTGGCGCCCCGCTGTGGTCATCGCGCCCCGACTCTTCGGGGCGCGATGACCGTCTGAGGGCGCGGATCGCAGCGTGACGCCAAGCCGTACCCCAGTCCGGACCGAGCGGCACCCCGGCATCGTGCAGGATCCGCGGGAGCTGCCCCGCGGGCATCGCGTCCGCCCACATCACCCGTGCGAAGCCGTTGACCTCACGACGGCGACGGAGACGGTCCTCCCGGCGCTTCTCGTCGACCAGGGCGTCCGCCGCTGTCCGCCCTCGTCGCGGGTCGTCGTACTTCACCCGGCCGTCGAACTCGACTATCACCCCGGGTTCCGCGAACCACAGGTCCACCCGGTCGCGGAGCAGGCCGTCGTGCCGGAACTCCTGCTGCAGTACCGGGTCCGGAGCGCCGAGCACGTGCGCACCCCACCGTGTGATGCTCTCCCCCGGTGACTCGGCGAGCGGATCCGCGTGCTCGATCAGTTCTCGCGCGCGTCGATGCCCGCGAGCACGGCGACTCCCGAGCACTTCGAGGATCGTCGTCCGCTCGACGCCGCGCCGCAGGACCGCGTCGAGCACGACGATGGCACGCCACGGGTGTTCGCGAAGGGCGACGTCGACCGCGGTCTCGGTCAACGTCGTGACGGGCACACGGTCGACCTCGACGGAGGACGGTCGCCTGCCGGCGCTGCCGATGCGCTGGATGCTCTGTTTGACCTGGCCCCGGTCCCGCGACGGGTCGGTCACCGTGACACGCTCGCCGAACGCCCCTATCCACGGAAGTCCGAGCATCGCGACCGCTGACCGGTGTGACACCACGACGGAGCCCCTCCCGCCCGCGAGCACACTCCGGACGAGCATGCGATGTCGTTCGCGTCCCGTCATCGACGCCCACTCACCTGACCCGACGTACGTGCCACGGTGCACCCGGACGAGGGCGCCGACTTCCGCTGCACGACGGATCGCCGAGGCGCGGCCGGGGTCCTGCGCGAGGCCGACGGTCGAGATGGGTTCGTGTTCCATGCTCCGATGATCGTGACGCACGGTCCATCGCGAGCGGGGTTTGCGCGATCTGTGGACAGGCCACGGAGCAGCGCACCCCGTTGCGGGCATCGCGCCCCGAAGAGTCGGGGCGCGATGCCCGCAACGGGGCGCAACACGAACGAGCGGAGCGGACCGCGCCCTACGACACCAGGGGGCGCACCGCGTCGGCGAGGGCGTCGACCAGGCGCTGGGCCTCGGCGGGGGTGTCCGCGACGGTGTCGATGTAGACCTTCACCTTGGGCTCGGTCCCGCTCGGGCGGACGATCACCCGGGCGTCGCCGGACAGGTCGTAGCGCAGGATGTCCGAGGGCGGGAAGCCCGCCACCCCGTCGGCGTAGTCCGTCACCGTGTGCACGTCGAGCCCGCCGAGCGTCGTCGGTGGCGTGGACCGGAGCGACGCCATGATCTCGCCGATGCGCGACAGGTCGTCGACGCGGGTCGCGACCTGCCCCGAGGCGAACGCCCCGAACTCGGCGGCGAAGGCCTCGAGGTGGTCGGCGATGGTCGAGCCGGACGCGGCGAGCTCGTCGGCGAGGGACAGCAGTTCGAGCGCAGCCGAGATGCCGTCCTTGTCGCGCACGACCGACGGGTCGACCAGGTAACCGAGCGCCTCTTCGTACCCGAACAGCAGATCGGGCACGCGGGACACCCACTTGAACCCGGTCAGGGTGTCGCGGTACTCCAGCCCGTGGCGCGCAGCCACACGGGCCAACGCCGGCGACGAGACGATCGACGCGGCGAGGGTGCCGGTCGCGCCGGACTCCGATGCCCGGGCGGCGGCTCGCCACCCGAGGAGCCAGCCGACCTCGTTGCCCGACAGTCGACGGTACGACGGCGCACCGGCGTCCGAGGCCGTCGGGATCGCGAGCGCGAGCCGATCGGCGTCGGGGTCGTTCGCGATGACCAGGTCGGCGCCGACGGCGAGACCACGGGCGATCGCCAGGTCCATCGCGCCGGGCTCTTCCGGGTTCGGGAACGAGACCGTCGGGAATGCACCGTCCGGCTCGATCTGCTCCGGCACCACCGTCGGTGACGCGAACCCGGCGGCGACGAACACCGCCCGAGCGGTCTCCCATCCGACGCCGTGCATGGCCGTGTAGACGACCTTCGGCTGCTCGTCGACCCGGAGTGCCGGAGCGGGCACGATCGCGGCCGTGGCGGCCACGTAGGCGTCGACCAGGGCCGACGACGCGACGGTGTAGTCCGTGCCACGCGGCAGGTCGGCGACGGACCCCGCGGCGACGGCGTCGATGGCGTCCGCGATCTCACCGTCGACGGGCGGCACGATCTGCGAGCCGTCGTCGCCCTGACCGAGGTAGACCTTGTACCCGTTGTCCCGCGGCGGGTTGTGGCTCGCGGTGACCATGACGCCCGCGCCGACGTCGAGGTGCCGGACGGCGAACGCGAGCACCGGCGTCGGCAGGGCCGAGGGCAGCAGGGTGACCTCGAGCCCGAGGCCGCGCATGACCTCGGCGGAATCACGCGCGAAGACGTCCGAGTTCACCCGGCCGTCGTACCCGATCACGACGCTGCGCGAGCGCCCGGTGTCGATGAGGAACCGTGCGAGCCCCGCAGCGGCCTGGGTCACGACGACCCGGTTCATCCGCAGTGGGCCCCAGCCGAGCTCGGCACGGAGGCCGGCGGTGCCGAACTGCAGCCGGCCGTCGAACCGCTCGGCGAGCGCCCGGACAGCGGGACCGTCACCGTCGGCGGCCGCGTCGATCGCCGCGGCCAGCTCGTCGCGGGTCTCCGGGTCGGGGTCCTGCGCCAGCCACGTCCGCGCGGTGCCGAGCACCTGGTCGAGGTCGAGCTTCACGACGCCGGCTGCCCGAGTGCGGCGACCACGCGTGCGAGCAGGTCGGCGATCACCGGCTCGGCCTGCTTGCCGGCCTCGAGCACCTCGGTGTGCGACAGCGGGGTCTTCTGGATGCCCGCGGCGAGGTTCGTGATGAGCGAGAACCCGAGGACCTCCATGCCGGCCTGACGGGCCGCGATGGCCTCGAGCGCGGTGGACATGCCGACGATGTGTCCGCCGATGGTCTTCGCCATCTGGACCTCGGCCGGGGTCTCGTAGTGCGGGCCGCGGAACTGCGTGTAGACGCCCTCGTCGAGGGACGGGTCGACGGACTTCGCGACCGAGCGCAGCCGCGCCGAGTACAGGTCGGTCAGGTCGATGAACGTCGCGCCCTCGAGTGGGCTGTCCGCGGTCAGGTTGATGTGGTCGCTGATGAGCACCGGGGTGCCCGGGGTCCAGTGCTCCTTGATGCCGCCGGCGCCGTTGGTCAGCACCATGATCGAGGCACCGGTCGCCGCGGCCGTGCGGACGCTGTGCACGACCCGACGGACCCCGTGGCCCTCGTAGTAGTGGGTACGGGCACCGATGACGAGCGCGTGACGGCCGTCGGCGAGGCGGATCGACCGGATCGTGCCGGAATGTCCGGGGACGGCCGAGGCGCTGAACCCGGGGACCTGCTCGGCCGGGATCTCGGACACGGTCTCACCGATGATGTCGGCGGCCTTGCCCCAGCCCGACCCGAGGGTCAGGGCGATGTCGTGCCGCTCGATGCCGGACAGTTCGGCGATGGCGGATGCGGCGTCCCGCGCGACCTCGAACGGGTCGGCAGCGGGGTCGTTCAGCGGGTTCTCGGTGCTCATGCCCCAACTCTAAAGGGCGGACGCCCGCCGCAGCGGCCGCCGCCGCGCCCGCCGCACCGCCGCCGCCGCACCTGCCTCAGTGCTCGCCGAGCGCCCGGTCCACCGCCGCCGTGATCTCGCCCTGGTCGAAGTGGTTCGCGATGACGATGACCTCGGCGTAGGTGTCGCCGATCGCCTCGACGAACTCCTGACTCGTCAGGATCACGTTGGCGTCGTCGGAGACGTCCCGCACGGACGCGACGTCCGCCGCGACGACGGACGCCGACAGCCCGAGGGCGTCGAGCGCCTTCTCGGCGTTCACCTTGAGGATGCCGCTCGAGCCGATGCCGGCGCCGCAGATGGTCACGATCTTCACGCGGAGACCCCCATGATCGCGCGGACCTCGTCCGCGGTGGTCGCCGCCGCGATCCGTCCGGTCACGGTGGCGTCGTTGAACAGGTTCGCGATCTCGCCGATCGACTCCAGGTGGGTGCCGACCTCGGCCACCGCGAGCCCGAGCACCACGCTGACGGGGTCGTTGTGCGGGTGGCCGAACGCCACCGGCGTCGCGAGCGTCACGATCGCGAGTCCGTCCCGCACGACCGCGCCACCCGGCCGGGCGTGCGCGAACGCGAGCCCCGGCGAGATGACGATGTACGGCCCGTGCTCCTCGACCATGCCGATCATGGCGTCGGTGTACTCGTCGGTGGTGGCGCCCGAGGCGACGAGCGCACCGCCGACCAGGCGCATCGCGTCACGCCACGCGGGCGCGTCCGCACCGAGGAGGACGGCGGTGTCCGGCAGCGGTGGCAGTCCCATGCGTCAGGCCTCCTGGTACCCGGCCGTGATGGTGGCGATGATCTCCTCGCGGTCCTCCAGCGGCAGGAACGACCCGAGCGCGGCGTTGATCTGGAACGCGGCCAGGTCGTCGAGGTCGTACCCGAACGTGCCGGCGAGCAGCGCGAGCTCCTTGGACAGCGAGGTCCCGCTCATCAGGCGGTTGTCGGTGTTCACCGTGACGCGGAAGCCGAGCTGGTAGAGCACGTCGAACGGGTGGTCGGCGAGGTCGTCGCCCCACGCGGCGATCGCCCCGGTCTGCAGGTTGGACGACGGCGAGACCTCGAGCGGGATCTCGCGGTCACGGACCCACGAGGCGACCTCGCCCAGGGAGGCCAGCGTCGAGCCGTCCCCGGCGTCGGACAGGGCGACGTCCTCGAAGATGCGGACGCCGTGCCCGAGGCGGAGCGCCCGGCCGTCGACGAGCGCGGAGCGGATGGATGCGAGCCCGTCGGCCTCGCCCGCGTGGACGGTGACGGGGAACAGTTCGGACGCCAGGTAGTCGAAGGCGGCGCGGTGGTTCGAGGCGGGGAACCCGGCTTCGGCACCGGCGATGTCGAAGCCGACGACCCCGGCGTCGCGGTGCCGGACGGCGAGCTCCGCGATCTCGAGCGACCGGTCGGCGTGCCGCATCGCGGTGACGAGCTGGCCGACGCGGATGCGCCCACCGGCGGCGTCGACGGCTTCCTCGATGCCGGCCTGCACTGCCTCGACCGTCTGGTCGAGGGTCAGTCCGCCCTGCAGGTGCTGCTCCGGCGCCCAGCGGACCTCGCCGTAGACGACGCCGTCGGCGACCAGGTCCTCGACGAACTCGCGGGCGATCCGGGTGAGCTGCGGTGCGGTCTGCATCACCGACGTGGTGACGTCGAACGTCTTCAGGTACTCGACCAGGGAGCCGGAGTTCGACTGGTCGGCGAACCACTGCCCCAGCTCGGCCGGGTCGGTGGTGGGGAGCGACACACCCGCCGAGGCCGCGAGCTCGATGATGGTCGCGGGACGCAGGCCGCCGTCGAGGTGGTCGTGCAGCGAGACCTTCGGCAGGTCGTTGATGACCGCCCCGGCGTCGGGCAGGCGGTAGGTCGGGGCGTCGGCGCTCATGCCCCCAGGCTATCGGTGGTCACCGCCGCCGCGCAGGCACCTGTGCACAACCCACGACCGAAGACACTGGAGGCTCCCCACAGGTGTGCAGGGAGCCTCCGGTCGGTCGGGTGGCCCGGTTCAGGACCCGATGCGCTCGCGCACGATCGGCCCACGTGCCGCGGCAGCGGAGCCCTCCGGGCCGATGGTCCACGCACCCTCGAGCGACTCCAGCGCACGCGGGATCCGCGACGCGTCGTCGGAGTGCAGCGTCCAGAGCGGCTGGCCCTCGGTCACGGTGTCCCCCGGCTTGACGTGGAGCTCGATGCCCGCACCGGCCTGCACCGGGTCCTGCGCGCGGGCACGACCGGCCCCGAGCCGCCAGGCCGAGACGCCGAACGGCAGCGCGTCCTGCTGCGTGAGGACCCCCGACGTCGGCGCGGTCACGACGTGCTGTTCGCGGGCCACGGGCAACGCAGCGGACGGGTCCCCGCCCTGCGCCTCGATCATCCGACGCCAGGTGTCCATGGCGCGGCCGTCCGCGAGCGCCGCGGCCGGGTCGGCGTCGGGCAGTCCGGCCAGGGTGAGCATCTCGGTCGCGAGCGCCACGGTCAGCTCGACGACGTCGGCGGGGCCGCCGCCGGCGAGCACCTCGACCGACTCCCGCACCTCGAGCGCGTTGCCGATCGTCAGCCCGAGCGGGACCTCCATGTCGGTCAGCAGCGCCGAGGTCGCGACCCCGGCGTCGTTGCCGAGGTCGACCATGGTCTGCGCGAGCTCCCGGGACGCCTCGTAGGTCGGCATGAACGCGCCGGACCCGAACTTGACGTCGAGCACGAGCGCCCCGGTGCCCTCGGCGATCTTCTTCGACATGATGCTCGACGCGATGAGCGGGATGCACTCGACCGTGCCGGTGATGTCGCGGAGCGCGTAGAGCTTCTTGTCCGCGGGTGCCAGGCCGGACCCGGCGGCGCAGATGACCGCGCCGACGTCCTGCAGCACCTGCATCATGCGGTCGTTCGAGATGGACGCCTGCCACCCGGGGATCGACTCGAGCTTGTCGAGCGTGCCGCCGGTGTGCCCGAGTCCGCGACCGGACAGCTGCGGCACGGCGACGCCGAACGACGCCACCAGGGGTGCGAGCGGCAGCGTGATCTTGTCGCCGACGCCACCGGTGGAGTGCTTGTCGACCGTCGTCTTGCCGAGCGACGAGAACGACATCCGCTCCCCCGACGCGATCATCGCGAGCGTGAGGTCCTTGATCTCACGCCGCTCCATCCCGTTCAGGAAGATCGCCATCGCCATCGCGGCCATCTGCGGGTCCTCGACGTAGCCGCGGGTGTACGCGTCGACGAGCCAGTCCACCTCGGCGGTGCTGAGGGCCCCGCCGGAGCGCTTCGTGCGGATGAGGTCGACGGTGTCGAACGGCTCGACGGCCATGTGGATCAGTGCTCCTGCTGGTAGGTGGCGAGGGTCCGCGGCCCGAAGGCGTCCGGCAGGACCTCGTCGATGGTGCGGATGCCGGAGAGCGTCTCGAGGAGCATGCCCTCGGTCGAGTGCTCGAACAGCAGCTGGCGGCAGCGGCCGCACGGCATCAGGGTCGCCCCGTCGCCGTCGACGCACGTGAACGCGACGAGCTTGCCGCCGCCGGTCATGTGCAGCTGCGACACGAGGGAGCACTCCGCGCAGAGCGTCACCCCGTAGCTCGCGTTCTCGATGTTGCAGCCGGAGACGATCCGGCCGTCGTCGGTGAGCGCCGCGGCGCCCACCGGGAACGACGAGTACGGCGCGTAGGCGCGCCGCATCGCGGCCGTGGCGGCGTCCCGCAGGACACCCCAGTCCACGTCGTCGACCGGGAGGCCCGTGGCGGCGTCCGTCGGGTCGGTGGCGGTGACCGCCTGGTCACCTGCAGCGTGTGCGTCGGTCATGTGTCGTGCCTCCAGGCCGTCAGCTCTTGATGTAGGGCTTGCCGGACGCAGCGGGGCCGCGTGACTGCCCGACCAGGCCGGCCACGGCGAAGATCGTGACCACGTACGGCAGCATCAGCAGGAACTCGCTCGGCACGGGCGAGCCGACCGCGCTGAGCGTGTTCTGCAGGTTCGACGCGAAGCCGAACAGCAGGGCGGCGAGCGTGGCCTTGATCGGGTCCCAGCGGCCGAAGATCACGGCGGCCAGGGCGATGTAGCCCGCGCCCGCGGTCATGTCCTTCGTGAAGCCGCCGGTGGCGTCGAGCGTGAAGTACGCCCCGCCGAGGCCCGCGATCGCACCGGCGAGCGAGACGTTCCAGAACCGGGTGCTCGTGACGTTGATGCCCACCGTGTCGGCGGCCTGCGGGTGCTCGCCGACGGCGCGGAGTCGCAGACCCCAGCGGGTCTTGAACAGGCCGAAGGTGACGACCGCGACGGCGACGTAGGCCAGGTAGACGACGACCGACTGCTCGAAGAAGATCGGTCCGATGATCGGGATCTGGTGGAGCACCGGGACCTCGAACTTCGGGAACCGGATGCCGATGTTGAGCGTCTGCTGGTTCGGGGACAGCACCTGCGAGTACAGGAAGCCGGTCAGGCCCGAGATGAAGGCGTTGATGACGACACCGACGATGACCTGGTCGACCAGGTACTTGATGCTGAACGCCGCGAGGACGAACGACACGAGCACACCCGCGACGAGGGCACCGACGAGACCGACCCAGGGCGACCCGGTGAGCGAGGCGATGAGCGCCGAGGTGAACGCACCGGCGAGGAACTGGCCCTCGATCGCGATGTTCACCACGCCGACCCGCTCGGAGATCACGCCACCGAGTGCACCGAAGACGAGCGGGACCGCGAGGCCGAGCGCGCCGAAGAGCATGCCGGGGATGGTGATCGAGTCGCCGGCGACCGCCCACGCGAGGAAGCCGACCACGAAGACGATCGCGAACACCGAGGTCACCCAGAGCGGCACACGACGGGAGGCACGGGTCTCGACGATCGCGTACACCGTGGCGAGCGCGAGCAGCACGGTGACGACGATCCCGGTGGCCGTCGCCGGCAGCGGGAGGTTCGGCAGCGCGAAGAAGTCGCCCTTCGAGGCCAGGCGGAGCGTCGCGGTTCCGGGGCGGTGTCCGAAGCCGAACAGCACGAGCGCGAGCAGCGTGAACACGCCGTACCCGATCGGGAGCTTCCAGCTGCGGGTCGTCTCGACCGGGCGGCCGTCCAGGGGCATGCGCGGCGCGGCCGCGGTGGGGCTGAGGGTGCTCATGCGGCGACCGCCTTCTTGCTGTTCTTGCTCGTCTTCGTGCGCTTGCGTGCACCCGGCTGCGGGATCCGGAAGATCGCGCGGACGAGCGGCGGCGCCGCGATGAAGAGGACGATGAGTGCCTGGATGACGCCGACGATGTCGATCGGGATGCCGTTGGCGGCCTGCATGGCGTAGCCACCGTTCTTCAGGACGCCGAACAGGATCGCCGCCCAGAACACGCCCCACGGCTTCGAGCGGCCGAGCAGGGCCACGGTGATGGCGTCGAAGCCGATGCCGGCGTCGATGCCCGAGGTGAAGCCCGTGGTGACGGCGCCCTGCACCTGGTAGGCACCGGCGATGCCGACCAGTGCACCGGAGATGACCATGACCCAGATGGTCAGCGACGGGACGCTCATGCCGGCCACACGGGCGGCACGGGGGTTCTCACCGATGGTGCGGAACCGGAAGCCGAGCGACGACTTGTTGACGAGCCACCAGACGACGACGACCGCGATGATCGCGACGATGAACCCGAGGTCCACGCCGTACCGCACACCGAAGAGCTGCGGCAGGAGCGCGCTGTCCTTGGTGGCTGGCGAGATCGGGTTGCTGCTGCCCGGGGCCTGCAGCAGGCCCGGGGTGCGGAGCAGGTAGCTGACCAGGTAGAGCGCGACGTAGTTGAGCATGATCGTGACGACCACCTCGTTCGCACCCGTCCGGGCCTTGAGCACCCCGACGATGCCGCCCCAGACCGCGCCGCCGACGATGCCGGCGATGATCGTGAGCGGGATGTGGATCGCGGCGGGGCCGTCGAACGAGAACCCGACCCAGCCGGCGGCAGCGGCGCCCATCAGGATCTGACCCTGGCCGCCGATGTTGAACAGCCCGGCGCGGAACGACAGCGCGATCCCGAGCCCGGCGGCGATGAGCGGCACCGAGTAGTCGACGGAGCGCGTGAGCGGCCCGATCGCCTGCTGGAGGGAGTCCGCGCCGAAGTTGAACACCGAGCCCTGGAACAGCGAGGCGTAGGCGCCGCCGACCGCGGTGCCGATCGCCTGGAGCATGTCCGTCGGGCGGGCGAAGAAGTAGCCGGCGGTCGCACGGACGTTCTCGTCCGTCACCGCGATGAGGATGCCGCACGCGACCAGCGCGAGGACGACGGCGAGCACCGTGACGAGCACGGAGCCGTTCAGGATCCCCTGCAGGGCGGCCTGCCAGCGGTCACCACCGGCGCCGTTGCGGCGCTCGGTGTCCTCCGCCGAGTCCGTCATCAGGTGCGGGGTCGACTCGACCTCCTGCAGACGGTCGTCGGTGAGCGGGGCGTCCGCGGTGCCGTGCGCAGCCGGGGTCGGCTGCTGCGTGTTGTCTGGCGGTGGGGTGGTCACGCGGCCAGCTCCGTTCCGGTCGTGGGTGTGGCTTGGATCTCGCCGGCCGAACCGGTCATGCGGCCAGCTCCGTTCCTTCTGGGATCTCCCCGGCCATCATGAGGCCGAGGACGTCACGGGGGGTGGTCGCGGGGACGATGCCGACGATGCCGCCGCGGTACATCACGGCGATGCGGTCGGCCAACGCCACGACCTCGTCGAGCTCGGTGGAGACGACGATGACCGGCACACCGGTGTCGCGGGTGGCGACGATGCGCTTGTGCACGAACTCGATCGAACCGACGTCGATGCCGCGGGTGGGCTGCGCGGCGACGAAGAGCCGCAGCTCACGGCTCAGCTCGCGCGCCAGGACGATCTTCTGCTGGTTGCCGCCGGACAGCCGACCGGCCGCGGTGGTGCGACCCGGCGTCCGGATGTCGAACTCCGCGATCTTCTCGTCGGCGAAGGCGTCGCGTTCCGCCGAGCGGATCGTGCCGGCGCGGACGAACTCGGCGTGGTCGGCTCGGTCGAGCATCAGGTTCTCGGCGATGGTGAACTCGCCGACCAGGCCGTCCTCCTTGCGGTCCTCGGGGACGAAGCCGACGCCCGCGTCGAGCACCTGCTTGACGCTCCGGCCGGTGAGCTCCTTGCCGTCCAGGGTGATCCGGCCGGCGTGGGCGGGCTCGAGGCCCATGATCGCCTCGGTGAGCTCGGTCTGGCCGTTGCCCTGCACCCCGGCGATCGCCAGGACCTCGCCGCGACGCACCGTGAAGGAGACGTCGTCGACGAGCACGATGCCGGACGGGTCGGTCACGGTCAGGTTCTCGACGACCAGGGCGTCCGCGCCGCCGGTCGCAGGAGCCTTGTCGACCACGAGTGAGACGGCACGGCCGACCATCAGCGCGGCCAGCTCGTTGTTCGTGGCGGTCGGCGATGCTTCGCCGACGACCTTGCCGAGACGGATGACCGTGATGCGGTCGGCGACCTCGCGCACCTCGCGGAGCTTGTGGGTGATGAAGACGATCGCGGTGCCGGCTTCGCGGAGCTGGCGCATGATGCCCATCAGCTCGTCGGTCTCCTGCGGGGTGAGGACGGCCGTCGGCTCGTCGAACACCAGCACGGAGGCGTCGCGGGACAGCGCCTTGATGATCTCGACGCGCTGCTGCACACCGACGGGCAGGTCCTCGACCTTGGCGTCGGGGTCGACGTCGAACCCGAAGCGATCGGAGATCTCCTGCACGCGCTTCCGGGCACCGGCCAGGTCGAGCCGCCCGCCGAAGGTGGTCTGCTCCTGCCCCAGCATGACGTTCTCGGCGACGGTGAACACGGGCACGAGCATGAAGTGCTGGTGCACCATGCCGATGCCGGCGCGCATGGCGTCACCGGGGCCGTCGAAGTCCTGCACCACGTCGTCGAGCAGGATCTCGCCCTCGTCGGCGTCGTACAGGCCGTACAGGACGTTCATCAGGGTGGACTTGCCGGCGCCGTTCTCACCCAGGAGGCAGTGGACCTCACCCGGCTCGACGGTGAGCGAGATGTGGTCGTTGGCGACCAGGGCGCCGAACCGCTTGGTGATGCCGCGGAGTTCGAGCTTCATGTTCGGGAGTCTATTTCTGTCTCGCGCACGCCACGCGGGCGCACGGTGTCGCGTGCAGCCCGCGGATGCACGATGTGGTGTGCGCCACCGGCGCACGATGTGGTGTGCACCCCTGGGCGCACGAGAACGCGGGCGAGGGATGCTCCCCCGCCCGCGTTCATCGGGTCAGGACTGGGTCTTGACCTTGATCGAGCCGTCGATGATGCCGGCCTTCACGTCGTCGAGCTCGCCCTGCAGGCCCTTGTCGACCTTGGACTCGAAGTCGTGGAACGGCGCGATGCCGACGCCGTCGTTCTCGAGGGTGCCCACGTACGGGTCCTTCGAGAACTTGTCGTCAGCCGCCTGCTCGACGACGTCCTTCACGGCCGGGCGCATGCCCTTCTCGACCGAGGTGAAGGCGATGTCCTTGTAGCGGGGGTCGGCCTCGTAGAGGTCGCTGTCCGCACCGATCAGGACGGAGCCGTTGTCGGCGTCCTTGATGGCCTCGGCAGCGGACTGGTAGATCGGGCCACCGACGGGCAGGATCACGTCGGCGTCCTGGTCGAGGAGCGTCTGCGCGACCGACTTGGCCTGCGTGCCGGCCTCGAAGCCACCGGTGAAGGAGCCCTTGCCGGTGTCGACGTTCCAGCCGACGACCTTGACGTCCTTGTCCTTCTGCTCGTTGTAGTACTTCACGCCGTCCGCGAAGCCGTCCATGAAGATGGTGACGGTCGGGATCTGCATGCCACCGAAGGTGCCGACGACGCCGGTCTTCGAGTAGGACGCCGCTGCGTAACCGGCGAGGAACGCCGCCTGCGAGGTGTCGAACGTGATCGGCTTGACGTTCTTCGCGTCGATCGAGTTGTCGTCGATGATCGCGAAGTCGGTGTCGGGGTTCGCAGCGGCCTGCTTCTTCGTGGCGTCGGCCAGGTTGAAGCCGACGGTCACGACGAGGTTGCAGTTCTGGCCGATGAGCTGCTCGATGTTCGAGTCGTAGACGGTGGCGTCCTTCGACTCGGCCTCCTTGTAGGTGGCACCGAGGTCCTTGGCGGCGTCCTTCATGCCCTCGTAGCCGAGCTGGTTGAACGACTTGTCGTCGAACCCACCGGCGTCGGAGACCATGCAGGGGCGGAAGTCGGTCTTCTTCGCCGAGTCGGTGGTGGACGGCGCCGAGGCGCAGCCGGCCAGGACGGCGACGGTGCCGGCGAGCGCGAGGCCGCTGAGGACGACCTGTCGGGTACGAGATGTCACGGGTTGGTTCCTCCGGGGAGCGTGCCCGGACCACGTGCGTTCCGGGCGATCGTGGCGACAGTACACGACCGTCGGGTCGGTACAGGACCCGTTGCGGGGGTCCTGCGGATCGGTTACGGGATCGCGACCCCGCCGAAACGCGCCCGTAACGCGGGGCCACCCGCGCACCCCCAGTTCGAGGGGTTTGTGGATGGAGCGCTACAGGACGTCGCCGCGGCCGCTGATCTTCAGGGCATCCACGACGCCCTTCACCCGCTGTGCGTTCGCGCTCGTGGTGACGAGCAGCGCGTCCGGGGTGTCCACGACGACGATGTCCTCGACGCCGATGAGCGAGATGAGCCGCTGGCTGTGCGAGATCACGATGCCGCTCGACGAGTCCGCCAGGATGCGGGCACCGTCCCCGAGCACCGCGAGGTTGTTCGGCCGGCCGCCGGACTGCAGCTTGGCGAGCGAGGCGAAGTCGCCCACGTCGTCCCAGTCGAAGTCACCGGGGACGACCGCCATGCGTCCGGCGGCAGCGGCGGGCTCGGCGACCGTGTAGTCGATCGCGATCTTCTCGAGCATCGGCCAGACGGCGTCGACGACGGCGCCGCGGGCCGAGGTGTCCCAGGCGTCGGCGAGCTCGTTGATGCCGGCCAGCAGCTCGGGCTTCGTCCGGCCGATCTCGGCGAGCAGCACGTCGGCGCGCGCGATGAACATGCCGGCGTTCCAGAGGTAGTTGCCCTGCTCGACGTAGGAGCGGGCGGTGTCGAGGTCCGGCTTCTCGACGAACGACTTCACCGCGTGCGCGGTGGGGGCGCCCTCGATGTCGAGCGCGGCGGTGTCGGCGTTGATGTAGCCGAAGCCGATCGCGGGTTCCGTCGGGGTGATGCCGATGGTGGTGACGTAGCCGGCACGGGCGACGGCGACGGCCTCGCGGACCGAGCGGCGGAAACCGCGTGCGTCACCGATGACGTGGTCGGCGGCGAACGAGCCGATGACGACGTCGGGCTCGCGGCGCACCAGGATCGCCGCGGCCAGGCCGATGGCGGCCGTGGAGTCCTTCGGTTCGCTCTCGAGCACCACGTTGTGGTCCTCGACGCCGGGCAGCTGCGACTCCACCGCCACCCGGTGCGCACGGCCGGTGACGACCATGATCCGCTGGTCGCCGGCGAGCGGCGCCAGGCGGTCCCAGGTCTGCCGCAGCAGCGAGGTGCCGGAACCCGTCAGGTCGTGCAGGAACTTGGGTGCGTCCGCGCGCGACAACGGCCACAGGCGCGATCCGATGCCCCCTGCGGGGATGATCGCGTAGAAGTCTTCGAGAGCGTCAGCCACGCGCTCACCGTACCGGTCCCACCGGGTGGATCCTGGGTGGTCTCCGCACGATTCCCGCATGCGGGCTCCCGCAGCGTCGGCCGTCGCGTTGTTCACCCGGCGCGCGCGTCCCGTTCACGTCGTCGGCCCCGCCGGGTCACGTCACGCCCGGAGCATGGGCAGCACCATGAGCGCACGCAGCGTGGAGCGCGGCACGTCCCCCCGGACCGTCGCCGTCGTGACCGAGAGCTTCCTGCCCACCCTCAACGGCGTGACCACCAGTGTCCTGGCGGTCCTCGACCACCTGGAACGACGGGGTCACCGCGCGGTCGTGATCGCCCCGGACACCCCCGGCCTGGCGCAGTTCCGGTCGCGCAGCGCCGTCGAGCGCTACCGCTCCTTCGACGTCCACCGTATCCCCGCCGTCGCCTACCGCCAGTTCCCGGTGGCACTCCCCCACCCGGTGCTCGACACGATCCTCGCCGCCTCCGGCGCCGACGTGCTCCACGCCGCCAGTCCGTTCCTGCTGGGTGGGCGCGCGATCACGGCAGCCGGGAGGCTCGGCATCCCCTCCGTCGCCGTCTTCCAGACCGACGTGGCCGGGTTCGCCCGCCGCAACGGCCTGACCGCGACCGTCCCGTTGGTGCGGAAGATCCTCGGACGCATCCACGCCGGCGCCTCGCTGACGCTCGCCCCGTCGAGCGCGACGGCCGCGATGCTCGCCGAGGAGGGCGTGCCCCGCGTCGCCCGCTGGGGTCGCGGCGTCGACACCGAGCTGTTCCACCCCGCGCGCCGGTCGACCGGGCACGTGCGGGCACTCCGACGCCGCCTGGCACCGAACGGCGAGACCATCGTCGGGTACGTCGGACGCCTGGCCCCGGAGAAGGAGGTCGAGCGGCTCGCCGAACTCGGCGGCGTCCCCGGCATCCGGGTCGTCGTGGCCGGAGGGGGTCCGTCGCGGGCGATGCTCGAACGTCGGCTCCGGCACCTCGACGTCACCTTCACCGGCCCCCTGCGCGGCGACGCACTCGCCGACGCGTACGCGTCGCTCGACCTGTTCGTGCACACCGGTCCGGCCGAGACCTTCGGGCAGACCCTGCAGGAGGCCCACGCCTCCGGCCTGCCCGTGATCGCGCCGGCGTCCGGCGGCCCGCTCGACCTGGTCGCCCCGGGGCTCGACGGCGAGCTCTACGACGCCGATGCGCCGCAGGCCCTGCGGCACGCGGTCCTGCGGCTGCACCACGACCGCGCGCTGGTGGAGCGGATGGGTTCCGCCGGTCGGCTCCGGGTCGAGGGCACCACCTGGGAGGCCGTCGGCGACCAGCTCCTCGACCACCACGACACGGCCCGCACCATCGGCGCGCCGCCCGTCGGACGGGGCCTCCGGGCAGGTCGGGACGAGAAGGTCAGCGCCCGCGCATAGGATGGGTCGTGTTCCACACGAACACGAACGGCAAGGGCTCGCCGATCGGGCGAGCCCGTCCTATGGAAGGACGAGCTCATGGCTGAGCACACCGGCGGGGGTACGACGACCGCGGTGCCCGACGTCTCGATTGAAGCTCCACGGGCTTCTCGGACGCCACAGGGCACGCTCTACCGCGGTTCGATCGGGATGTGGTCGTGGGTCCTCCACCGCATCACCGGCGTCGCGATCTACTTCTTCCTGCTCGTGCACATCCTCGACACGGCGCTCGTGCGGCTCTCACCCGAGGCGTACAACGCGGTCATCGGCACGTACAAGACCCCGATCATGAACCTCGGCGAGATCGCGCTCGTCATGGCCATCGTGTTCCACGCCTTCAACGGCCTGCGGATCATCTTGATCGACTTCTGGTCGAAGGGCCCGAAGTACCAGCGGGCCATGTTCTGGATCGTCATGGTCCTGTGGGCGGTGGCGATCGCGGGCTTCCTGCCCCGCCAGCTCATGAACCTCGTCGCGGACTTCAACTGAGGGGCACGAAGATGACCACGCAGATCGTCGAACCTCCCCGCTCGGCCGCGGCCGCCCGCAGCACCACCAACTGGGAGAAGTGGGGCTGGATCTACATGCGCGCCTCGGGCGTGCTGCTCGTCGTGCTGATCTTCGGCCACCTCTTCGTCAACATGGTGGCCGGCGAGGGCGTCAAGCAGATCGACTTCGCCTTCGTCGCCGGCAAGTGGGCGAACCCCTTCTGGCAGGTCTGGGACTCGCTCATGCTGGTCCTCGCCCTCATCCACGGCTCGAACGGCATGCGCACCATCGTCAACGACTACGTGTCGAAGCCGGGCATCCGGAAGACGCTCCTCGTCGCGATCCTGGCCGCCTGCGTCGTGCTGATCGTCCTCGGGCTCCTCGTCTGCTGGACCTTCGACCCGTGCCCCGCCGGCGCCGCTGCCGCCGACCTGCCGTCCTTCTGCCCGGCGCAGTAGCACCACCACCGTTGCTGCCCGCGTTCCCACCGTCTACGGAAAGACCCCTGTGACCGAGACCACCGTCCACCACCACCAGTTCGACATCGTCATCGTCGGCGCCGGAGGCGCGGGTATGCGAGCCGCGATCGAAGCCGGCCCGAAGGCGAAGACGGCCGTCATCTCGAAGCTCTACCCCACCCGGTCGCACACCGGTGCGGCGCAGGGCGGGATGGCCGCGGCCCTCGCGAACGTCGAAGAGGACTCGTGGGAGTGGCACACCTTCGACACGATCAAGGGCGGCGACTACCTGGTCGACCAGGACGCCGCCGAGATCCTCGCGAAAGAGGCGATCGACGCCGTCATCGACCTCGAGAACATGGGCCTGCCGTTCAACCGCACGCCCGAGGGCAAGATCGACCAGCGCCGTTTCGGTGGCCACACCCGCGACCACGGCAAGTCCCCGGTCCGCCGGGCCTGCTACGCAGCAGACCGAACCGGGCACATGATCCTGCAGACGCTGTTCCAGAACTGCGTGAAGCTCGGCGTCGAGTTCTACAACGAGTTCTACGCGCTCGACCTCATCATGGTCGACGTCGTCGGTGACGACGGTGTCACCCGCCAGCAGCCGGCCGGCGTCGTCGCGTTCGAGCTCGCGACCGGTGAGCTGCACGTCTTCCACGCCAAGGCGATGATCTTCGCGACCGGCGGCTTCGGCAAGATGTACAAGACCACCTCGAACGCGCACACCCTGACCGGCGACGGCGTCGGCATCGTGTGGCGCAAGGGCCTGCCGCTCGAGGACATGGAGTTCTTCCAGTTCCACCCGACCGGGCTCGCCGGGCTCGGCATCCTGCTGACCGAGGGCGCCCGCGGCGAGGGCGCGATCCTCCGGAACGCCTCGGGCGAGCGCTTCATGGAGCGGTACGCCCCCACCATCAAGGACCTCGCACCGCGTGACATCGTCGCGCGCTGCATGGTGCAGGAAGTGGCCGAAGGTCGCGGCGCCGGACCGAACAAGGACTACGTGCTGCTCGACTGCACGCACCTGGGAGCCGAGGTCCTCGAGACGAAGCTGCCGGACATCACCGAGTTCGCCCGCACGTACCTCGGTGTCGACCCCGTCGTCGAGCCAGTGCCCGTCATGCCGACCGCGCACTACGCGATGGGCGGGATCCCGACGAACGTCAAGGCCGAGGTCCTCTACGACAACACCACCGTCGTCCCCGGCCTGTACGCCGCCGGGGAGTGCGCCTGCGTCTCCGTGCACGGCTCCAACCGCCTCGGCACCAACTCGCTGCTCGACATCAACGTCTTCGGCAAGCGCTCGGGCAACAACGCCGCCGAGTGGGTCCAGACCGCCGAGTTCCTCCCCCTGCCGGAAGACCCGGCGGCCGGCGTCCGCGGCATGCTCGACCAGCTCCGTGCCTCGACCGGCACCGAGCGCGTCTCCGCCCTCCGCAAGGAGCTGCAGGAGGAGATGGACAAGAACGCCCAGGTGTTCCGCACGGACGAGTCGCTCGCCCGCGTCACCGAGACGCTGCACACGCTCCGCAACCGCTTCATGCAGGTCTCCGTGCAGGACAAGGGCAAGCGGTTCAACACCGACCTGCTCGAAGCCGTTGAACTCGGGTTCCTGCTCGACCTGGCCGAGGTCGTCGTGTACTCCGCGCGCAACCGCAAGGAGAGCCGCGGCGGCCACATGCGCGACGACTACCCGAAGCGCGACGACGAGAACTACATGCAGCACACCATGGCGTACCTGACGGGCGACCCGCACTCGTCACTCGCCGACGACCACATCACGCTCGACTGGAAGCCCGTCGTCATCACGCGGTACCAGCCGATGGAGAGGAAGTACTGAGATGACCGACACCCTGGTCTCCGAGGCACCGCGCACCGACACCGTGCAGGACGCCCCTCCCGGATCCTTCTCCGTCACGGTCATCGTCCGTCGCTTCGACCCCGACGTCGACGACGAGCCGCGCTGGCAGGACTTCGACGTCATGATGCTGCCGACCGACCGCATCCTCGACGCCCTGCACAAGATCAAGTGGGAGCAGGACGGGTCCCTGACCTTCCGCCGCTCGTGCGCACACGGCGTCTGCGGGTCCGACGCGATGCGCATCAACGGTCGCAACCGCCTGGCGTGCAAGACCCTGATCAAGGACCTCGACGTCTCGAAGCCGATCTACGTCGAGGCGATCAAGGGCCTGCCGCTCGAGAAGGACCTCGTCGTCGACATGGAGCCCTTCTTCCAGAGCTACCGCGAGGTGCAGCCCTTCCTGCAGTCCTCGTCGGCCCCGACGCCCGGCAAGGAGCGCGTGCAGTCCGTCGCCGATCGCGCCCGCTTCGACGACACCACGAAGTGCATCCTCTGCGCCGCGTGCACGTCGTCCTGCCCGGTGTTCTGGACCGATGGGCAGTACTTCGGCCCCGCGGCGATCGTGAACGCACACCGGTTCATCTTCGACTCCCGCGACGACGCCGCGAACGTCCGTCTCGACATCCTCAACGACAAGGAAGGCGTCTGGCGCTGCCGCACGACCTTCAACTGCACCGACGCGTGCCCCCGTGGCATCCAGGTGACGAAGGCGATCTCCGAGGTCAAGCAGGCGATCATGCGCGGCCGCGCGTAGTCCCGGCTCCGTCCAAGGCCCAGCACCACGTCGACCGATAGGCTCCCGACCATGACGTTCGCGGACACCCGCCCCATCCTCGACCAGCTCGGCTACACGACCCGGTACGTGCAGCTCCCCGGCGAGACCCTGCTCGAACCGCCGGTCGAGGGGGCGCTCCGCATCGTCCAGACCGACGCCTCCGGCTACGCGCTCGAGGTCGTCGACTACGGAACGGCTCGTCGTCTCGCGCAGGCCACGGGCGAGGACGACGCGGTCGAGATGCTGCGCCGCTTCCTGAACCGTCCGTTCCCGGAGCCCCGCGACATCCCTCGTCATGAGCTCGAGGGGCTCCGCGACCGCGCAGCGTCGACCTACCCGCAGCTCGCGCAGCAGGTCGCGCAGGCCGGCGAGCAGGGGCTGACCATCCAGATCCCGGCCGGTGTCCCCGTCGACCGCATCGGTGGCCCGGACGGCTACCTGCTGCACCCGCTCGACACCCCGCTGCCCAGCCGGTCGCTGCCCCCGCACGTGACCTCCTCGCCGGAGACTCACCGCTACGTCGTCGACCGGCCGTTCCTGGTGAACGTCCGCTTCGTCCAGCCGTGGTTCGAGCAGCCGGGCGGCGCCCTGCGCTTCCAGATCGCCGACCCGTCGGCCACCGTGCGTGACCTGGTGGTCGACGGCGCACTCGTCCGCCTCCGGGTCGTCTGAGCCCTCCCCGACACGAGAACAGCCCGCCCCGCGCTCGAAGCGCGGGGCGGGCTGTTCTCGTTCGTGGAACTACCGCAGGTCGGGGCGGTCGTACCGCGCACCGGCCGGGTTCGACGGCAGGCAGCCGAACACGATGGCCGCGGGGCTCGCGATGAGCGACACGAACCAGAGCGGGCCCGGCAGGTTCGCGTCGTGGAGGCGGCGCCACGCGAGTGCCAGGTTCGGCACGAGGGTGGCGAGCCACCACAGCCCGAAGAGCCCGAGCAGCACGAAGGCGAACGGCGAAGGCGCCCCCGACACGTCGCGCGAGTACCCGTAGTCGTCCACGACGGTGGTGGTCGGGCTGGTGGCGATCAGCAGGGCGATGAAGCCCCCGTAGAGCACGATCGTGACGATGGCGTTGGCCAGGAACCAGTACCAGTACTCACTGCGACCGGCACGGCCGTCGAAGCGGGCGTACTTCTTGAAGAACCGGAGGAACGCGTCGAGGAACCCGATGCCGTACCAGGGGGCCCACAGCGGCGGAACGCCGTCCGGGCCGACCGGTATCGGCTCCGCCAGTTGCGGGTACCCACCGACGTACGGCTGGGCGTACTGCTGGTACGGCTGCTGTCCGTAGCCGGGCTGCTGCCCGTAGCCAGGCTGCTGCCCGTCCCCGGGCTGCTGCCCGTAGCCAGGCTGCTGCCCGTACCCAGGCTGCTGCCCGTACCCAGGCTGCTCGCCGTAGCCGGGCTGCTGCCCGTACCCGGGCTGCTCGCCGAACCCCGGCTGTCCCTGCTGCTGATCGCCGCCGGGCTGGCCCCACTGGGGCGTCCCGTCGTTGCTCATCGGCTCGAGACGGGGCGGTCGTACCGCGCGCCCTGCGGGTTCGAGGGCAGCAGGCCGAAGACGATGCCGACGATGCCGACGAAGATCGCGATGATCCACAGCGCACCGGGGAGGTTCGCATCGTGCAGGCGGCGCCAGCCGAGGGCGAGCGTCGGGATGATGATCGCGAGGCCCCAGAGCAGGAACAGGATGCCCGAGATGACGAAGAGCGCGGACGGCTCGGTGACGGTGGACTGGACGCTGGTCGACGTCGAGGACGACATCGACACGGTCGAGCGCTCGGAGGTCGCGAAACCGATGGCGTACAGGATGCCGAGGACGATGCCGACGATCGCGTTGGCGAGGTACCACCACCAGAACTCGCTCCGGCTGGCACGACCGCTGAACGTGGCGTACTTCTTGAAGAAGCGGCCGACGGCCTTGCCGAACGAGATCCCGTACCACGGTGCCCAGAGCGGCGGTTCGCCGTTCGGTCCGGTCGGCGGCTGCTGGCCGTACTGCGGTGCGCCGCCGAACTGGGCGTTCGGCTGGTTGTTCGGATCCTGCGGGTACTGGTCGCTCACGTGGTCCCCCTCGAGTGTTGGCTGATGTTCACGGTCGAGTCAACCAGAACTCCTGAGCGGCGGTCAGAACCGGTACCGCGCGTCACCCCGGCAGCGGACGGTCGTACTGCTGCCCCTGCGGGTTCGACGACATCAGGCCGATGATCAACGAGAACAGGATGCCGATCGGCGGGATGATGAACAACAGGGCGAGCAGACCACTGAGGTTGACGTCGTGCAGCCGCCGCACGGTCAACGCGATGAAACCGAGCGCGCAGGCCAGGCTCCAGAGACTGCCGAGTCCGTCTGAGCCGTCGTCGACGAACGGCAGCACGTCGAACCCGCTGCCGATGATGCCGGCGGCAGCCGAACCGATGAGGTACCAGAGCGCCCAGAACCAGTACTCCGACTGACTGGCCCGACCGTCGAAGCGCACGTACTTCTTCCAGAACCGCAGGAACGCCTGGGGGAAGGGGATGCCGTACCAGGGTGCCCAGAGCGGCGGCTCGGACCTCCCACCACTCGGCCGACCCGGACCGGGCTGCCCGTACTGCCCCGGAGGCTGCTGCCCCCACGGTTGCTGTCCGTACAGGCCCTGCTGCTGGCCGTAGGGGTCACGGGGCGGGTACTGGTCGCTCATCGGTCGGTTCCTTCCGGCGCGGCTGTCGGTCCACACAGAGTGTGGCACTCCCCCGAGCCGGCGAGCGTCATCCGCGGGAACGACTCCTGTCCGACGATGCTGTCAGGGCAGGAGCGCGAGCTTGCCCCCGGGATGCCCGGACTCCAGCAGCTCCGCCGCCGCCTTCGCCTCCGCCAGCGGGAAGGTCCGCGCCACCGGCACCTCGAGCTGTCCGGCACCAGCCAGGTCGATGAGCCACTGCCGCACCGAGTTACGGAAGGCCTTGCTCGCCGGCTGCGCGCCGCCCACCGCGGCGATCCCGTCCGATGCGGCCCGCGCCTGCGCGGCGATCGTCACGATCCGTGACCGGTCCGCGACCAACGCGAGCGAGACGTCGACGGCCTCGTCGGTACCGACGCAGTCCAGTGCCACGTCGATGCCGGAGGGTGCGAGATCACGGACACGCGCCTCCAGGCCGTCGCCGTACGCGACCCACTCGCCACCGAAGCGTCGCACGACGTCCGCACCACGCTCCGACGCGGTGCCGATGACGCGGGTGCCGAGCAGCCGTAGCTGCTGGAGCAGGCTGACGCCGACCGCGCCCGATGCGCCGTGCACCAGGACGGTGTCGCGCCCCTCCGCGCGGGTGACGCGGAGCATGTCGGCGGCGGTCGAGCCGGCGAGGAGCAGGTTGGCGGCCTCCGGGAAGCCGAGCGAAGCGGGCTTCGCGAAGACGTCGGCCGCGGGCACCGTGACCGACTCGGCCCAGCCGCCGCTGACGCGGAACGCGAGGACCTCGTCGCCGACCGTTCCCCCACCCGACGCGATCTCGGTGTCGGGGCCGACGGCGGACAGGACGCCGGCGACCTCGTAGCCGACGGCGATGGGCAGGTCCGCGGGGTCGCCCTGGCGGGTGTGCTTGGTGTCTGCGGGGTTCATGCCGGCGGCGCGGACGTCGATCGTGACCTCGCCGGGGCCGGGTACCGGCACCTCCGCCTCGACGTACTCCAGGACTTCGCTGCCGCCGAACCGTGGGGCCACCCAGTGCTTCGTCATGCGGGCGACGGTACGCGTCGCGACCCCGGAACGGACGGGAGGCCCGTCACCAGCCGGTGACGGGCCTCCCGTCCGTCCGTGCGGACGTCGTCAAGCCGCCCTTGCGGACGTCATCAGGCGCGCGCGGACCGGATCCGCTCGGTGAACGCGGCGTGGAGCGGGTGCTCCGCAGCGAGACCGGTGATCTGCGTGGCCACGTCCGCGTCGGACGCGTCCGATGCCAACAGCGCCTGCAGCTCGACGCTCTGCTCGTCGTCCGCGACGTCGAAGCGGAGCGCCGCGGCCATCGCGTCGAGGAGCGCGGTCGGCTCGGTACCGTCCTCGGCCAGCGCGGCGGCGGGCGAGACGAACCGCTCGTCGCGCGACAGCTTGCGGAGCGGCTGACGGCCGACGCGGGTCACCGTGTCGGGCAGGTGCGGGTTCTCGAACCGGCCGATGATCGCCTGCACGTACGCGCGGTGCACCTCGGCGTCGAGCTCGTGCCGGCGGATGAGCAGGTCGCTCGTCTCGGCGAGCACGGACTCGAGCTCGGAGCGCACGGCGGGGATCGCGATGGCGTCCGAGATCTTGTCGGCCCCGGCGACGAAGCCGTGGTACGCGACGGTGGCGTGCCCGGTGTTCACCGTGAAGAGCTTGCGCTCGATCGACGCCGCGAGGCCGTCGACGTAGTGCGCGCCGGGGATCTCCGGCTCGTTCCCACCGAACGGCGTGCGGTCGATGGCCCACTCGAAGTAGGTCTCCACGGTGACGTCGAGTCCGCCACCCTCGGGCTGCGCGGGCACGATGCGGTCGACGGCGGTGTTCGCGAAGACGGCGTTGGCCAGGGCTGCGTCGCGGCCGTCCTCGGGCAGGGCGGCGACGATGAACTCGCGCAGGCGGTCCGTGGCGTTGAGGGCGTTCTCGCACGCCATGACGGCGATCGGTGCGGCGTCCGCGTCGCGGGCGACGAGCGCGCGGGCGATGACCGGGGCGATGAACTTCAGGACGTTCGGGCCGACGGCGCACGTGACGATCGCGGCCTTCGCGATCTCGGCGACCACGCCGTCCTCGTCCTGGGCGCTGTTCAGCGCGCGGAAGTTCGTGACCTCGTGGTCCTGGGCGCCGGCGCCGACCTCGTGCACGGTGTACGAGTCGGCTGCGGCCAGGGCGTCGATGAGCGGGGCGGCGACGTCGGCGAAGACGACCTCGTACCCGGCCTCGTGGAGCAGGAGCCCGACGAAGCCGCGGCCGATGTTGCCGGCGCCGAAGTGGACGGCGGTGCTGGTGCTCACTCGTTGACCTCGCCGAGGATCGCGAGGATCGCGGCGGTGTCGGCCGCGTCGGTGAGCTTCTGGACCTCGTCCTCGTCGGAGAACACGATCGCGATCTTCGACAGGATGTCGAGGTGCTCGTTGTTCACACCGGCGATGCCGACGACGAAGCGCACGGGGTTGCCGTCCCAGTCGATCGGGCTGGCGTAGCGGATGAACGACAGGGCGGACGACTTGATGGCGTCCTTCGCGTCGTTGGTGCCGTGCGGGATGGCGAGGAAGTTGCCCATGTAGGTGGACACGCTCTTCTCACGCTCGAGCATGGCCGGGTAGTAGTCGGCCGTGACCGCGCCCGCAGCCTCGAGGATCTCGGCCGCCTCCTTCATCGCTTCCGACTTGGTCGGCGCGGTGTCCTCGGTGTGGATGCGGATCTGGCTCTCCTGCAGGACGGGCATCGGGGGTTCTCCTTGTGTTGAGGACGAGATGGAGGGGACGGGTCAGCCCCGTCCCCTCCGATACTGCACTTCGTTACTGGTTGTGGCGTTACTGGTTCTTCAGCTGCTCGACGACCTGGTCGTACTGCGGAGCGTTCATGAAGTTGCCGACCGACACGTGCTGTGCGTTCGGGTTCTTCTGCTTCGCGCGGTCCGTCAGTTCTGCCTGCGTGATGATCAGGTCCTCGTCACCGGACAGGTTCGCGATCGCCTTGTTGGAGACCGTGACCCCTTCGATGCCCGCCTTCTTGATCTTGTTGCGCAGGACGCTGGCGCCCATCGCACTCGAGCCCATGCCGGCGTCGCAGGCGAAGACCAGGTTCTGGACCTTCGTCGCCGTCGCCGTGCTGGCCGAGCCGACGCCGCCGAGGGAGGCCTCGGCCTCTTCCTCGTTGGCCGGGGAGTTGTTGCCGAGCAGGCCGGCGGTCGCCGAGTTGACGTCGCGGCCCTTGTTCGCCTGGAGCTTCGCCATGGCGGCGCTCATGTCACCGCCACCGTTCGCCAGGTCGCGCTTGCGGCTGGCGAGGAGGAAGAAGGACGAGACCGCGAACGACACCGCGGCGGACAGGATGACCGACAGGATCACGCCGAGGAAGCTGTTGCGCTCCGTGGCGCCGAGCACCGCGAAGATCGAGCCGGGCGACGCCGGGGCGACGAGGCCGGACTGGAACGCGACGTTCGTGGCGACACCCGTGGCACCACCGAGGATGACCGCGATGAACAGGATCGGCTTCTGCAGCACGTACGGGAAGTAGATCTCGTGGATGCCACCGAAGAACTGGATGATGATCGCGCCGGGAGCGGTCGAGCGGGCGATGCCGACACCGAAGAAGGTGAAGGCGAGCAGCAGACCGAGGCCGGGGCCGGGGTTCGCCTCGAGCAGGAACAGGATCGACTTGCCCGACTCGGCGACCTGCGCCGCACCGAGCTGGTCGAGCACACCGTGGTTGATGGCGTTGTTCAGGAAGAAGACCTTCGCCGGCTCGATGATGACGCTGGCGAGCGGCAGGAGCGAGTGCTGCACGAGGAAGTCCACCGCGGAGCCGAGGCCCTCGGCGATGAGCTTGAACAGCGGCGCGAGCCAGAAGAACCCGATCATCGCGAGGACGAAGCCCAGGATCCCGGCTGCGTAGTTGTTGACGAGCATCTCGAAGCCGGGCTTGATCTTGCCGTCCCAGATCCGGTCGATCTGCTTGATCAGGTAGGCACCGAGCGGGCCACAAATCATCGCGCCGAGGATCATCGTGGTGCCGGAGGCACCGATGATCACACCCATGGTCATGATCGACCCGACGACGGCACCGCGGGTGTCGTAGATCATCCGGCCGCCCTGGATGGCGATCGCGAGCGGGATGAGGTAGGTCAGGATCGGGCCGACGAGGCCGGGGTTGGCGACGCCGGCCGTCTCACCGAACCCACCGAGGACGCCGACGGGCGTCCACCCGGTCTCGATGAAGAAGGCCGTGATGATGCCCCACGCGATGAAGATCGCGATGTTGGGCATGACCATGCCGGAGAGGAACGTGCCGAACTTCTGAACGGCGACGCGTGCGCCGCCCCGCGACTTCGCGGGTGCGTCGGGCGCTGCAACGGACGACGTTGTCATGTGCGGTGACTTTCTGTGTGGTGGAGCTGCTGCGTGGTGCTGGGAGGGGTGGTGCTGGGGGTGGTGGGTCAGGCGGCGTGCACCGCGGACGCGGCAGCGGACTTCGCGGCCGCCGCCGTGCTCGCGGCGAGTGCCGCCGTCGCCATCTCGCGGGCCTGTTCGAGCGTGTAGCGACCGAGTTCGGCGCGCACGTCGGCCAGGGCCGCGGGGGTCATGGAGAGGGTCGTGGCGCCGAGACCGACCAGGACGACGGCGAGCAGCGGGTCGGCTGCTGCCTCACCGCAGATCCCGACGGCCTTGCCGGCGGTGGCGCCCGCGGAACCGAGCTGCGCGACGAGGCGCAGGACGGCGGGGTGCCACGGGTCCTGGTACGACGCGACGGTGCCGAGCATGCGGTCGGCGGCCATCGTGTACTGGGTCAGGTCGTTCGTGCCGATCGACACGAAGTCGGCGTTCTGGAACACCTGCTCGGCCATCAGCGCGAGCGACGGCACCTCGGCCATGACACCCGCGGTGCGGATGCCGAGTTCACGGGCCAGGGTGACGAAGTACTCGGTCTCCTCGGCGTCGGCGACCATCGGGGCCATGACCCACAGGTCGGCCTCGGTCGCGGCGTCGGCCTGGGCGAGCGCGGTGAGCTGGTCGCGCAGGACCTCGGGGTGGTTCCGCAGGGCACGCAGGCCGCGGCGCCCGAGGGCCGGGTTCTCCTCGTCCTTGTCGGTGAGGAACGGCAGGGGCTTGTCGGCGCCGGCGTCGAGCGCGCGCACGACGACCTTCTTGCCGGGGAACGCCGCGAGGAGCTGGCGGTACGACTCGGTCTGCTCGTCGACCGTGGGGGCCTTCGGCGAGTCGAGGAAGAGGAACTCGGTGCGGAAGAGCCCCACGCCCTCCGCACCGAGAGCAACGGCGCCGGCGGCGTCGGCGGGGCTGCCGAGGTTCGCGAGCAGGGGCACGACGTGGCCGTCGGCGAGGGCACCGGCGGTGAGCGGTGCCGCTGCGGCGGCGAGGCGGTCGGCGATGCGACGCTCGACGTCCGCGACCAATGCGGCGTCGGGGTCGGTGACGACCGTGCCGGCGATGGCGTCCACGACGACGGACTGGCCGTCGGCCAGGTCGTCGGCACCGGTCACGCCGACGATGGCGGTGATGCCCTTGGCACGGGCGAGGATCGCGGTGTGCGAGGTCGGGCCACCGTCACGGGTGACGAGCGCCAGGACCTTCTCGAGGTCGAGCAGCGCGGTGTCCGCCGGGGCGAGGTCGCGGGCGACGAGGACGAAGGGGGTGTCCGACTCGGGGACGCCGGGGGCGTGCACGCCGCGGAGCTTGGCGATGATGCGCTGGGCGACGTCGTCGAGGTCGGCCGCGCGCTCCCCCATGTAGCCGCCCATGCCGACGAGCAGGTCGCGGAACTGGGCGAACGCCTCGTACACGGCGCGCTCGGCGTTGGTGCCACCGTCGATGCGGGTGTGCACGTCGTCGAGGAGCGTCGGGTCCTGCGCCATGAGCGCCTGGGCCTCGAGCACGGCCTGGGCGTCGCCACCGGCGAGCTGTCCGCGCTTGTTGAGGTCGTCCGCCACGGCGGCCAGTGCGTCGTGCACGGCCTGCTTCGCGTCGTCCGCCGAGCCCACCAGGGCGTCCTTCGACGGTTCGCCGAGCGGGTCAGCCATCCGGAGCACGTTGCCGTGGGCAACGCCACGGCCGACGCCGGTGCCGAGCAGTTCGGACATTCGAGACTCCTTCATCTCACACGCGCTTGCGGTGGGGTGGATCGTTCGGTGCACACGACACGGGAACAGACCACGCCCGTGCGGCTGATCAGCACACTACCCCGCTTCGCGTTGACAAACAAACACATCCGGGGATAAAAATGCAGAAACAGATGCCCGTTTGCGTCTGGCGGATCGA
The DNA here is from genome assembly GCF_003234485.1 of Curtobacterium sp. MCLR17_034. Lineage (NCBI taxonomy): Bacteria > Bacillati > Actinomycetota > Actinomycetes > Micrococcales > Microbacteriaceae > Curtobacterium > Curtobacterium sp. MCLR17_034. The sequence goes on from NZ_QKTH01000003.1 coordinate 75,011, forward strand.
ACGCAGGGGACGACATCCCGGATGTCGTGCCCGAGCATGTCCGTTCCGTTCCGACCCGAGACGACGAGGTCCGATGTACGCACCAGAACGCCACCAGCGCATCGTCGAGCAGGCGCGCGCGCAGGGCCGGGTGGACGTCAAGGACCTGGCCGAGTCGCTCGCCGTCACGCCCGAGACCATCCGCCGCGACCTGACGAGCCTGGAACGCCGCGGCCTCGTCCGTCGTGCGCACGGCGGTGCGATCCCCGTCGAGCGCATCACCCTGCACCCCGGCGTCGGCGACCGTGGCGGCATCAACCAGACCGAGAAGATGGTCATCGCCGAGGCCGCCCTGGCCGAACTGCCCGAGAACGGCTCGATCATGATCGACGCCGGCACCTCGACCATCTGCCTGGCCGAGCTGCTGCCGACCGACCGCGGGCTGACCGTCGTCACGCACTCGCTCCCCGTCGCCACCGCCGTCGCGAACCGCCCGGGCATCGACCTGCACCTGCTCGGCGGCAACATCCGCAGCGACTCCCTGGCCGGCGTCGGCACCTGGACGCACCAGCTCATCGGCATGGTCAGCGTCGACGTCGCCTTCATCAGCATCAACGGCATCACGCCGGAGCGCGGCCTGACGACCCACAACATGGCCGAGGCCGCCGTGAAGAGCGCGATGATCAAGTCCGCCCGACGGAGCATCCTGCTCGCCGACCACACCAAGTTCGGCCGCGAGGAGTTCGGTCGCGTCGCCCCGCTCGCAGCGATCGACACGATCATCACCGACCCCGCCGTCAACCTCGACCTGGTCCGCGAGGTCGAGGCCGCCGGCACCGAGGTCTTCTGGCCCGGCCGACCCTGACCGCGCCCCGTCCCCGCCCACCCAGTGCTCGCTAGCATGAGCCAACCACCCATCGACAGGAGTACATCGATGTCCGAAGCCACCCGCACCGTGACCGTCGCCAGCGCATCCGGCCTGCACGCTCGCCCCGCATCCCTCTTCGTCCAGACCGTGACGGCGTCGGGGCACCAGGTCACGATCGCCAAGGGCGACAAGTCCGGGAACGCCGGCAGCATCCTCGCCCTGCTCGGGCTCGGCATCGAGAACGGCGACGAGGTCACCCTCACCGTCTCGGGCGACGACGCCGAGACCACCGCGGACAGCCTGGTCGAGTTCCTCAAGACGGACCACGACGCGGCCTGATCGCGCAGGTCGCGTCCTGCACGCGACCACCAGACGGACGGGAGGCACGGTGCCAGCTGGCACCGTGCCTCCCGTGCGTCCGTGGGGGCGTCCAGGGCTGTCGGCACCCGCCGATAAGGTGTTCTGCATGACACGCCTGCGCCTCGCATCCGTCAACGTGAACGGCGTCCGCGCCGCCTTCCGCAAGGGCATGGGCGACTGGCTCGCCACCCGCGACGTCGACGTGCTGGCCCTGCAGGAGGTGCGCGCGTCGAGCGACGACCTGGCGGCGCTGCTCGGCGACGAGTGGGACATCGTGCACGACCCGGCGACCGCGAAGGGTCGGGCCGGCGTCGCGATCGCATCCCGACACTCCGCCCAGATCCACCGCGTCGCGCTCGGCCCGGACGACTTCGACTCGGCCGGCCGCTGGCTCGAGGCCGACTACGAGATCGGCGGGACGACCGTCACCGTCGTCTCCACCTACGTGCACTCGGGCGAGGTCGACACCCCGAAGCAGGACGAGAAGTGGAAGTTCCTCGACGCCATGACCGAGCGGCTGCCCGCACTCCGGGCGCACAACCCGCTCGCCGTCGTCGTCGGTGACCTGAACGTCGGGCACGACGAGCGCGACATCAAGAACTGGAAGGGCAACGTCAAGCGAGCCGGCTTCCTGCCGCGCGAGCGCGCCTACTTCTCGCGGTTCTTCGGCGCCGACGGCGAACCGGTCGAGGGTGCCGACGGTTCCACGGGTCCCGGGCTCGGTTGGGTCGACGTGGGCCGCGCCCAGGCCGGCGACGTCGACGGCCCGTTCACGTGGTGGTCGTGGCGCGGTCAGGCCTTCGACAACGACACCGGCTGGCGCATCGACTACCAGATGGCGACGCCCGACCTGGCCGCCAAGGTCACGGAGTACACGGTCGACCGCGCCGCGGCGTACGACCAGCGATGGTCCGACCACGCCCCCGTGGTCGTCGACTACGAACTCTGACCCCTCTTCTCTCGCTTCACCTGACGCACCGGAGCACCACCATGACCAAGACCCGCATCTTCTCGGGCATCCAGCCGTCCGCCGGATCGCTGCACCTCGGCAACTACGTCGGGGCGCTCATGCAGTGGAGGACCCTGCTCGACGACTACGACGCCATCTACTGCGTCGTCGACATGCACGCCATCACCTCGCCGCAGGACCCGGCCGAGCTCCGCGCGAACACCCGGGCCACCGCTGCGCAGTACATCGCGTCGGGCATCGACCCGTCCAAGGCGACGCTGTTCGTGCAGTCGCACGTGCCCGCCCACGCCGAGCTCGCCTGGGTGCTGAACACCCTGACCGGCTTCGGCGAGGCGAGCCGGATGACCCAGTTCAAGGACAAGTCGGCACGCCAGGGCGCCGAGGCCGCGTCGGTCGGGCTCTTCACCTACCCGATCCTGATGGCCGCGGACATCCTGCTCTACGACACCAAGGTCGTGCCGGTCGGGGACGACCAGCGCCAGCACGTCGAACTCACGCGCGACCTGGCCGGACGCTTCAACTCGCGGTTCGGTGACACCTTCGTCACGCCCGAGGCACGCATCCTGACCGAGACCGCGCGCATCTACGACCTGCAGGACCCGACCAGCAAGATGAGCAAGTCCGCAGCGTCGGACAACGGCCTCATCCGCCTGCTCGACGACCCGAAGCGCACCGCGAAGAAGGTCAAGTCGGCCGTCACCGACGCCGAGCGCGAGATCCGGGCCGACCGCCAGACGAAGCCCGGTGTGACGAACCTGCTGTCGATCCTGTCGGCGTTCACCGGCACCTCGATCGCCGCGCTCGAGGAGTCGTTCGCCGGCAAGGGCTACGGCGACCTGAAGGGCGAGGTCGCCGACGCCGTCGTGGCCGAGCTCGAACCGGTCCGCGCCCGCACGCTCGAACTGCTCGACGACCCGGCGGAGCTCGACCGGCTGCTCGCCGTCGGCGCCGACCGCGCCGAGTCGATCGCGCAGGAGACCCTGGCCCGCGTCTACGACCGCATCGGGTTCGTCCCGCGGTCGCGCGGCTGACCGTGCAGCCCGTCACCCTCGAGTCGGCGCGGGTCCGGCTCGACCTGCCCACCCGCGCCGACACCGCCGCGATCACCGAGGCCTGCCAGGACCCGGTGATCGTCCGGTGGACGACGGTGCCGACGCCGTACCGCGAGCAGGACGCCCGGACCTTCGTCGACGCCCTGGTCGGACCGGGGTGGGCATCGGACCGCGAGTACACGTGGGCGATCCGACCGGCCGGTTCGACGTGGCTCGCGGGCATCATCAGCTACCGCACCGCCGGTCGTGACCTCGGGTTCTGGCTCGCACCGTCCGCGCGCGGTGCCGGACTCATGCACGACGCCGTCCGGCTCGTGGTCGACTGGGCGTTCGAGCAGGGCGCGCCGGACGTCTACTGGGAGTGCTACGAGGGCAACGCAGCGTCGGCAGCGGTCGCCCGTGCGGCCGGGTTCTCGTTCACGGGCCTCGGCGCAGCCCGGGTCCCGGACCGGGACGGCGGCCCGACCACGGCGTGGACCGCACTGCGACGCGCCGATGGCACTCCCGCCTCCGAACTCCCCTGGCCCGTCGCCTGAACGCGCTCACATCCGTGGTGACGTGTCACCCAACCGCCGCCGGTAGGCTCGGCCCGTGAGCGACACGGCACGACCCACCGAGGTCCGGGCGATGCGCCGCGGGCTCGAACTCGCGGCCCTCGGGCCCGTCGTCGGCGACCACGCCCGCGTCGGCGCCGTGATCCTCTCCCCCACCGGCGAGGTCCTCGCCGAGGGGTGGCACAAGGGCGCCGGCACCCCGCACGCCGAGGTCGACGCGATGGCCAAGGTCGACCCGGCACTGCTGCGCGGTGCCACGGCGGTCGTCACCCTCGAACCCTGCAACCACGTCGGCCGCACGGGGCCGTGCGCCGTGGCCCTGCTCGACGCCGGGATCGCCCGGGTCGTGTACGCGATCGACGACCCCGGAGCCGACGTGCACGGCGGCGCCGACCGACTCCGTGCCGCCGGGGTCCAGGTCGTCTCCGGGGTCCTGGCCGCCCAGGCCGAGGCGTTCCTCGAACGGTGGCTGCTTTCGGTCCGGCTCGGCCGACCGTGGGTCACCGTGAAGTGGGCGTCCAGCCTCGACGGGCGCGCCGCCGCTGCCGACGGCACGAGCAAGTGGATCACCGGCGCCGCCGCACGCCAGCACGTCCACGAACAGCGCGCCGCCCACGACGCGATCCTCGTCGGCACCGGCACCGTCCTGGCCGACGACCCGAGCCTGACCGCGCGCGGGGACGCCGGCGAACTGCTCGCCGACCAGCCCCTCGCCGTGGTGCTCGGTGACCGCCCGGTGCCTGCCGACGCCGCCGTCCGTCGGCACCCGCGCGGGTTCGTCACCCTGCCCGGACACGACCTGGCCACCTCACTCGGCGCCCTGCGCGGGCACGGCGTGCACTCGGTGTTCGTCGAAGGTGGTCCCACGGTCGCCTCGGCGCTCATCGCCGCCGGACTCGTCGACGAGTACCTGGTGTACATCGCCCCGGTGCTGCTCGGCGGACCCCGGGTCGCCCTCGACGACCTGGGCGTGGGAAGCATCTCCGACCGTCGGCGGTTGGACGTACTATCGACCACCAGCCTCGGCCCCGACCTGCTGGTCCGAGCCCGACCGCACCGTCCGCAGCACGAGAACCAGCACCGCCAGCAGCAGCACGCGACACCCGGGCTCGGGAACGACGGGCCCACGAACGACCGGAGCACCCCATGACCGATGCGCTGACCTCCCCCACGCCGGGGAGCCCGGTCAAGTTCGAGGTGTCGACGAACGTGCCGACCACCCACGGCACCTTCCAGATGCGCGCCTACCGCGACCTCGTGACGAGCGCGGAGCACGTCGCGATCATCGGCACCCTGCCGGACGGCTCGATGCCCACCGACGGCGCACTCGTCCGGGTGCACTCCGAGTGCCTGACCGGTGAGGCCTTCGGGTCACTGAAGTGCGAGTGCGGCCCCCAGCTCGACGCCGCGCTCGACACGATCGCGGCCGAGGGCGGTGTGGTCATCTACCTGCGCGGGCAGGAGGGCCGCGGCATCGGTCTCATCAACAAGCTCAAGGCCTACCGCCTGCAAGAGGACGGTCTCGACACCCTCGACGCCAACCTCGCGCTCGGCCTGCCCGCCGACTCCCGTGCCTACGGCGGCGCCGCGGGCATCCTCGCCGACCTCGGCATCACCCGGGTCCGGCTGCTGTCGAACAACCCGGAGAAGCGCCGCCAGCTCGAGGAGCACGGCATCACCGTCGACTCCCTCGTGCCGCTCGTCGTCGGCATCTCGGCGCAGAACGCCGGGTACCTCGACACGAAGCGCGACCGGATGGGCCACCAACTGCCCGAGCACCTCGAAGCGGGAGCCGGCGCGGGCGCGGGCGCGGGCGCCTGAGCGCGCGCAGGAGGCAGACGCTTCGGCCAGCTGACTCTGGGCTGATTCGCAGGCAGACGACATCTGTCGTATGATCGGGCTTCCGTCACAAGCGGTCCCCCCTCAGCCGAACGCACCCGATCGGTGCCCGCGCCACCCCGCGCGAACCGATCGGTGTCCGCCGTTTCGGATCCTCGTGCTCCCCGTTGGGAGCACGCAGCACGGAAGACCTCGCCCTGTCATGACCGCCGCCCCGGCACCCGCAACCCCCACCTCCGCTCCGCCACCCGCCGGCAACCCGCGCTCCCGCGTCGTCATCGCGAGCCTCGTCGGCACGTCGATCGAGTTCTACGACTTCTACGTCTACGCGACCGCCGCGGTGCTCGTCTTCCCGACGCTGTTCTTCCCGAACGAGGACCCGACGGCCTCGCAGCTGTCGTCCTTCGTCACCTTCGCCCTGGCGTTCTTCGCCCGGCCGGTCGGGTCGATCATCTTCGGGCACTTCGGCGACCGGATCGGCCGCAAGACCACCCTCGTCGCGTCGCTGCTCGTGATGGGCACCGCCACGTTCCTGATCGGCTGCCTGCCGACGTTCGACACGATCGGCGTCTGGGCCCCGGTCCTCCTCGCCGTCATGCGCTTCGCCCAGGGCGTCGGGCTCGGTGGCGAGTGGTCCGGTGCGGCCCTGCTCGCGACCGAGAACGCACCGAAGGGCAAGCGCGGCGTGTTCGGCTCGATGCCGCAGCTCGGTGCCCCGATCGGCTTCCTGCTCGCGAACGGCCTGTTCATCGCGATCAACGCGGCGATGCCCGCCGGTGCCGACGGCACCCCGAACGCCGACTTCCAGGCGTGGGGCTGGCGCATCCCGTTCCTGCTCTCCGCCGTGCTCGTCATCATCGGCCTCTACGTGCGCTTCAAGCTCGTCGAGTCGCCGGTGTTCCGGGGCGTGCAGGAGTCCGGCACGGTCGCGAAGGTCCCGCTCGGCCGGGTGTTCCGCACCTCGTGGCGGGCCGTCATCGTCGGCACGTTCGGCATGGTCGCCACGTACGTGCTCTTCTACTTCATGACGACGTTCACCCTGTCGTACGGCACGACCGGCTCCGAGGCCAGCGCACTCGTCCCGAAGGTCGGCCTCGGGTACACCCGTGGCGAGTTCCTGACCCTGCTCATGATCGGTGTCGTGTTCTTCGGCATCTTCACCCCGATCGCGGGGCTGCTCGCCGACAAGTTCGGCCGCCGCAAGACCCTCATCCCGACCACGATCGGCATCGCGCTGTTCGGCCTGACGTTCCAGTTCTGGTTCGCGGCGTCGAGCGGCCCGATCACCGTGGTGACCTTCCTCATCGTCGGGCTCTCGCTGATGGGGCTGACCTTCGGTCCGATGGGTGCGCTGCTGCCCGAGCTGTTCCCGACGAACGTCCGGTACACCGGCTCGGCAATCGCGTACAACGTCGCGTCGATCCTCGGTGCGTCGCTCGCCCCGACCATTGCACTGGCGCTCTGGAAGCCGGACGGCGACATCTTCCTGGTCGGCCTGTACCTGACGATCGCCGCGGTCGTGACGCTGGTCGCGCTGCTCTTCGTGCGCGAGACGAAGTCGAAGGACATCGCCGACGCCTGATCGGCGACGCATCCGCGGGACGGGCGCACCCCGCTCAGCAGCGACGCGAAGCGTTGCGCGGGGTGCGCCGACCGAGCCTGCGAGGGAGGGGTGCCAGCTGGCACCGGGCCTCCCGTCCGTCGTGTGCGCGCCTCGCCCCGCGCAACACGCCGTCGTGTCAGCGGGACGCCGCATGCCCGTCGAGACGCCGCCGGATTCGGCGGCGTCTCGCGCGCGTGGCGGCGTCGAACGAAGACGCCGGCGTCTGCGCACCCGATGCTGCACGGCTCGCGCCGTCAACGCAGGTTGACGAATGTCGGTGCGTCAATGTAGGTTGACACCCATGGACCGACCGACCATCACGAGCCTCGCGGCCGGAGCATCAGGGGACGACCCGTTCTCCGCCCTCGCCAACGTGCGGGAGCTGCGCCGTGAGCTCGACCGGACCGAAGAGCTCGCTGCGCGACGTGCCCGCACCGCCGGTGCCTCGTGGCAGGAGATCGCGACGCTGCTCGGTGTCAGCCGACAGGCAGTGCACAAGAAGTACGGCAGAAACTAGGAACACGATGAGCTTCCCCTTCGCACGCCCGAAGACCTCCGACGGCCCCCGCGCCACGTTCGGTCGCCTGCTGTCCTACCTGTTCGAGAACAAGCCCGCGATGGTCGTGATCATCGTGCTGAGCGTCCTCGGGGCGGGGGCCTCGCTCGCGCAGCCGCTCCTGGTCAACCAGGTCATCACCGCGGTGCAGCAGGGCAACACCCTCAGCACGCTCGTGTGGCTGCTGGTCGGGCTCGTCATCGTCGCGGGGGTGCTGAACGGCGTGCAGCACTTCCTGCTGCAGCGTGCGGGCGAGGGCGTCGTGCTCTCCACCCGCCGCAAGCTCATCGCCCGCATCCTCAACCTGCCGATCTCGGAGTTCGACACGCGGCGCACCGGCGACCTGGTGTCCCGCGTCGGCAGCGACACCACGCTCCTGCGGGCCGTCCTGACCCAGGGGCTGATCGAGTCGATCGGCGGCGCGCTCACGTTCATCGGCGCCATCGTCGCGATGGCCATCATCGACCCGCTGCTGCTCGGCATCGTGATCGTGATCGTCCTGATCGCGATCGTCGTCGTCGGCGGGCTGAGCCGTCGCATCCGGGTCGCCTCGAAGCGTGCGCAGGAGAAGGTCGGCGACCTCACCGCCGCCGTCGAACGCGGCATCGGTGCGGTCCGCACGATCCGTGCGGCCGGCGCCACCGAACGCGAGGTGCGCGAGGTCGACGGCCACGCGACCGAGGCCTACAAGCGCGGCCTCGACATCGCCAAGATGTCTGCCTTCGTCGTCCCCGTCGCGAGCATCGTCATGCAGGTCGCGTTCATCGCCGTCCTGGGCGTCGGCGGTGCACAGGTCGCGGCCGGCACCATCACCATCGCGACGCTCATCACGTTCATCCTGCTGCTCTTCATGATGATCATGCCGCTCGGCCAGGCGATGGGCGCGGCCGTCGCCGTCGCCCAGGCGCTCGGCGCGCTCGGCCGGATCGAGGAGATCCTGCACCTGCCGACGGAGTCGCAGGACGACGAGTCGGTCCGGCCCGCCGCGGCCGTCGCCACCGACGACGCCATCGCGTTCGAGCACGTCTCGTTCCGGTACCGCGCCCAGGCGGACGCCTCGGGTGCCGACGGCGCGGTCGCGTTCGACCCCGCGGACCGTCCAGGAGGCCCGGATCGCGTCGACGACGAGCGCCCGGCCGACGACGTGGTGCTTCACGACGTGTCGTTCCGGGTGCCCCGCGGCTCACGCGTCGCACTCGTGGGTCCGTCCGGTGCCGGCAAGTCGACGACCCTGGCGCTGATCGAGCGGTTCTACGACCCCACCGACGGCGTGATCCGCCTGGGTGGCATCGACGTCCGCGGCATGGACCGCGACGAGCTCCGGGCTCAGATCGGCTACGTCGAGCAGGACGCCCCCGTGCTCGCCGGCACGATCCGCGCCAACCTGCTGCTCGGGTCGCCGAACGCCACCGAGGACGACTGCGTCCGGGTGCTCGAGGCGGTCAACCTCGGCGAGGTCCTGCACCGCGATCCCCGCGGTCTCGACGCGCAGGTCGGTGAGGACGGCGTGATGCTCTCCGGTGGCGAACGACAGCGCCTGGCCATCGCCCGCGCGCTGCTCGCCGCTCCCCCGATCCTGCTGCTCGACGAGTCGACGTCGTCACTCGACGGGGTCAACGAGCAGAAGATGCGGCTCGCGATCGACGCCGTCGCCGAGGACCGCACCCTGCTCGTGATCGCCCACCGGCTGTCGACGGTGGTCGACTCCGACGTGATCGTCGTGCTCGAGCACGGCCGCGTCGTCGGCAGCGGCACGCACTCGGAGCTCGTGGAGTCGACGCCGCTCTACCGCGACCTGGCGAAGCACCAGCTGCTGGTGTGATTGCCGGTACGGCCGCGAGTACCGCGGCCGTACCGTCGATCCAGGCTCGGGCTCGGGCTCTGGCTCTGGCTCTGGCTCAGGCGGCGAAGGGGTCCGGCGTCAGCACGTAGACGGTCTCGAGGTACTCCTCGATGCCCTCGTGCGACCCCTCGCGGCCCAGGCCCGAGGACTTCACACCGCCGAACGGGAACGCCGCATTCGAGACGACGCCCGTGTTCAGCCCGAGCATCCCCGTCTCCAGGCGCTCGGCGAGCCGCTGACCGCGCCGGAAGTCGGTCGTGAACGCGTAGGCGATGAGCCCGTACTCGGTGTCGTTGGCGAGCCGGATCCCCTCGTCCTCGGTGCTGAAGCGCGTGACCGAGGCGACCGGTCCGAAGATCTCCGTCGTCATGATCTCCGAGCCGGGTTGCACGTCGTCGATCACGGTCGCCTCGTAGAAGGTGCCCGGGCGGTCGATCCGGTGGCCGCCCGTGACGAGCCGGGCACCGCGGCCGAGGGCGTCGTCGACGAGCGAGGCAGCTTTGTCCACGGCGCGGTCGTCGATGAGCGGTCCGAGCGTCGTGCCGTCCTCGGTGCCCCGGCCGACGCGCAGGGCGTCCACCTTCTCGGTGAGGGCCGCGACGAACGCATCGGCGATGCCGTCCTGCACGAAGAACCGGTTCGCGGCGGTGCAGGCCTCGCCCGTGTTCCGGAACTTCGCGAGCATCGCCGCGTCCACCGCCTCGTCGAGGTCGGCGTCGTCGAACACGAGCAGCGGAGCGTTGCCACCGAGCTCCATGCTCGTCTTGAGCACGTTGTCCGCCGCCTGCTTGAGCAACGCCGAACCGACCGGCGTCGAACCGGTGAACGTCAGCTTGCGCAGGCGCGGGTCGGCGATGATCGGCTCGGACAGTCCCTTGGCGTCACTCGAGGGGATCACGTTGAGCACGCCGTCCGGCAGCCCGGCACGGCGGAACAGCTCGACCAGGAACAGGGTCGTCAGCGGGGTGAGATCGGCCGGCTTCGCGACCACCGTGCAGCCGGCGGCCAGGGCCGGGCCGATCTTCCGCGTCGCCATCGCGAGCGGGAAGTTCCACGGGGTGATCGCGTACACGGGGCCGACCGGACGCTTCAGCACGAACGCGCGGCCGGTGCCCTCGGGGTTCGTGCGGTAGTCGCCGGTGATGCGGACGGCTTCCTCCGAGAACCACCGCAGGAACTCGCCGCCGTAGACGACCTCGCCGCGAGCCTCGGCCAGCGGCTTGCCCATCTCGAGCGACATCAGGGCCGCGAGGTCGTCGGCGTGCTCGTGCACCAGGTCGAAGGCCCGGCGCAGGATGTCCGAGCGCCTGCGTGGGGCCGTCGCTGCCCACGACTCCTGCGCCGCGGCGGCTGCGTCGAGGGCAGCGAGGCCGTCCTCGGGAGTCGCGTCGGCGACCTCGGCCAGGACGGCACCGGTCGACGGGTCGTGCACGGCGAAGGTGGACCCACTCGACGAGGCGCGCCAGGTGCCGCCGATGAAGAGTCCGGTGGGGACGCCCTCGACGCGGACGTGCTCGTCGGCGACGGTGGTGGTGGTGGTGGTTTCGTTCGTGGTGGTGTCGGTCACAGTCGTGCTCCTCCTGGGTTCGCGAGGCCCTCGTCCATGTCGCTGCGGTCGACGTGTCCGCCGGCCGCCCGGATCTCGTCGAGCGCCCGGGCGCTGCGCTCGACGTCGACGCCGGCCACCAGGTCCTCGTACACGGCGACGTCGAGGCCCGCGGCACGGGCGTCGAGCGCCGAGGCACGGACGCAGTGGTCGGTGGCGATGCCGACGACGTCGATCGTGTGCACGCGGCGCTCGGCGAGCACCTCGGCCAGCGGGACGCCCGCCTCGGTCCGGGCCTGGAACGCCGAGTAGTCCGGCGTGCCCTGCCCCTTGCGGACGTCGACGTCGATCAGTGCGGTGTCGAGATCGGGGTGGTAGTCGGCACCGGGTGTCCCGGCGACGCAGTGCACCGGCCACGTGTCGACGAAGTCGGGTCCGTCGGGTCCGGCGAAGTGTCCGCCGTTGTCGTCGTCGCCGTGGTGCCAGTCGCGGGACGCCACGATCAGGTCGTACTCGTCCCCGTGCCGACCGAGGAACGCGGTGATGCGCTTCGCGAGCGCCGCTCCCCCGGCGACCGCGAGCGCTCCGCCCTCGGTGAAGTCGTTCTGGACGTCCACGACGAGCAGTGCTCTTGCCATGGGTCCATCCAACACCCGTCGGCTCAGGAGCCGGTGAGCTTGCTCCCGCACGAGTAGGTCGCGGCGGTCACCGCGTCGAGTGCCGGCAGTGCCGCTGCACGCGGTGAGCCGATGGCGTAGAAGGCGAAGGTCAGCCGCGACCCGTCGGCGGCGTCGATGTAGCCGCCGAGGGTGTTGGCGCTGTCGATCCAGCCCGTCTTCGCGTGCACCTTGCCGCGGGCGACCGCGTTCGCGCCGGTGAACCGGCTGGCCAGGGTGCCGGACTGGCCGGACACCGGCAGGGCGTTCGCGAGCGTGCCGAGGCCCTTCGCGCCGGAGGCGGCCTGCACCATGAGGTGTGCGACGAACTCCGGCGACACGGCGTTCGAGGCGCTCTCGCCCGAGCCGTCCTTGATCACGATGCCGGCCGGGTCGAGGCCGTAGGAGCGCAGTGCCGACTGGTACACGGACGACAGCGACGCCGCCGAGCCGTTCGAGCCGGACTCCTTCGAGGACACCCGGGCGAGCATCTCGGCCAGGGTGTTGTCCGAGTTCGGGATCATCTGCCCGATGAGTGTCGACACCGGCTGCGACGACACCGTGGCGATCGTCTCGGTGCCGGTGGTCGCCCGCTTGACGATCTGCGCGGACGAGGCGCCAGCGACGCCAGCGTTCGCCAGTGCCGTCCGGAAGGCGATGCCCGCGCGTCCGACCGGGTCCTCCGACCGGGGCGAGGTTGCCGCTGCGGGGTTCGCCCGGTCACCGTCGACCATGAGCGCCGTGACCTCCGGCTGGTACCCGATGGTGCGCTCGGACACCGGCCACGTGGGGTCCCAGGCGTCGGCGTCGCTCCAGTAGGAGTCGTCCGTGACGATCGTGGTGACCGGGGTGTCGCCGACCTTCGCCTTCACCTGCTGCGCGAGCTGGGCGAGGGTCGGGGCGCCCGGGTAGACGGTGCCACCGCCGGCGGAGAGCGTCGCGTCGCCGTGACCGACGAGGGCGACGGTGTTCGCGGACTCCCGTGCGACGGTCGTCGGGATGCGGTGGTCGCCCCCGAGCACCGAGAGAGCGGTCGCCGAGGTCAGGGTCTTCATGACGCTGCCGGTCTGGGCGGCCCGCTCGCCGTGCTTCGAGAACAGGACCTTGCCCGTCTTCGCGTCCATCACGTACCCCTCGAAGTCACCGAGGCCGCTCGCCGACGCAGCCGTCGCGATCGAGCAGGTCCGGAGCGCAGACGGACCCGCGAGGTCGTCCGGCACCGCGCGGGCATCTGGGGTCGGGGTGGGGGACGGCTTCGTGGTCGGGCGCTTCGTGGTGGTCGTCCGGTCCGGAGCCGAGGACGCGGTCCGGGTCGGGCTCGGCGCCGCAGCAGTCCGGGAGTCCGGGGTCGTGGCCGCCGCGACGGCGACGGCCCCACCGGAACCGACCACGAGCAGCGCCGCGAGGCCACCGGCGATCCACGGGACCGAGCGTCGCGCGGCGGAGGCGCGCACCGCGGTGACGGCGGCGTGGAACCGCTCCGGGACGGAACGCGGGGTGGGCTGCTGCTCGGACATCGCGACCGATCCTACGGAACTGCGGCAGGAGCCTCCAGGCCGGATCCGGGATCCGTGGCGGACGGGAGCCGGATCAGGGAGCCGTGACGGGACCGTCGGCCGGGTACCGGACCCCGACCTGGCGTCGTGCCTCGTCCAGCACCGCCATGATCGCGACGGTCTCGTCCGGGTCCATCGGGCCGCCGTCGTGGCGGCCTGACGTGATCATCGTCTCGAAGGCGCGGGCCTCGTGCTCGTAGCCGGCGAGTTCCTCGCGACCGTCGAACTCCTCGACGACGGCTCCGTCGCGATCACGGATCCGCCAGGTGGTCGGCGTGTACCAGGTGGAGTCGAGGTCGATGCGGCCGGTCTCGCCGATGATCGACGCGGTGTTCGGGCTCCGCAGGTCCATCCCGAAGTGGATCATCGACTGCGCACCGCCCTCGTGCGTCATGACCAGGCCCATCTGCTCGTCGACGCCCTGCTCGCTCAGCGTCCCGGCTGCGACCAGCGTGGTCGGCACCCCGAGCACGTCCACCGCGAAGGACACCGGGTAGATCCCGAGGTCGAGCATCGCTCCCCCACCGAGTGCCGGGTCGCGCAACCGGTGGCCGGGGTCCGTCGGGAGGGCCTGGTGGTGGGTCGCCTCGACCACCACCGGGCGGCCGATCCGTCCCTCGGCGACGACCTCGCGGATCATCGCCATCTGGGGCAGGAACCGGGTCCACATCGCCTCCATCACCGCGACACCGGCTTGCCTCGCGGCGTTGACGACCGTCCGGGCCTCGGCCGCGGTCATCGTGAAGGCCTTCTCGACCAGGACGTGCTTGCCCGCGCGGATCGCGAGCAGGGCGTCCTCGGCGTGCCGGACGTGCGGGGTCGCGACGTAGACCGCGTCGACATCGTCGTCCGCCACCAGGTCCTCGTAGGAACCGTGGGCCCGCTCGATGCCGAACTCGGCGGCGAATGCCTCGGCGTGTTCACGGGTGCGGCTGCCCACGGCCGTGAACACGATGCCGGCCGCGGTGCAGTCACCCACGAAGGACCGTGCGATGCCGCCTGTGCCGATGACTCCCCAGCGAACCGTCATGGGTCCTGTCTACCAGCGCGGCCCGCGGCGGTCGTCAGCGGGGTCCGCGTCGGGCGGTCAGCGGCGGTGCCCGCCTCGGGTCGTCAGCGGCGGTGCTTGCCGAGCGCGGCGTCCGGGGCGGCCATCGGGTGGTTCCGGAACCAGCGCAGGAGCTCACGGGCACGGCTCGTGTCGGCGCTCGCATCGCCCTCGGCGAGGAACGAGTCGAAGCCGTCGGGCAGGTCGGCTTCGGCCTCCCGGTGGAACGCCATCTTCCACTCGCCGAAACGCCGGGTGTGGATGCGCTCCTCGACGAGCAGGCCGACGTCGGTGTGCCGCGGGTCGTCGATGATGCGCTGGTACGTCTCGAGCACGGCTGACTCCGGGCCCTCGAGCAGCTGCATGAACCGGCCGTCCTTGTAGACGAGCAGACCGGACAGGCCGGACGCGGTGTTGCGGACCCGTGCGTGCTCGAGCAGTGCGTCGAGCCGCTCCTGGTCGAACACCTCGTTCGCTGCGCTCATGTAGACCAGGGACAGCAGCATGACGACCTCTCGGTGACGACGGAACGGGTTCCCTCTCATCGTGGACCGCACCGACGCCGTCGGGCAGCCCCAGAACGGGGATCGTTCCCGCCCGCGCACCCGCGTCGAGGTTCGGGTCATCGACGCGAGCACACGGGTGTCGGGTCGTACGACCGGACTGATTCGGAGCCCCCGTCCGGGGGGTTTGGTCACTCCGTGTCGTAGGTGCGGACCCAGTCGATCTGCACGTGCCCGGGGTCGCCCCAGTTGCCGATCTGGAACATGTAGCGGTGCGGGGTGGTGGGCACGTTGCGCGGCACCGTGAACACGAGCTTGCCGTCGAGGTAGTACCGGATGATCTTCCCCGGCACCCACTCGGTCGTGTAGGTGTGCCAGTCGTTCCAGGACACCCGGGTGTTGTAGTGCTCGGTCCGCTTCTCGAGCCCCTGGAGCATCGAGTGGTGGAAGACGCGCGGTGAGCCGTTGAACTGCCCCTCCGGGTAGTTCAGCTCGCCGTCCGCCCAGGCGTTCGACGTCGGCCAGAGCATGACCGCGATCCCGTTGCCGTCGCCACCGGTCGCCCGCGCACGGATGCTGAAGGTGCCGCCGACGTGTGACCAGGCGCCGGTGGGCGTGCCGAACGTCCCGGCGGCGCCGTGCTCCCCGTCCATCGCGACGTCCAGGTAGCCGTCGTGGGCGCTGATGAGCTTGTCCGAGTAGTACTTGCCGCCCGTGCCGTCGGGGTACGGCTGCCACGAGTTCCGGTACGTCTCGGCGAAGGGGCCGCCCGCTGCTGCGGGGGTGTCGAAGTCCTCGGAGAAGGTCGGCTCGCGGTCCGCGAGGTACGCGGGACCGGTCGCGGACGCCGTCGGGGTCGCGGACGGACCGGTGCTCGGCGACGAGGTCGAGGCGGACGTGGCACGGGACTCGGGCACGGCTGCCGCGGTGACCGCGAGGGCTCCGGCGGTAGCAGCGACCACGACGATGACCAGGACACGCTTCAGCACGGCGTCACCGCCGGTGGAGCGCTGGGCTGGTGGTCGGTCATCGTGTCCCCCGTTTCGCGGACAAGGTTAGCCCGCGAACGCGCCCGACGTCTGCCCCTCGGGCGAGGGACACGGGTTTCGTCCGGAATACGAAAACCCCGGTCAGAGCCACTTCGAGTGGGCCTGACCGGGGTGTTCACGGAGCCGCCTGTCGGAATCGAACCGACGACCTATTCATTACGAGTGAATCGCTCTACCGACTGAGCTAAGGCGGCGCACACTCCATGTCCGGAGTGGCACGAGCAATGACTATACAGGTTCAGACGAGTGAACGCGAAACCAGCACGCCGAGCTCGGAGAAGGACCGTTCGAGCTCGTCGACCAGGTGTGTTCCGGCCTCGGAACCCGACCACTCCCACCACGCGTGGCGCAGGGCGGCGAGGGCGACGATGGCCGCGAGACCCGCGCGACGGCGGAGTGCCTCGGCGTCGGCGGCGAGCTCCGGGTCGGCGTGTTCGAGCCGGCACGTGACGGCCGCCTGCAGCTCCGCCTGGAACTCCTTCATGGACGCCATGCGACGACTGAAGAGCTCCGGGTTCGCGCGGAGGACCTGCTGGCGCTCCTCGATGAGCCCGCGCTCCTCGATCAGTTCGCGCGTGGAGTGCACGAGCAGCGTGCCGATGTCCGCGAGCAGGTCACCGCTCGGACCACCGTCGACGAACGCCTGCAGCGAGGCGTCGTCGGGCAGCTGCGGGTCGTCCCCGAGGATCGCCTGCTCCTTGCTCGGGAAGTAGTTGAAGAACGTCCGCGGCGAGACGTCTGCCCGCCGGGAGATCTCGTCCACCGTCACCGCCCCGAGGCCGTCCTCGATGGCGATCCGGAGCGCAGCCTGCTGGATGGCGCGCCGGGTGGCGCGGCGCTTCCGTTCGCGCAGGCCGGGTTCAGCGTCGGGCATGCCGTGATTGTCGCACGCCGGGCCTCAGCGGCGGGCGCGGGCGATGGTGACGAGCAGTGCTTCGAGCGCCAGGAGTGCCGCCACGTTCGCCGCGATGCGCTGGCGCGCCAGGGCCACGGCGTCGAGGACCTCGAGCGCGGCAGCGGGCGGTGTCGTCGGCAGCGCGTGTTCGAGCTGGTCCTGCATGGCCAGGTTGACCGGTTCCGCCGGGGCTCCGAGCCCCAGCAGGAGCAGGTCGCGGTACAGGGACGAGACGTCGACCAGGATCCGGTCGAGGCCGTCGCGCAGGCTCCGGGTCGCCCGGCGCTTCTGGTCGTCCTCGAGAGCGCGGAGCTGCGACCGGAGCGCCGGCGGGATCGTCCCGCCGGGTTCGACCCCGAGCGAACGCAGGGCCGCGTCGCGCTCTTCGGAGTCGCGCTGCTCGGTGATGGACTTGGCGTCCTCGTCGGCGACGGCGAGGAGTTCGGCGGCCGCCATGACGGCATCGCCCACGCTCCGCACACCGAGCACGGTCGTCAGGGTCCGGCGGCGACGGTCTCGTGCCGGCTCGCTCGTGGCGAGGCGCTGTGCCATGCCGATGTGGCTCTGCGCCTGACGAGCAGCATCCATCGCGAGGGCACGGTCGACACCGGTCCGGGCGACGAGCAGGTCGGCGACGGACTCGATGCCGGGCACGCGCAGGCGGACCGAGCGGACGCGCGACCGGATCGTCGGCAGCAGGTCGGCCTCACTCGGGGCGCAGAGGATCCACACCGTGCGCTCCGGGGGTTCCTCGAGCGCCTTGAGCAGCAGGTTCGAGGTGCGCTCGGTCATGCGGTCGGCGTCCTCGATGATGACGACCCGGTAGCGGCCGACCGACGGCGAGTAGTACGACGAGGTGACGAGCTGCCGGATCTCGTCGATCGTGATGATCACGCGCTGGGTCGTGAGCACCGAGACGTCGGGGTGGGTCTTCGCGGTGATCTGCCGCAGGGTGTGGTCGTCGTCGGGGCCGTTGCCCACGAGCGCCGCCGCGAAGGCGGTCGCCACGTTCGACCGACCCGATCCGGGCGGGCCGGTGATGAGCCACGAGTGCGTCATGCCGCCGGTGCCGTCGGTGGACTCGGCCGCGTTGCGCAGCGACGCGACCGCTTCTTCCTGCCCGGTCAGGCCGTCCCACACGCTCACGGGACCATCCTGTCAGTGACCACCGTCATGCCGGGTCGATCCCGACGAGCGGGGCCACCGCTCGACGGACCGCGTCCTGCACGGTGCCGGTCGGGGCCGAGGCGTCGACCACCAGGAAGCGCACCGGCTCGGCCTCGGCCATCGCGAGGAAGGCCTGACGGACGGACTCGTGGAACGCCGCAGCCTCGGACTCGAGACGGTCGAAGGTGTCGCCCCGCGCCGCGGCCACCCGGGCGCGTCCGACGGTGACGTCGAGGTCGAGCAGGATCGTGAGGTCCGGTGCCAGACCGTCCGCTGCCCACTCCGAGACGGACCGGACCTGCTCGGCGCCGAGGCCGCGCGCGACGCCCTGGTAGGCGACGGACGAGTCGATGTAGCGGTCCTGCAGGACGACCTCGCCGCGAGCGAGCGCCGGACGGACGACCGTCTCGACGTGCTGGGCACGGTCAGCCGCGTACAGCAGCGCCTCGGCCCGGGGTGCGACGTGGCCCCGCTCGTGCAGGACCATCTGCCGGATCTGGACGCCGAGGTCGGTGCCGCCGGGCTCGCGGGTGCGGACCACGGTCCGACCGTGCGCACCGAGCCACGCCGAGAGCAGCTCCGCCTGGGTCGTCTTGCCCGCGCCGTCGCCGCCCTCGAGCGTGATGAAGCGACCGGTCACTTCTTCTTGGCCGCCGTCCGACGGGCCGGGGTCTTCTTCTTGACCGGCCCCTTGGCACGCTTGTCGGCGATGAGCTGGACCGCGCGGGCGTGGTCGACCGCCTCGACGTCCTCGCCCTTCGGGATGGTCGCGTTCGTCTCGCCGTCGGTGACGTACGGCCCGAACCGGCCGTCCTTCATCTTGATCGGCTTGCCGGACACTGGGTCGGCGTCGAACTCCTTGAGCGCGGCGCTCGCGGTGCGGTTGCCGCCGTACTTCGGCTGCGCGAACAGCTCGAGTGCACCGGGCAGGTCGATGTCGAAGATCGCGTCCTCGCCGGGCAGGGTCCGGGTGTCGGTCCCCTTCTTCAGGTACGGCCCGTACCGGCCGTTCTGCGCCGTGATGTCGTTGCCCGTCTCCGGGTCCTGGCCGACGACGCGGGGCAGGTCGAGGAGCTTCAGCGCGGTCTCGAGGTCGACGGTCTGCGGGTCCATCGACTTGAAGAGCGAAGCGGTGCGTTCCTTCGGCGCCGCGGCCTTCTTCGTCGTCTTCTTCGCAGGCGCCTTCTTGGCGGGGGCCTTCTTCGCCGTCGCCGTCGCCGATGCCGTCTCGCTCGTCGCGGTCGCAGCAGCCGCGTCGGCCACGGGGGCCTCTGCCGCTGCGGGCGCTTCGACGACCTCGCCGGTCTTCGGGTCCACGGTGGGTTCGGGCTCTGGGGTGCGCTCCGTGACGTAGGGGCCGAAGCGGCCATCCTTCGCCAGGACCTCTTTTCCGGTCTCCGGGTTGATCCCGACGACACGGTCGCCGATCACCGGTGCGTCGACGAGTTCCTTCGCCTTCTCGACGGTCAGTTCGTCGGGAGCGAGGTCCTCGGGCACGTTCACCCGCCGCGGCTTCTCGGGGTCGTCGCTCGGCACCTCGATGTAGGGGCCGTACCGACCGATCCGGAGCGTGAGGCCCGGAGCGAGCTCGACCGAGTTGATCTCGCGGGCGTCGATCTCACCGAGGTTGTCGATGACGGTCCGCAGGCCGCGCTGGTCGTCGTCGCCGCCACCGAAGTAGAAGCCCTTGAGCCAGTCCACCCGATCGGCGTCGCCGCGGGCGATGCGGTCGAGGTCTTCTTCCATCTCGGCGGTGAAGTCGTACTCCACGAGCTCGCCGAAGTACTCCTCGAGCAGGCGCACGACGCTGAACGCGATCCAGTTCGGCACCAGCTGCGTGCCGCGGAGCGAGACGTAGCCGCGGTCGATGATCGTCGGGCTGATCGTGGGGTAGGTCGACGGACGCCCGATCCCCAGCTCTTCCAGCGTCTTGATGAGGCTCGCCTCGGTGAAGCGCGGCGGCGGGGTGGTGTCGTGCCCCTTCGCCTCGACGTCGGTGACCGCGAGGTGCTCGCCCTGGGCCACGTTCGGCAGGGCGACGTCCTGGCCCGCACGCTCGGACGACTCGTGGCGGTCCTCGTCACGGCCTTCTTCGTAGGCGCTGAGGAAGCCGCGGAACGTGATGACGGTGCCGGATGCGGTGAACTCGGCATCCGTGCCGTTCGCGGTCGAGGCGATGCCCTCGACCGACTCGGTGGAGGAGATGCCGAGCACGATCGACGCGGTCGAACCCTTGGCGTCCGCCATCTGGGACGCGATGGTGCGCTTCCAGATGAGGTCGTAGAGGCGCCACTCGACACCGGTGAGGGTGCCCTGCAGGTCCTGCGGGGTGCGGAAGGAGTCACCGGCGGGACGGATCGCCTCGTGCGCCTCTTGCGCGTTCTTGCTCTTGCTCGCGTAGAGGCGGGGCTTGTCGGGCACGGTGGCCGAGCCGTACAGGTCGGCTGCCTGCTTGCGAGCGGCGTCGATGGCTTGCTTTGAGAGCGAGACCGAGTCGGTACGGATGTAGGTGATGTAGCCGTTCTCGTACAGGGTCTGCGCAGCACGAGCGGTCTGTCGCGGGGACAGACGGAGCTTGCGCGCGGCTTCCTGCTGGAGCGTCGACGTGGTGAACGGCGCGGCGGGGCGTCGCGTGTACGGCTTCGAGTCGACGCTGCGGACGGTGGCGTCACCGGCGCGCTCGAGGACCGTCGTCAGCGACGCGGCAGCGGCCTCGTCGAGCCGGACGACGTCACCGCTGAGCGTGCCGCGGTCGTCGAAGTCACGGCCGGAGGCGACGCGGGTGCCGTGGATCCGGGCGAGTCGCGCCGAGAAGGAGGACTCGCCGGCCTTCTCGAACCGGGCGGAGAGGTCCCAGTAGTTGGCGGACACGAAGGCCAGGCGCTCGCGCTCGCGGTCGACGACGAGCCGGGTGGCGGCGGACTGCACACGGCCGGCGGACAGACCGGGGGCGACCTTGCGCCACAGGACCGGGGAGACCTCGTACCCGTACAGCCGGTCGAGGATGCGGCGGGTCTCCTGCGCGTCGACGAGGGCGGTGTCGAGCTCACGGGTGGCTTCCTGCGCGCGCTGGATCGCCTCCTTCGTGATCTCGTGGAAGACCATCCGCTTGACGGGGACCTTCGGCTTCAGTACCTGCAGCAGGTGCCACGCGATCGCTTCACCCTCGCGGTCTTCATCTGTTGCGAGGTAGAGCTCGTCGGCGTCCTTGAGGGCGCGTTTCAGCTCGGAGACGGTCTTCTTCTTGGCGTCGGACACGACGTAGTACGGCTCGAAGCCGTTGTCGACGTCCACCGAGAACTTGCCGAGGGAGCCCTTCTTGAGCTCGGGCGGCAGGTTCTTCGGCTCGACGAGGTCGCGGATGTGTCCGACCGAGGCCTGGACTTCGTATCCGTCACCGAGGTATTGCGCGATCGTCTTCGCCTTCGCAGGGCTCTCGACGATCACGAGCTTCTTCGTGCCTGGCACGTGTCTCCTTGATCGATGGTGCTGATCGGCCCTGGCCACGAGCGTGTCCGGGTCGACCGGGACATCGGTGACCGCGGGCCGACAGGCACACCATACACATAGTGTTCGGGCGGGTCGCCTGCCGGAGCGGCCACCGCGAGTGCGCCGACGACGAACGGTCCGGTGCCCACGACCACGCGGACGCGGGCCGTGGTGGCGACGAGTTCGCAGGCGTCGAGGGCGGCCCCGTTCGCCGTGGCGATCCGGGTCGCGACCGCACACGGCTCCCCCGGTACCAGCCCGGTGGCGGCCGCCGCGGTGCCCACGGCGGCGGCGTCGGCGGCGCCCTGGGCGCGGAGGGCCTGCGTGCGGTGGCCGGCGGCGGCGAGCGCCGTGGACCCGACGAGGACCCCAACGCCGAGGACCGCCACGAGCAGCACGGTCGCCGAGCCGCGTTGGCCGTCGGGGATCGTCACGTCAGCCCCCTCGGGCCGCGGCGCACGCCGTCGCGGCCAGTGGGAGCGCCGCGAAGGGACCGGTCCCGCCGCGCGTGGCGTCGACGCAGACCAGGTCACCGTCCGACCGGACGACGACCGAGACCCCCGGAGCGATCCGGTCGGCCGCGGACCGGCCCTGGTGCTCGTCGTCACGCCCGATCGCCCGGGCGGCGGTGGCTGCGGCGAGTTGCAGACGGCCCTGCGCGTCGACGACGAGGACGGCCGCGACGAGGGCGGTCAGCACGATCGCCACCACGGGGAGCGCCACCGCGAACTCGACGGTCACGGAGCCGCGCTCACAGCGAGAGCGCGCCATGGACGAGGTCGGTGAGGATGGTCTGGACCTCGCCGGAGCGCATGACCGCGACGAGCACACCGGCGAAGGCCACGGCGGCGAGGATGACGACCGCGTACTCGGCGGTGGCCGATCCCCGGTCGTCCCGCAGCCGGGACGACCACCGGGCGACGGGGCGACGCGGGCGACGGTGGTGCCGGATGGCCCGACGGGTGCGGCGGTCGGGGGATGACGTGGTGCTCATGGAGTCCGTCCTTTCTGTTCGGTGGGACCAGCGTGTCCTGGCTGGGGTGTCGACGAAGCAGCCTCGGCACCATCTGTGGACAGGTCACGCCGCCCCGCCCACCGTGGAGGAGAGGACCCCGACCACCACGGGCACCACCCCCACGAGCACGAACGCCGGCAGGACGCAGACCCCGAGCGGCAGCACCAGTCGGACGGCCAGTCGTTCCGCCGCCACGAGCCCGTCGGCAGCGGCCTCGTCGCGCACGTCCTCGGCGGCGCGGCGGAGCAACCCCGCGGCGGGCACCCCCGCCCGCCGGGCGAGGTCGAGGACCTCCCGCAGCCGGTGCACGTCCCCGGCGGGCGGGGCGGCTCCCGCGGACGCCTCGGCGACTGCCTGCCCGGCGGTGGTCCACGACCCGCCTCCGGCGACCGCCACGGCCCAGGCGTCGAGGAGCACCCCGGGGACCCGGCCGTCGGGGGTCGCGGAACGGACCAGCCGGGCGGTCCACCGTCGCCCTGCCAGGACGAGGACGGCCGCGGTGCACGAGCACGCCCAGCCGGCCGGTGAACCGACCAGGACCTCGACGGCACCGGCACCCCAGGCCGCACCGAGCCCCAACCCGAAGAGCGGCAGCGCGAGCACGACCCGGGCGCTCGTCCGCGGACCGGCCAGGGCGACCCGGATCGCGCGGTCCGATGCTGCGGCGCGTCGGAGCGCGCCGGCGAGCCCGCGGAGGGTCTCCGCGACGGGCGCTCCCGTCCGGTCCGCCACGCGGAGGACGACGACGATGTCCTGCTGCGCGGGTCCCCCGACCCCGGGCAGTCC
Organism: Curtobacterium sp. MCLR17_034; assembly: GCF_003234485.1. NCBI lineage: Bacteria > Bacillati > Actinomycetota > Actinomycetes > Micrococcales > Microbacteriaceae > Curtobacterium > Curtobacterium sp. MCLR17_034. Next base: position 98,345 of record NZ_QKTH01000003.1, read on the forward strand.
GCCGACGAGCTGCCAGGCCCGCGGTGGCGGGACCCCCGCCGCGACCAGCGTCGCCACCCGGTCGAGCACCCCGGCCACCCGCGCCGGGCCGTCGGGTGTGGGTCGCCTCACCGCAGCCCGTCCACCGGGCGCACCTCGAGCCTCCCGTCCGGGCCGACGCACAACGTGCCCACGCCGCCGAGCCGTCGCTGGCCTGCTCGCCGCTCCACGTGCAGGACCAGGTCGAAGGCGCTGACGGCCTGCCGGGCGAGCGCCTCGGCACCGAGGCCGGCGAGTGCGCCGAGTGCTTCGAGGCGAGCGGCGACGTCGGCGATGCCGTTGGCGTGCACGGTGCCGGCTCCGCCGTCGTGCCCGGTGTTCAGGGCGGAGAGGAGTTCGCGGACCTCGGCGCCGCGGCACTCCCCCACGACGATCCGGTCGGGTCGCATCCGCAGCGCCTCGCGCACGAGCCGGTCGAGGCCGAGTGCGCCGACCCCCTCGGCGTTCGCCTGCCGCGCCTCGAGCGCGACGACGTGCGGATGGGCGATCCGGAGCTCCGCGACGTCCTCCACCGTCACGATGCGCTCGTCGACGGGGACGTTGCCCAGCATCGCCGCGAGCAGCGTGGTCTTGCCGCTGCCGGTCGCGCCGGTGACCAGGACGTTCCGGCGCGCCGCGACGGCGTCCTCGACGACCGAGCGCGGGACGAACGCGAAGGTCCCGCCGCGCTCGAGGGTGGCGAGGGAGGGTCGATGGACCTGTGGCAGTCGGATCGACACCGCGGTGCCCCCGACGGACACCGGCGCGAGGACGACGTGGACCCGGACGCCGTCGCCGTGCCGGACGTCCGCGCACGGCGTGGTCTCGTCGACGTGGCGACCGCCGAGCGCGACGAGCCGCGTCGCGAGTTCGCGGGTACGTGCTTCGGTCAGTCGCGGCTGGACGGCTTCGAGGCCGGTGCCGCGGTCGACCCACGTCCCCACGCCGCCGAGCACCAGGACGTCCGTCACGGTGGCATCAGCCACCAGGGCGGCGAGTTCCTCGAACTCGACGACCACGGACGCCCGGCGACGAGCCGCAGGCGCTGCTCCGGGCAGGAACGGCGCCGACGGAGCATGCGCCCGCGCCGGTGCCGAGAACGCAGGCGATGTCGACGCGGACGGCGCCGACGCGCGGGGAAGCAGTGGAGCACGGTGCAGGGGCATGCCGCCGACGGTAGGGAGCACTTCGGCCTTCAGCCGAGACGGTCCCCACATCTGTGGACAACGTCGGAGTGCCCCACCAACGGACCGGTTTGTCCCCCGAAACGGAAAGCCGTACCCCGGTCGATGATGCGACACCGACGCGCTCGGGGCTACCCACCACCCCCGCTTCCCCCGGCCGGACTGTGCGTAGCACCTGCTACGCAAGAACATGCAGAATGCATGCACGAGCATGGACCGGTCTGTCCACGCGACCGGCGTGCCTGCGCGGATCGGGGCACACGGCGGAGCCCGACGAGCCACCATCGCTCGAGTCGGACCCCGGGAAACAGAAGAGGCGGCACCGGTTGGGGGGAACAGGTGCCGCCTTGACATCGAGGGATTGGGGGGAATCCGATTCGATGCCGCCGGAAACGAGTCCAGCGGGATCTACTGTACCCCACGATCGGCCCTCCAGGGCAACCCCGGACACGACCTCCGGGCGTGCCGCGCCCCGACCCGGCCGAGGGGTAGTCTCCGGATGCACGCAGGCACCGGCGACGGATGCCACCAGAGGCCGCAACGACGCGAAAGGACATCGATGTCCACTCCGACCCAGACCGACCCCCGAGGCGACGACGGAGCGACCTTCGCACCGCCGCCCGAGTTCGTGGCCGACGCGGTCGCCGGCGAGGACCTCCACCGCGCAGCAGCAGCCGACCGCGAGGCGTTCTGGGCCGAGCAGTCCCGCTCCCTGCTCGACTGGCGCACCCCGTTCACGCAGACCCTGGACTGGTCGGGCGCCCCGTTCGCGAAGTGGTTCGCCGACGGCACGCTCAACGTCGCCGAGAACTGCCTCGACCGGCACGTCCGTGCGGGCAACGGCGACCGGGTCGCGATCCACTTCGAAGGCGCTCCCGGCGACACGCGCCGGATCACGTACGCCGAGCTGACCGCCGAGGTGCAGCGCGCAGCCAACATGCTCACCGACCTCGGGGTGGGCGCAGGCGACCGGGTGGTCGTGTACCTGCCGCTCATCCCCGAGGCCGTCGTGACGATGCTCGCCGTCGCCCGCATCGGTGCCGTGCACTCGGTCGTCTTCGGCGGGTTCAGCGCGGAGAGCCTCCGTACCCGCATCGAGGACGCCGGTGCGAAGCTCGTCGTCACCGCGGACGGCGGGTGGCGGCGCGGTGCCGTCTCACCGCTCAAGCCCGCAGTCGACGAGGCGCTGACCGGCGACGGCACCGACACGGTCGAGCACGTCCTGGTCGTCAAGCGCGGTGGCAACGACGTCGCGTGGAACGACCGCGACGTCTGGTGGCACGACGAGCTCGCGAAGGCGGCGCCGACCCACGAGGCCCAGGCATTCCCCGCCGAGACACCGCTGTTCATCCTGTACACCTCGGGCACGACCGGGAAGCCGAAGGGCATCGTGCACACCTCGGGCGGCTACCTGACCCAGGCCGCCTACACGCACAAGAACGTCTTCGACATGCACCCGGAGAAGGACGTCTACTGGTGCACCGCGGACATCGGCTGGATCACCGGCCACTCCTACGTCGTCTACGGCCCGCTCGCCAACGGCGTCACGCAGGTGCTCTACGAGGGCACGCCCGACGAGCCGAAGCCCGGCCGCTGGTGGGACCTCGTCGACGCGTACGGCGTCACCGTCCTCTACACCGCGCCCACCGCGGTCCGCGCAGCGATGAAGGCCGGCCGCGAGATCCCGGAGGCGCGCAGCCTCGAGACCCTCCGCCTGCTCGGCAGCGTCGGCGAACCGATCAACCCCGAGGCGTGGCAGTGGTACCGCCAGGTCATCGGCCACGACCGCACGCCGATCGTCGACACGTGGTGGCAGACCGAGACCGGCGCCATCATGATCTCCGCGCTGCCCGGCGTCACGAAGCTCAAGCCCGGCGCCGCGCAGACGCCCCTGCCGGGCATCGTCGCCGAGATCGTCGACGACGACGGCAACCGTGCCGATCCCGGCGAGAGCGGCTACCTCACGATCACCGAGCCGTGGCCGTCGATGGCCCGCGGGATCTGGAACGACCCGGACCGGTTCGTGGAGACGTACTGGTCGCGGTTCCCCGGCCGCTACTTCGCCGGCGACGGCGCGCGGCTCGACGGGCAGGGCGACATCTGGGTGCAGGGGCGGGTCGACGACGTCATGAACGTCTCGGGACACCGCCTGTCGACGGCCGAGATCGAGTCCGCCCTGGTCGGCCACGAGGGCGTCGCCGAGGCCGCCGTGGTCGGGGCCGCCGACGAGACCACCGGGCAGGCCGTCGTCGCCTTCGTCATCCTGACGGCCGAGGCCGCCGCAGACGTCGACCGCGAGACCGCCTCCGCGGAGCTCCGCAACTGGGTCGGCAAGCGGATCGGCGCGATCGCGAAGCCGCGCCAGGTCGTCATCGTGCCGGAGCTGCCGAAGACACGCTCCGGCAAGATCATGCGGCGGCTGCTCCGCGACGCGGCCGAGGGCCGCCGCATCGGCGACACGACGACGCTCGCCGACCCGACGATCATGGCGACCATCGCGGAACTCATGTAGTCCCGCCGGACGGAAGCAGGGCCTCCAGTCAGATCTGGAGGCCCTGCTCGCGTTGGTTCCGTCGGTCGCTGCCGTCAGGCGGTGAGCTCCACCACCAGCTCGACCTCGACCGGCGCGTCCAGCGGGAGCACGGCGACGCCCACCGCGCTCCGCGCGTGGACGCCGGCGTCGCCGAAGACCTCGCCGACCAGGGTCGACGCGCCGTTCGCGACAGCGGGCTGCCCCGTGAACGACGGGTCCGACGCGACGAAGACCGTGACCTTGACGACACGGGCCACGCGGTCGAGCGAACCGGCGACCGACTGCACGGCGGCCAGGGCGTTCAGCGCGGCCACGCGAGCCTGCGCGGCGGCGGTCTCGGCGTCGACGTCGGTGCCGACCTTGCCGGTCACGGGCAGGGCGCCGTCGACGAACGGCAGCTGGCCCGCCGTGTAGACGTACTGGCCCGTCACGACGGCGGGCACGTAGGCGGCGACGGGCGCGGCGACCGCGGGGATCGCCAGGCCGAGTTCGGCGAGCCGGTCGGAGACGCTCATGCGTCGGCCTTGGGGCGCTTCAGGTAGGCGACGAGACCGCCCTCGGGCCCGGTGACGATCTGGACCAGCTCCCAGCCCTCGTCCCCGTAGTTGTTGAGGATCGCGGTGGTGTTGTGGATCATCAGCGGCGTGGTGAAGTACTCCCAGCGAGTCATGCGGTTCCTTGCCAGCCTTTCAGTCGGGGGTGTCGTTTAGGCTGCATCCTATGTCTGCCCAGAAGACGTCTGCATCGCGGACCAAGCCCGTCTCAGCAGTCGGCGCCTTCATCGGATTCGTCGGGTTCAGTGCCCTCGCCGGCCTGCTCGTCACGATCGGGGTCACCCCGGCCATCGCCGTCGCCGGTGTCACGACGACGTCCACGATCGGTGTGTTCGAGTCCCTGCCGGAGTACATCGAGATCGGTGACCTGCCGCAGCGCAACGAGCTGTACGCGTACTCGGGCGGCAAGTCCGTGCACTTCGCCACCCTGTACGACCAGAACCGCCAAGAGCTGAAGTTCGACCAGATCAGCGATCAACTGAAGAACGCGGCGATCGACGGCGAGGACAAGCGCTTCTACGACCACGGCGGCGTCGACATGACGTCGCTCATCCGCGCCGGTGTGGGCAGCATCGCGGGCGGCCTCGGCGACTCGGGCGGTGGGTCGACGCTGACCATGCAGCTCGTCCGCAACATCAAGATGAACGAAGCCCTGAACCTCCCCACCAAGAAGGAGCAGGAGAAGGCCTACAACGAGGCCGTCGAGCAGACCATCCCCCGCAAGCTGGAGGAGATGAAGCTCGCGATCGGGCTGGCGAAGAAGTACTCCAAGAAGGAGATCCTCACCGCCTACCTGAACATCGCCTACTTCGGCGACCAGACCTACGGCGTGCAGGCCGCGGCGCAGCACTACTACAACAAGAGCGCGACCGACCTGACCCCGGCCGAGGCCGCGTCGCTCATCGCGATCGTGCAGTACCCCGAGGCGCGCAACCTGTCGAGCCCGAAGAAGTACGACGCCAACGTCGCCCGACGCAACGTCGTGCTCCGTTCGATGTACGACCAGAAGAACCTCACCGAGGCCGAGTACCGCAAGGCTCGCCAGTCGAAGCCGGCGGACTACGTGCACCTGACGCAGCCCTCGCAGGGCTGCCGCGCCTCGGTCGGCGACGGCTCGCAGTTCTTCTGCGACTACGCCAAGAAGGTCGTGCTCGAGATGTCGCAGCTCGGCTCGTCGCAGAAGGCTCGCGACACCGCGTGGCGGAACGGCGGCTACAAGATCCAGACGACGCTGAACATCGATCTGAACGCCGAGCAGAAGCGTCTCGTCAACACCTACGACAACAAGGCCGAGACGAACCTCGCTCTCGGCGCGACGCTCAACTCCATCGAGGCGGGCTCCGGCCGCATCGTCACGATGGCACAGAACAAGGACTTCGACGAGTCGTTGAAATCCGCGCCGACTTCGACGTCGCTGAACTACAGCGTCGACGAGAAGTACGGCAGCGCCAAGGGGTTCCAGACGGGCTCGACGTACAAGCTCTTCACCCTGCTCGCGTGGCTGCAGGCCGGGCATGGTCTGAACGAGGTCGTCAGTGGAGCGCCGCGTGACATGTCGACGGGGTGGACCCAGTGCGGACAGCCGTACTACGTCGGAGGGGGCTACCGGCCGAAGAACGACAGTGCCGGTGAGAGCGGCAACTACACCGTTGCCGCGGCGACGGCGCAGTCCATCAACTTGGCGTTCCTCAACATGGCGCAGAAGCTCGACCTGTGCGACATCAAGAAGGTGGCCGAGTCCCTCGGCGTCCACCGTGCGGACGGCGGAGAACTCCTCTCCAACCCGTCATCGGTCCTCGGTATCAACGAGATCGCCCCCATGACCATGGCTGCCGCGTACGCCGCCGTCGCGAACAACGGCATCTACTGCAAGCCGATCGCCATCGACCAGATCACCTCACCGTCCGGCAAGAAGCTCGGCGGACAGACCAAGGACTGCAAGCAGGCGATCGATCCCGAGGTCGCCCACGCTGCGGTCTACGCCATGAAGGGCACGATCGCTGGCGGCACCGCTCGCGGCGCGCAGACCCCGGACGGCATGCAGCTGTTCGGCAAGACGGGTACGACCGACGACGGCAACCAGATCTGGCTGGTCGGCTCGAGCTCGCGTGTCGCCACCGCCTACTGGCAGGGCAACACCGACGGCAAGCTCACCAACCTCCGCAACTTCAGCAACGGGGTGAGCGGCACGTACGCCGCCAGCCGTGCGGACGTGTGGCGGCAGGCGCAGACGCCGGTCAACGCGATCTACCCAGCGGGTCCGTTCACCGACCCGAACAGCTCGGCGCTCCGCGGCAATGCCAAGGCGCTCCCGAACCTGCAGGGCAAGACCGCGGACGAGGCCCGCGCGGCGATCTCCGGCGCCGGGTTCACCTACGTCGACGGTGGGGCACGCCCCGGCCCGGGGAACCCCGGTTCCGTGACCTCGACGTCCCCGGCGGCGGGTGCGCTCCTGTCCTCGGGTTCGAGCGTCACCGTCTACACGTCCGACGGCACCCAGGCGACCGTTCCGGAGATCGGCGGCGACTCCCTCGGGGACGCCCGCTCGGCACTGAACGACGCCGGGTTCACGAGCGTCAACCTCGCCGACAGCTACGCCAAGGGCGGCGGTGGCAAGACCTGCAAGGTCGCCGCGGTCGAGCCGGCGATCAACGCGACGGCGAACAAGAACGACAACGTGACGATCCAGCTCTACGGCGACAAGAACGGCAAGGCGCCCAAGGACTGCAAGTGACCCGCGGTCGCACCGCACTCGGTGTCCTCGCTGCCGGCGCGGCCGTCGGAGCTGCTTCGGCAGCGTGGGGTTCGCTCGTCGAGCGTCGTCGCTTCGGGATCCGGTGGGAGACCGTCCCGGTGCTCCCGCCGGGATCCCGTGACGTCACTGTCCTGCACCTCTCCGACATCCACATGGCCCCGTGGCAGGCCGACAAGCAGCAGTGGCTGCGCGACCTGAGCCTGGTCGAACCGGACTTCATCGTGAACACCGGGGACAACCTCGGCCACGCGACCGCGAACGCCGCCGTGGAGTACGCGCTCGAGCCGTTCCGCGGGGTGCCCGGTGTCTTCGCCTACGGGTCGAACGACTTCTTCGGGCCCTCCCCGCGCAACCCGCTCAAGTACTTCTCGGGGCCGAGCCGGATGCACAAGGCTGCGGAGCCCGTCGGTCTCGACATCGATCGGCAGACGGCGTTCTTCGAGTCGCTCGGCTGGCTCGACCTGAACGACCAGGCGCATGCGATCGAACTCCGCGGCTCCCGGTTCGAGCTGTTCGGCACCTCGGACGCGCACCGCGACTGGGACCGCCTCGACCTCCTCCCCACCAACGTCGACGAGATGCGCAGCGACGTGCCGTGGTCCGAGGACGAGGACGGCCCCGCACCGGTGGCGATCGGTGTCACGCACGCGCCCTACCGTCGCGTGCTCGATGCCTTCGTGACCCAGGGTGCCGACATCATCTTCGCCGGGCACACCCACGGCGGTCAGGTGGCGGTCCCCGGGGTCGGCGCGCTCGTCACGAACAGCGACCTCCCCCGCCGGTACGCCAGCGGGTTGCACAAGTGGGAGCACCGCAACCACTGGTCGTGGCTCGAGGTCTCGGCCGGTCTCGGCACCTCGATCTACGCGCCCGTCCGGTTCGCCTGCCGGCCCGAGGCCGTCGTGGTCACCCTGACCGCGCGGGCTTCCTGAGCCGACGCGCCCGGGAGTTCACCTGATGGTCGTGAGCATCCCCGATCATCGGATAGTATTGTCTGGTTGCTCCGGTACGGAGTGATCACACCGCGGGGTGTGGCGCAGCTTGGTAGCGCGCCTCGTTCGGGACGAGGAGGTCGCAGGTTCAAATCCTGTCACCCCGACACTGTGTTGAGACAGTACGAAGAAGGCCCTGGTTCTCCGGAACCAGGGCCTTCTGCTTTCCCCGGATGCGTCTCGGCCGCCCGATGGGTCGCACGACCCAGTCAGCCGGTCCCCGCCCCATCGCGAGCAGCCCCTCCCGCTACGCTCGCAAACGCCATGCAGAACGACCATCCCCTCGCCGCCGTGCTCGTCACGATCGCCGCCGAGTTCCCCGACATCGCGGACGACCCGGCCCTGGCGCAGAGCCTGACCGATAACGTCTCGTCGATGATCGCCGAGGCCCACGAGCGCTACGCCGCGGGGACCGACGGCAGCGTCGTGAGCCACGCGTTCCTCGACCCCGAGCACCTGGCGACCGGCAGTCTGCACGCCGAGCACGCCCAGCACCCGGCCGGCGCCATGCTCGCGGCGGAGATGCTGTTCGATGCCTACCTGCCGGTCTTCGTCGACGAGGTCGGCGCGGCGTCCACCGCCGAGGTCCTGCGCGCCACCAGGGCCCTGCACGCCGGCATCTGGAGCCGGTTCCCGGCCGGGGCGGTCGCGTACACGGAAGCGCTGCGCCAACGCCTCACCACGGCGCACCTGGACTCCCGGACGCAGATCGCGCGGGACCTGCACGACCGCGTCGCCCACGGCATCCTCGCCGGGCTGCAGCGCCTCGACCTCGTCCTGCTGACGGATCCACCGGCGGAAGAACGAGCCGATCAGCTCGACGACGCAGCGCGGTTGCTCCGGAGCGCACTCGGCGACGTCCAGGACCTCGCAGTGAGCCTGCACGCCCGGGTCGGGGATGCCCTGCTCGACGACGCGCTCCGACGGCACGTGCGCGATCTGTTCCCCGACGACGACCTCCTGTCCATCGAGTCGACGGGTGTGGCCGGTCCCCTGCCGAACTGGCAGGCCGAGGAAGCGCTGACGATCCTGCTCGAGGCGCTCACGAACCGCAGCAAGCACGCGCCTGGAGCGACGGCTTCGGTGCGCTTCCTCTGGTCACCCGCAGCACTGGTGGTGACGGTCGCCGATGACGGTCCGGGCTTCGAGGTGGAGGGCGACGCCGACGGCCGCCTCGGGCAGCAGACCATGCGCGAGCGTGCCGCGGTGATCGGCGCCCGGCTCGACGTCGAGAGCGTCCGCGGCAGCCGAGACCACGGCACCACCGTCCGCCTGACCATCCCGAGGGGCACCCTGTGACCGTCACCCACGTCGCGATCGTCGACGACCACCGGCTCTTCCGCGAAGGACTCGCGACCATCCTGGCCGCGGTCCCCACGATCCGCGTGGTCGCACACGGCGAACGGCCGGCCGAGGTGCTCGACTCCCCCGAGGCCGCCGCCATCGACGTCCTGCTGCTCGACGTCGAGCTGGACGGCCCGCCGGCTCGGACGACGATCGCCACGGTCCGCCGCACCCGCCCGGACATCCGGGTGGTGGTGCTCACGATGCACCGGGACGCCGTCCTCCGCCGGACCCTGCTCGATGCCGGCGCGGTCGACTTCGTCACGAAGGACACCCCGAGCCGTGAACTCGTCGACCGGATCGCCCACGCAGCCCACGCCGATGCGGCACCCGTCACGTTCCCCGTCGACCTGGTGACCGAGGCCCGAGCCGGCTCACCGTTGAGCGACCGCGAGCTCGAGGTCCTGCGACTCATCGCCGCCGCGCGCACCAACGCCGAGATCGCCACCGATCTGCAGCTCGCGATCGGCACCGTCAAGCGGCACGTCTACAACGTCTTCCGCAAGCTGGACGTCGGTTCCCGCGTCGGGGCGGTGGCCGCCGCCACGCGCCTGGGCCTGCTCACCTGAGGCACCACGGAACTTCGTGAGCAGCAATGGTCGGGTGCACGACGGCGACCCGACCATTCCTGCTCACGAAGCGAACTAGACGGAGACTGCAGCACCCGCGGGCACGAGCTTGCCGGCGGCGTGCAGCCCCGCCACGACGTCGAGCGCCTGGTGCCGGTACCGCGCCTGCGCAGCACCGGGCGACACGATCACGCCGTTCGCCCCGGTCGACGCCACGAGCGCGTTGATCTTCTCCGCGGCCTGCTCGGCGTTGCCGTAGGCCTGACGCTCGGTGCGGGCCGCGATGAACCGACGCTCGAGGTCGTTGAACTCGTACGCACGCGCCTCGTCCATCGACACCGGCTCGGGCTTCCGGCCGGAGCGCATCCGGATGAACGAGATCATGCCCGGGGCGCTCTGCTCGTCGATGACGGCGGGGTCCTCGTCGGTGACGACCTGCACACCGATCAGCGCGTTCGGCGTCTGCCGGAAGCGTGACGGACGGAACGAGTCGCGGTACAGGGCGAGTGCCGCCTCGGTGTTGTCGGACGCGAAGTGGTGGGCGAAGGCGAAGGAGATACCGAGCGCACCGGCGACCTGGGCGCTGTAGCCGGAGGACCCGAGCAGCCAGAACTCCGGCACGTCGCCGTAGCCCGGCACGGCGCGGATGCTGGCGAGCGGGTTCTCCGCGCCCATGCCGGTGAAGAACCCGATCAGGTCGGCCAGGCGGTCCGGGAAGTCGTCGACATCGAGTCGGTCCGTGCGGCGGAGGGCCATCGCCGTCGCGCCGTCGGTGCCGGGAGCACGCCCGAGGCCGAGGTCGACCCGGTCGCCGTACAGGGCACGGAGGGTGCCGAACTGCTCGGCGACGACGAGGGGTGCGTGGTTCGGCAGCATCACGCCACCGGAACCGATGCGGATGGTCGAGGTGGCGGCACCCACGGCGCTCAGCAGCACCGCCGGGGCCGAGGAGGTGATGCCCGGCATCCCGTGGTGTTCGGCGACCCAGAACCGCTCGTACCCGAGCTGCTCGGCGTGCACGGCCATGTCGATGGACCCCTGCAGGGCCTCGGTGTTGGACTGGCCGTACTCGCGGGTGGCCAGGTCGAGGACGGACAGGTGCAGGGTGTCGTCGGTCATGTGGTCACCAACGCACGCCGGCGCACCCGCATTCCACCCGGGACCGGGACGTCGACCGGTCACGACATGCCGTCGTCCAGCCGACGCCCGGTCACCGGGCGTCGCCCGGAAGTCGCGGCAGCGACGATTCGCGACCACTCGGCTGACGCACGCGGCCCGCCCTGGACGTGCGGCGCGACGGCCGGGAGGCCCGTGGCGGGGCCGCACCGCGCCTCCAGGCCGACTGTCGGTTCCGTCTCGGACGCCGAGCGGTCACGACGTGCCGCGCGTACCTCGCGGACCGGTCACGTCCGGTCGCCCGACAGGCGCACCGCCGACGCGATGTGACCGCACGGCGAAACCGAGTGGGGTGTCGTGACCGCTCGACGAACCGAGCGAGTGTCGTCTCCGCCCGGCAGACCGTCAGGCGCCGTCGAGGCGGCCGCCGGACTCCGTCAGGTAGCAGTTGGCGCAGAGCGACTCGTAGGCGACGTCGACACCGTCGATCGCGACCTGGGAGCCGTCGAAGACGAACCGGCCGTCGACCGTCCGGGCGTTGAAGACCGCCTTGCGGCCGCAGCGGCAGATGGTCTTCAGCTCTTCGAGGGAGTGCGCGACCTCGAGCAGGCGGGCGCTGCCGGGGAACGCCTCGGTGCGGAAGTCCGTGCGGATGCCGTAGGTGATGACCGGGATCTCGTCGAGCACCGCGATGCGCAGCAGGTCGTCGACCTGCCGCGGGGTGAGGAACTGCGCCTCGTCGACGAGCACGCAGCTGACGGGCCGCACCATGCCGTCCAGGCGGTCCGACTCGGGGTCGACGGCCCCGGCGGCGGTGACCGCCTGGCGCACGTCGGCATCCGGCGAGAACACGATGTCGACGGTCCGGGTGACACCCAGGCGGGAGACGATCTCACGGTCGCCCTTGGTGTCCACCGCGGGCTTGGCGAGCAGCACCCGGTGCCCGCGCTCCTCGTAGTTGTAGGCGGCCTGCAGCAAGCCCGTGCTCTTGCCGCTGTTCATCGCGCCGTAGCGGAAGTAGAGCTTCGCCACTACGCGAGGAACCCGTCCTCGGCGGCCCGACGGATGAGGTCGGACTTCTTCGAGGCGGGGCGGCCCACCTTGCTGTACTTCTCGCGCACGCGACGCAGGTAGGTCTTGGCGGTCTCGTACTGCACGTTCATCTGCGCGGCGACCTCGTTCGTCGAGTAGCCGGACACGTAGAGCCGCAGCGCCTCTTCCTCACCGGCGCTGAGCTTCGGGCGCTGGTGCGCGGCCGCACCCGTCGGCAGCGGACGCCACTCCCGGGGCTGCGGGGTCTCGCGGGCGACGCCCATGATCTCGCGGGCGACGTCCATGACCTCACGCATCGGGAGCGACTTCGACAGGAACGCCGCGGCGCCGGCGGCCAGGGCGCGGTCGCGGGACTCACGGCTGTCGACGCTCGAGAGCACGATGACCTTCGCTCCGGCCGCACGGCACGTGCGGACACGGGCCTCGATCGAGACCGGTTCCTTGAGCTGGAAGTCCAGGAACACCAGGTCGGTCGGGAAGCTGTCACTGTGGACCATCTCGAGCCAGGTGTGCGCGGTCAGGGCCAGGTCGAAGTCGAACGCGTTCACCGCGATCCAGCTCGACAGGCTGTCCAGCAGCACCTCGTGGTCGTCGAGGATGGCCAGCCGCACACGTCGTGCTCCCGGGTTCGGGAGGGACGGCGACCCCTCCGAGAGCCTGTTCGGGTCAGTGCTGGTCATAGGAGAACCTTAGTGCGAGGGCGGAAGGGCGGACCGCGACGTCGAGGTCGGGGAACGTCACGCGGAGGACGGCGAAGTAGGGGTCGAAGGTGCGGTGGATGCCGATGTCGGAGTCCGCGACGGCGAGCTCCACGTCGACGGACACACGAGCGGGTGCGGGTGCCTGCGCGGGCCGGGCCGCCGGGGCTGCCCGGGCCGGCGCGGCGTGGTCCGCCGGGCCGGTCTGGGCCGCCTGATCTGCCGGGCCCGCCACGGTGTCTGCTCGGCGCACCGTCGCGCGGAAGCCGGCCGGGTCGACGGTCGAGGCACGGAGGGCCGCACGGACGAAGGTGCGGACGACCGCCCGCTGGTCGGTGTCGAGCGTCGCGATCAGGCCGTCGGGGTCGTCGACCACCGGCGCCTGGCCGCCGTCGACCCGGACGGCGTGCTCGAACCAGGTGCGGTCGGCGTCGGCGACCATGGACGCGCGGATGCCGTCGGCGATGGCACGGGCCCGGGCACGGTCGGCGTCGGTGATGACGTCGCGTGTGCGGAGCTCGGCGAAGAACGGGGCGACGTCGCGGGACAGGATCGTCGAGCGGTCCTGCTGCACGCTCGCCGCGATACCGTCCCGCTCGGCGCGTGCGACGGAGTACGACCCGGCACGGATCTGCACCCGTTCGGCGAGCCCCGCGAAGGTCCGGGCGAACACCGCGGACGCGGCGGTCAGCACGAGCGTCGGTGCCGCGGCCAGGAACGCCGCGACGGCGACCGGCACCTCGTGCGGGAACTCCGCAGCGCCGGCACCCCAGGTCACGGCGTTCACCGCGGCCAGCACGAGCCCGCCGATCGTCAGGTCGGTCCACGGACGGTACGGCGCGACCATGACGATGCCGGTCGCCGTGATCAGGGACATGAAGTCGTTCAGGGCGCTGCGGTCCGGCCCCCACTGCGCCGCGACGCTCGTCACCGAGGCCAGGCCGAGCAACCCGACGTGCGCGACGAACGCCGACCGCGGGAACGGCGCACGGAACGGGCTCGAGGCAGCGAGCACCACCACCGCCGAGGCCGCGACGAGCAGCACGGTGAGGGCGCTGAGCGTGGGGCTGCCCACGACGTCGCGGTCGAAGATCGACACGAGCAGGGCCCAGACGACGCTGCCGGCCCCGAGCACGACGGCCAGTGGCCGCGACCCCATCGCGCCGAGCGGGTCGTACTGCTGGGCGGTGCGGCGGGACCCGCGCTGCCGAGCCGCCGTCATCGCTCGATCCCCCGGTCGCCGCTGACCGCCGGCACGGTGACCGCGCCGGTGACCGGTCCGTACGGCACGGTCATCATCACGCTCGTGCCGGAACCGGGCGACGACCAGATCTGCACGTCACCACCGACACGTCCGATGCGCTCACGCACCGAACCGCGGAGGCCCATCCGGTCGGCTCCGGTGGCGTCCTCGTTGAACCCACGACCGTCGTCGACGACCATGACGGTGCAGGACGCGGTGTCGTCGAACACGCTGACCTCGGCGGCATCGGTGCCCGCGTGCTTCCGCACGTTGGCCAGGCACTGGCCGACGGCCCGGACGACCGCCGACAGCGCACGCTGGTCCAGGCGCTCGAGCGCGGAGGTGTCCCCGGAGACGGTCACGTCCAGCCCGAGCGTCCGGTGCTCGTCGACCATGGCGCCGAACGCCTCGGCCGCGGCCCCGGGACGCGGGCGGGCAGCCGGCGCGAGCCACCCCTTCCCGGTGAGCACCGCGACGTCGGCGTCGACCGTCTCGGCGAGGTGCGGGTCCATCGGGCCGTCGGGCGCGAGGGCGATGGCGCCCAGGTGGTTGAGCACGGTGTCGTGCAGGATCGCGGACGCCTCGGCCTCGACCCCCGCGCGGTACGCGGACACGTGTTCTTCACGAGCAGAACGCAGGAGCTCGGGCTGCACCCGTTCGCTCCGCGCCGTGCTGCGGGTCGTGAAGAGCACGAGCGCGACCACGAAACCCAGCGTGACCCAGGCGAGGATGAGTGGACGGGGCGACTGGTCGGCCTGCACGATGGCGATCCAGGTCGCGAGTCGTCCGGTCAGGAAGCCGACGAAGGACCACAGCACGACGCGGCTCGGCACGGCACCGGCTCCCCCGACCAGGATGAGCGGGATCACGACGAGGGACATCAGGTACGAGGTCACCCAACCGGTCGGCACCTGCTGCTGGACCCCGACGGCGAACCACCAGGCACAGACACCGCCGACGGCCAGGAAGGCGATCGCCGAGACGCGGTTGCCGAACTGCACGTGCACGCCGATCATGGCGAGCATCGGGACGACCGCCAGCGCGGTGCCGACGACCTGCACCCCGGGCTCGGACAGGCCGTAGAGCACGAGGGTGATGGCCGCGGCCACCAGCGACCCGATGGCGCCGGCGTGGAATGCGCGCACGGTCGACCACGCGTTCACTCGCGGTGCGAGGTGCGTGGGGATGCCGAGCACGAGGTGGATCCTTCCGGGTGGCGAGGGCGCCGTCCACGATCCAACCACCGGAGCAGCGGCCGTGTACCCCGAATCCGGGGCCGTGCGGCGACCCGCACGATGATAGCGGCCCGGACCGGGGTCTTGCTGTCCCCCGAACGTGGACCGGACACGACCCGGACGGACGCTCCTCAGAACAGCGTCTGTGCGGCCGTCGGCCGGAGCAGCCGCTGGTCGAACCCGGGGTCGGCGCGCTTCAGCGGTGACACCGTCGGCACCGACTGCTCCTGCGGCAGCGCCTGTGGCAGGCCCGGACCCAGCCCCTGCGGCATCCCCCGCTGCAGCGTTCGCGGTTCCGAGAAGCCCATCGACCCCGTCGCCGGGTCCACGCGCCCCAGTCCGACCCCGTGCGCCGCCAGGATCGGGCGGATGCGCTCCGACAGCCACCGTCGGTAGTCCTTCGGCGCGTACGTGTTGTCGAGGTACATCGCGCGGTACCGCTGCACCAGGTCGGGTCGCTCGCGGCCGAGCCACTCGAACCACCACGGCTTGACGCCCGGCCGCAGGTGCAGCGCCGAGTACATGATGCTCGTCGCACCGGCCGCGGTCGCCCGACCGATGGCGTCGTCGAGGTGCGCCCGGGTGTCGGTGATGTACGGCAGCACCGGCATCAGGAACACGGCGCAGTCGAGCCCCGCGTCGCGGATGGCCCGCACGGTCGCCAGCCGGGCCGACGTCGTCGGGGTGCCGGACTCGACCGACTGCTGCAGCGAGTCGTCGTACACGGCGATCGACATGGCGAGGTCGACCGGCACCACCTTCGCCGCCTCGGCCAGCAGCGGCAGGTCGCGACGCAGCAGGGTGCCCTTCGTCAGGATGCTGAACGGGGTGCGCGACTCCGCCAGCGCCTCGATCACACCGGGCATCAGCCGGTACCGCCCCTCGGCCCGCTGGTACGGGTCGGTGTTCGTGCCGAGCGCTACCGGGTGGCGGTCCCACGAGGGCTTGCCGAGCTCACGACGCAGCACGTCGGCGACGTTCGTCTTCACCACGATCTGCTGGTCGAAGTCGGCGCCGCCGTCGAACTCCAGGTACGTGTGGGTCGGGCGGGCGAAGCAGTACACGCAGGCGTGGCTGCACCCGCGGTACGGGTTGATCGTCCAGCCGTACGTGCCCGAGCCGTCCGCGCTCGGCACCCGGTTCAGGGCGCTCTTCGCCAGGACCTCGTGGAAGGTCACCCCGGCGAACTCCGGCGTCGTCACGCTCCGGACGAACCCGCTGTTCGATTCCATCCCGGGCAGCGCGTCGCTCTGCTCGGCGTCGATCGCCTGTCCACTCCACCGCATATCGTCATTCGAACACACGTTCGAACAGACCGCAAACCGGCGCGGACCACGACAGGCCTCAGTGGTGCAGGCCGAGCACCTTCGCGGTGCGCTCGAGCGTGGCGTCGGCCAGAGCCGGGTCGTCCCCGAGGTCCTGCCCGTAGGTCGGCACCATCGCGCGGACGTCGTCCTGCCAGCCGTCCCACCGGTCCGGGAAGCACCGGCGCAGCATCGTCAGCATGATCGGCACGGCGGTCGAGGCACCCGGCGACGCCCCGAGCAGGCCGGCGATCGAGCCGTCGGCGGCGGTGATGACCTCGGTGCCGAACTGCAGCACACCGCCCTTGTCCTTGTCGGGCTTGATCACCTGGACACGCTGCCCCGCGGTGATGCGGTGCCAGTTCTCGGGCTCGGCGCTCGGCATGAAGTCGCGGAGCGCCTCGAACTTGGTGTGCTTCGACGCGAGGAGCTGGCCGACCAGGTAGCGGACCAGGTCGAAGTTCGAGAACGCGACGCTCAGCATCGGGCGGAGGTTGTGCGGTCGGATCGAACGGAACAGGTCGAGGACCGAGCCCTGCTTCAGGAACTTCGGGCTGAAACCGGCGTACGGCCCGAACATCAGCGACGACCCACCGTCGACGATGCGGGTGTCGAGGTGCGGCACCGACATCGGCGGGGCACCGACACTGGCCTTGCCGTAGACCTTGGCGGAGTGCTTCTGCACCACCTCGGGGTCGTCGGTGCGCAGGAACTCGCCCGACACCGGGAAGCCGCCGTAGCCGCGGATCTCCGGGATGCCGGACTTCTGCAGCAGGTGCAGGGCTCCGCCGCCGGCGCCGACGAAGACGAACTTCGCGGCGATGCGCTGCGTCGACCGGCCGATCTCGTTGCGCACGTTGAGCACCCAGCCCTCGGACACCTTCGAGCGGGTCAGGTTGGTGACCTGGTGCGAGGGTTCGAACTCGACACCGTCGATCTCGAGCTGGTCGAAGAGCTGGCGGGTGAGCGACCCGAAGTCGACGTCCGAGCCGGCTGCCGAGTAGGTCGCCGCGATCGGCTGGTCCTTCTTGCGGCCGGGGATGAGTGCCGGCGCCCACTTCCGGATCTGCGCCGGGTCGTCCGAGAACTCGATGCCCGCGAAGAGCGGGTGGTTCCGCATGGCCTCGTACCGGGCACGCATGTAGGCGACGTTGGCCTCGCCCCACACGAAGGAGATGTGCGGCGTGGGGTTGATGAAGTTCGTGGGCTCCGGCAGCACGCCGGTCTCGACCAGGTGCGCCCAGAACTGCCGCGAGACCTGGAACTGCTCGTTGACCGTGACGGCCTTCGCGATGTCGACGCGGCCGTCCGGCAGTTCCGGCGTGTAGTTCAGCTCGCACAGTGCCGAGTGGCCGGTGCCCGCGTTGTTCCACGGGTTCGAGGACTCCTGCGCCACCGTGCCGAGCCGCTCGTACACGCGGATCTTCCAGCTCGGCTCGAGCTTGTGGATGATGGCCCCGAGCGTGGCACTCATGATGCCTCCGCCGATCAGGACGACGTCGATGGGGTCCACCTGCTGCTCTGCCACCCGTCGATCCTACCGGCGGCACCCGACAGACGGACAGGAGGCCCGTGGCGGTGTCGCCACGGGCCTCCTGTCCGTCTGCTGGTCGCGCCCGGGGCGCGCTACGCGTCGACGGAGCGGCGCGCGACGATCGTCTCGGCGATCTGCACCGCGTTGAGCGCGGCACCCTTCCGCAGGTTGTCGTTGCTGACGAACAGCACGAGGCCGCGGCCCTCGGGCGCGGACTGGTCGGCGCGGATGCGGCCGACGAACGCCGGGTCCTGGCCGGCGGCCTGCAGCGGGGTCGGGACGTCGGAGAGCTCGACTCCGGGTGCGCTCGACAGGATCTCGGTCGCACGCTCGGGCGACAGCGGACGCTCGAACTCGGCGTGCACCGAGATGGAGTGCCCGGTGAACACGGGGACGCGCACGCAGGTGCCGGCGACGAGCAGGTCGGGCAGCTCGAGGATCTTCCGGCTCTCGTTCCGGAGCTTCTTCTCCTCGTCGGTCTCGCCCAGGCCGTCCTCGACGATGCTGCCGGCGAGCGGCACGACGTCGAAGGCGATCGGGCGGACGTACTTGACGGGCTCGGGGAACGTCACGGCGGATCCGTCGTGCGTCAGCGCAGCGGTGTCCTGCTCGAGCGCGGCCTTCGCCTGGCCCAGGAGTTCCTCGACCCCGGCGAGCCCGGAACCCGAGACCGCCTGGTAGGTCGTCGCGACCAGGCGGCGGAGCCCGGACTCGGTGTCGAGCACCTTGAGCACCGGCATGATCGCCATGGTCGTGCAGTTCGGGTTCGCGATGATCCCCTTCGGCGCCTGGTCGATGGCGTGCGGGTTCACCTCGCTCACGACGAGCGGGACGTCGGGGTCCATGCGCCAGGCGCTCGAGTTGTCGACGACGAGTGCCCCGGCGGCGGCGAACTTCGGCGCGAGGGCCCGCGAGGCGGTGGCCCCGGCGGAGAACAGCGCGATGTCGATGCCGGACGGGTCGGCGAGCTCGGAGTCCTCGACCACGATCTGCTCGCCGCGGAACGGCAGCGTCGTGCCGGCGGAACGGGCGCTCGCGAAGAAGCGGACCCGGTCGGCCGGGAACGCGCGCTCTTCGAGCAGGCGACGCATCACGGCGCCGACCTGGCCGGTGGCGCCGACGACGGCGACGGTGAGGGTGCTCATGCGGTGCTCCTGGTGGTTCAGCGGATCAGGCGGGCGTCAGCGGCCGGTGCCGGCGTAGACGACGGCCTCGGCGTCGGCGTCGAGGCCGAATGCGCTGTGCACGACGCGCATCGCCTCGTTCAGGGTGTCGGCGCGGGTGACGACCGAGATGCGGATCTCGGACGTGGAGATCATCTCGATGTTGATCGACGCGTCGTGCAGGGCGCGGAAGAGCTGGGCCGAGACACCGGCGTTCGTGCGCATCCCGGCGCCGACCAGGGCGAGCTTGCCGATCTGGTCGTCGTACTGGATGCTCTCGTAGCCGATGTCTGCCTTCGCGACCTCGAGCGCCGTCAGCACGGTCTGGCCCTGGTCCTTCGGCAGCGTGAACGAGATGTCCGTCCGCCCGGTCGACGCCGCCGACACGTTCTGGACGATCATGTCGATGTTCGCCCCGGCGCGCGCGACGTTCGTGAAGATCTCGGCGGCCTTGCCCGGCTGGTCCGGGACCCCCACGACGGTGATCTTGCCCTCGGAGAGGTCTCCGGCGATCCCGGTGATGATCGGTTCTTCCACGGTTTCCCCCTCGGCAGGGTTGTAGACGATGGTGCCCTCGTTGTTGTTGAACGAGGACCGGACGTGCAGGGTGACGCCGTGCCGCCGGGCGTACTCGACGGCGCGGATGTACAGGACCTTGGCACCCGAGGCTGCGAGCTCGAGCATCTCCTCGCTGGTGACGCGGTCGACCTTGCGGGCCTTCGGCACGACGCGGGGGTCGGCGGTGAAGATGCCGTCGACGTCGGTGTAGATCTCACAGACGTCGGCGTCGAGTGCTGCGGCGAGGGCGACGGCGGTGGTGTCGGAGCCGCCGCGACCGAGCGTCGTGATCTCGCCCGTCGTGCGGTTGAAGCCCTGGAACCCGGCGACGATCGCGACGTGGCCGGAGTCGAGCGCCTCGCGCACGCGCTTCGGGGTGACGTCGACGATGCGGGCCTTGCCGTGCTGGGCGTCGGTGAGCATGCCGGCCTGGCTGCCGGTGTAGGACGACGCTTCGACCCCGAGGCTCTTGATCGCCATCGCGAGCAGCGCCATCGAGATGCGCTCCCCCGCGGTCAGGAGCATGTCGAGCTCACGGCCGGCGGGGATCGGTGTGACGGAGTGCGCCAGGTCGACGAGTTCGTCGGTGGTGTCGCCCATCGCCGACACCGCCACGACGACGTCGTTGCCGGCCTTCTTCGTCTCGACGATCCGCTTCGCCACGCGCTTGATGCTCTCGGCGTCCGCGACGGATGAACCACCGAACTTCTGCACGATCAAGGCCACTGGCTGGTACTCCCGGAGACGGCGACACCGCGAGGTCACGCGGTCTCACAATGGTAGTCGGTGTTTCGGGGATGTTGCGTGCGAGCGGGCCCTGACGCAAGGATCCTGCGTGGTGGTCAGCCGCCGACGACGCGGCGCCCCTCGAAGGCACGACCGAGCGTGACCTCGTCGGCGTACTCCAGGTCGCCGCCGACCGGCAGCCCCGACGCGAGCCGGGTGGTGCGGATGCCCATCGGGACGAGCAGCCGGCTGAGGTACGTCGCCGTCGCCTCGCCCTCGAGGTTGGGGTCGGTCGCGATGATGACCTCGGCCACGGTGCCGTCGGCCAGACGCGTCATGAGCTGCTGGATGCGCAGGTCGTCCGGTCCGATGCCGTCGATCGGGCTGATCGCCCCGCCGAGCACGTGGTACAGCCCGCGGAACTCTCGTGTGCGCTCGATCGCCGCGACGTCCTTCGCTTCTTCCACCACGCAGATCGTGGCTGGCGAGCGGCGCGGGTCGCGGCAGATGCTGCACTGGACGTTCTCGGTGACGTTGCCGCAGATCTCGCAGAAGCGGACCCGCTCCTTGACGTCGGCCAGCAGCTCGGACAGACGACTCGGGTCGAACGACTCGGTCTGCAGGATGTGGAAGGCGATGCGCTGCGCCGACTTCGGGCCGATGCCGGGCAGGCGACCGAACTCGTCGATGAGGTCCTGGACGATCCCGTCGTACATCAGGCACCGTCCTGGTGGAGAGCGGTCTCCTCGATGAACTGGGCGTTGAGGATCTCACGCACGACCGCCTCGCCGTACCGGCCGGCGACCGGGGCGCGGCGTGCGGGCGGTGCGGTACGCGCGGGAGCGGCGGCGGGCTGGGCCGCACGCTGCGGTGCGGGCTGCTGCGTCGGGGCTGCCGGCGCCGCGGCTGCGGACGCTGCGGCTGCGGGCGTTGCGCCGCGTCCGATCCCCGGGTCAGGGAACGGGGCGCCGTCGTCGTACGGTTCGTCGTCGAGCGGGTAGTCGTCGACCGGGACGCCCGGCACGACGGGACCGCCGGGAGGCACGGCTCCCGCTCCGGACGCCGCCTGCGGACCCGGGGTGGTCGGCTGGTCGGGCTGCCCCGCCGTGGCAGCGTCAGACCGCGCGGGTGCGGCCGACGGTGCCGACTCGGCCGGCTGGGGCGTGCTCGTCTCGGCGGGGGCGACCGGCGCGGACGCCGGCACGGTGCCGAAGGGTGCTGCCCAGCTGGGCTCGACGGACTCCGGGACGGCGTCGGTGGTGGGGTCGCTGGCGGGGATGGTCGCGACCGCCCAGTCCGTCACCGGCGCACCGGATGGAGCGGGGGCCGGTTCGGCCGGTGCCTGGTCGCGCTGCGGGGCGGACGCGGTCGGCGCTGCCTTCGGCTCCGGCGAGGACTTCGGCGCGGGCGCTGCCGTCGGCACAGGAGGTGCCGTCGACCCGGGTGCTGCCGACGCGGCCTTCGGCTCGGCGGCAGGGGCAGCCGTCGGCGTGGGCTCACCAGCGGAAGCCGGCGCCGGGGACTCCGGTGCTGCGGGCTCGGGCGCCGGGGCCGGCGCCGGGGCCGCGGCGGCGGGCGCCTGGGCAGCGGGCGCCGGACGCTGGGCCGGTGCGGCCTGCTGTGCCGGAGCCGACTGCTGCTGCTGCTGCTGCTGGGGACGCTGCTGCTGTCCGGGCCCGCGGGCGACGAACTTCACCCGGAGCCCGAGGACGTCCACGATGGCGGCACGGAGCAGTTCGCTGACGCTCGCCGAGGGGTCGGACATCTCCTTGAACGAGGCGACGTCCTGCTGGCTCGGGAACGTCAGCGTCAGCACGTCGTCGCGGAGCGCGGTGACCTGCGCCGTGACGACCACGGACCACGCCGAACGCTTGGCGTGCTGCACGTGCTCGACGATCTGAGGCCAGGAGTCGCGCATCTGCTGGAAGCCGACGGCACCGACGGTCCGGACGGCGGGCTCGTCACCGATCGTCGTGCCCTGACCGGTGGACGACGGGCTGACCGGCTCGGCCGCGGGCTTCGAGGGCTCCGGCTTCGAGGGCTCGGACTTCGCGGGCTCGGCCGAGGTCTGTCCGGGCGCTCCAGGAGTGCTCGGAGCGACCGCTGCCCACGACGCTGCGGCGTCACGGGCCACGGCTCCGGAGTCGGCCTGCGGCGCGGCGGGCTGCTCGACGGGACGCTCAGGCGTCGCACGAGCCGCTGCCGGAGCGGGCGTCGGGGCGAGGGAGGGAGCAGGCGCTGCGGGAGCCGCGGCTGCCGGCTGCTCACGACGCGGTGCAGCGGCGAAGGCGGGAGCGGACTGCTCGCCGGCGTCGGCCTGGTGTCCACCGGCGTCGTGTCCACCGACGTCACCCACCCCGACACGACGTTCCAGCCGCTCCACCCGGGCGAGGGCTCCGCGCTGGGTGTCGTCGGCCTCGGGCACGAGCATGCGGGCCGTCATGAGCTCGAGGTGCAACCGGGGCGAGGTCGCGCCGGTCATCTCGGTGAGGGCACGGTTCGCGATGTCGGCGGAACGGGAGAGCCCGGTCGCGCCGAAGACCCCGGCCTGGCGGCTCATGGTGTCGAGTTCTTCCGGTGAGACCCCGCGCAGGACGGCGGCGGCGCTCTCGTTCGTCGCCGCGACGACGATCAGGTCGCGCAGGCGCTCGAGCAGGTCCTCGACGAAGCGGCGGGGGTCCTGTCCGGTCTGCACGACGCGGTCGATCGCGGCGAACGCGGACGCCGGGTCGGCGACGGCCAGGGCGTCGACGACGTCGTCGAGCAGGGCTGCGTCGGTGTAGCCGAGCAGGGCCACGGCACGCTCGTAGGCGATCGCACCGTCTTCGCTGCCGGCCATCAGCTGGTCGAGCAGCGACAGGGTGTCACGGACGGATCCACCGCCGGCACGCACCACCAGGGGCAGGACGCCGGGGGCCACCGACACGGACTCCTGCGTGCAGAGCTGCTCGATGTACTCGAGCATCACCGCGGGCGGGACGAGCCGGAACGGGTAGTGGTGGGTGCGCGACCGGATGGTGCCGATGACCTTCTCGGGCTCGGTCGTCGCGAAGATGAACTTGACGTGCTCCGGCGGTTCCTCGACCAGCTTGAGCAGTGCGTTGAAGCCCTGCGGCGTCACCATGTGCGCTTCGTCGAGGATGAAGATCTTGTAGCGGTCGCGAGCCGGCGCGAACACGGCACGGTCGCGCAGGTCACGCGCGTCGTCGACACCGTTGTGGCTCGCGGCGTCGATCTCGATGACGTCGAGCGAACCGCTGCCGTCGCGGGCGAGTTCCACGCAGCTCGGGCAGACGCCGCACGGGGTGTCGGTCGGGCCCTCGGCGCAGTTCAGGCAGCGCGCCAGGATGCGGGCCGACGTCGTCTTGCCGCAGCCACGGGGCCCGCTGAACAGGTAGGCGTGGTTGACGCGGTTCGTGCGGAGCGCCGTGCGGAGCGGGTCGGTGACCTGCGACTGCCCGATCAGCTCGGCGAAGTTCTCGGGCCGGTAACGGCGATACAGGGCGGTGACCACGCGACAAGGGTAGCCGTCACGACCGACAACCCGCGTGCCCGTCCACAGGTCGTCCTGCCGGGCCGGACCACCCGTCGGCGGTGGGCCGAGCGCCCGGACGGCACCGCGCCTCCCGTCCGTCTGGTCGACGGGCGGGAGGCGCGGTGTGTGACGCTGGTGCGGACTCAGCCGCGGGTGCGGCGACGGAGCCTGCCGGCGAGGCGGGAGAGCCCCAGCAGCAGGAACCCGAGGGCCACCAGGCCCGCCGCGGTGCCGGCGATCGGGACGACGTCGGCGCCGGTCCAGGCGAGGGCACCGGTGCCGTTGCCGGAGCCACCGATCCCGGCGCCGGAGCCGTTCCCGGAGCCACCGCCGATGCCGGTGCCGGTCCCGGTCCCGGTGCCGGAGCCGCCGCCGGTCCCCGGCGTCCCGGGTGCACCCGGCGTTCCGGGGGTCCCGGGCGTCCCAGGCGTTCCGGGGGCCCCGGGCGTCCCAGGCGTTCCGGGCGTCCCCGGGGTGCCGGGCGTGCCCGGCTCCTCCGGGTCGACGGCGTCGTCCATCACCATGACGCGGAGCATCTGCGCCTGCGAGGTGAACCCGCCGACCGACTGGGTGACGCGCAGCATGTGACCGCCGACCGGCAGCGCCACCATGACCCACCACTCGCCGTCCTCGTCGGCCGTCGTGGCGACGGCGTCGCGGCCCATCGGCTGCACGGTGACGGTCGCGCCGGGCTCGGCGGTGCCCGTGACCATCAGGTCGTGGTCACCGTCCTCGTCGGCCATGTACTGCGAACCCGGTGTCGGCGAGGTGACCGCGAGCGGCTCCAGGGTGTCGACCACGATCGGCACCTGCGGCGCTGCCGAGGTCGTGCCGTTCACCGACTGCGTGGCGCTGATCGTCCACTCCCCCTCGGGGACGCGCTCGAACACGACGCTCCATGCACCCTCGTCGTCGGCGGTGGTGGTGCGGACCTGCCCGGTGGACAGGGTCACCGTCACCGCGGCGCCGGGGGTGGCCTGACCGGTCACCGTGAACGAGCCGGTGTCTCCGAAGCCGTCCGCCTGGATCAGCTGCCCGGGGTCGGGGCTCGTGATGACGATGCCCGTCTCCTGCGCAGCGACGACCGTGACGTCGGCGGTCACCGGGTCGGAGGTCCGACCGCCGACCGTCTGCGTCACCGAAACGGTGTGGTCCCCGAGCGGCACGCCACCGATCGTGACCGTCCACGAACCGTCGTCGCCGGCGGTCGTCGTGGCGGTCCGGCCGTCGACGTCGACCGTGACGGTCGCACCGGGCTCGGCGGTGCCGCTCACCGGGACCGACGTCGTCGACCCCGTGGTCGGGAACGCCTGGCCGTCGGTCGGGCTCGAGATGACGACCGGCGTCGCGGCCGTCACGGTGAAGCCGACCTGCGGAGCGTCGGTGGTGACACCGTCGACCGTCTGGCTGGCGGCGATCGTGTGGGATCCCTCGTCGACGTCCCGCACCGTCACGGACCACGTACCGTCGTCGTCCGCGGTCGTGGTGACCGCGGTGCCGTCGTCGATGCGGACCGAGACGGCGGCGTTCGGTGCCGAGGTGCCGGTCACCCGCACGTCGGTCGAACCGCCGAGCACCCGGTGGTCGGTGCCGTCGGCCGGGCTGGTCACGACGATCGCGTCCGCGGCGGCGGCCACGACGGTCACGTCCCGCTCGATCGCATCGGACGTCGTGCCGTTCACGACCTGGGTGACGACGAGCGTGTGGTCCCCCGCCGGCACGTCGGTCAGCGTGGTTTCCCACCGCCCGTCGGTGCCGACACGGACCACGACCGGGTCGGCGTCGTCGAGGACGACGCGGACCGTCGCGCCGGGCTGACCCTCGCCACCGACCGGGACGGTCGCGGTGGGGTCGGTGCTCGGCACGGTGAACGTGGTGTCGTCGGCCGGGGCGGTGACCGTCAGCGCGGCACCGGGTGCCACGGTGAAGGTGCTGCGCACCACCGCGGACGTCGAGCCGTCGACCGTCTGGGTCGCACGGATCGTGTGCTCGCCGACGGTGGTGTCCGGCAGTTCGACGCTCCAGGTGCCGGCGTCGGTCGCGGTCACGGTCCGGGCGTCGCCGCCGTCGATCGTGACACGGACCTCGGCACCGGGCTCGGCGGCCCCCGCGGCGGTGAGGGTCGCGACGGAGTCGCGCTGGGCGACCCGGATCGTGGTGCCGTCCGCCGGGGTGGCGATCGTGATCGGGTCGGCGACGAGGACGCGGACGTCCACCGTCACCGGCGCGGACTCGGTGCCGTCGATGCGCTGCGTGACGCTCACGGTCGTCGTGCCGGCCGGCACACCGGGGACCGAGACGCTCCACGCGCCGTCGTCGTCCGCGGTGGTCGACTCGGTGCGACCGTCGCCCAGGTCGACCACGATGGTCGCGCCCGGCTCGGCGGTGCCGGCGACGTCGACCGTCGTCGTGCCGTCCCCGTCGGCGACCGTGTACTCCTGGCCGGCCGTCGGCTCGGTGATGACGACGGGCGCACCCGCGTCGATCTCGAACGTCGTCTCGACCGGGGTGGTCGAAGTCGAGCCGTCGACGGTCTGCGTCACCTCGACGGTGTGCTCGCCGACACCGAGGTCCGGCACGTCGACGCTCCACGAGCCGTCGTCACCGGCGGTGACCTCGACGGGGTCGCGGTCGTCGACGGTGACCGTCACCGTGGCGCCGGGCTGGGCGTCACCGGCGACCGTCACGGTCGTCGTCGCGTCGCCGTCGGCCACCGTGATGGGGTCGTCACCGGGCTCACGGATGGTGAGGTCCGCGGCGGCGACCACGGACACCGGTCGTTCGACCGCGGCACTCGTGGTGCCGTTCAGGGCCTGCGTGACCGAGGCCGTGAACGAGCCGGTCGGCACGTCCTCGACCGTGGTCGCCCAGCGGCCGTCCTCGTCCACGGTCGCCGTGGCGGTCCCGCCGTCGCCGAGGTCGACCGTGACGGTCGCGCCCGGCTCACCGGTGCCCGCGAAGTCGACCCCGGTGGCGGCGTCGTCGTCCGCCACCGTGACGGTGGTGGCACCCCGCGGGGTGGACACGACGAGCGGGGCTCCGGCACGGACCGACACCCCCGCCGTCACCGGCGTCGAGGTCTGCCCGCCGACGACCTGCGTCGCGGTGACGCGGTGGTCACCGACCGGGACGTCCTGGAAGGTGGTCTCCCACCGGCCGTCCTCGTCCGCGGTCACCGTCTCGGTCTCGCCGGTCGAGATCCGGACCGTCACCTCGGCGTCGGGCTGCGCCCGACCGGTCACCTCGACGTCGGCGGTGCCGGACGTGTCGGCGACCGTCAGGACGTCACCGTCCTCCGGGGTCACGATGGCGAGCGCGGTTCCGGCCCGCACGGTGACGGTCTGGTCCGGACTGGAGGCGGTGGTCCCGCCGACCGTCTGGCTGGCGGTGAGCGTCGGGGTGCCGACACCGACCCCACCGAACGTGACCGTCCAGTCGCCGTCCGCGTCCGCGGTGGTGGTCGCCTCGTCGTCGCCGAGTCGCACCGTCACCGGCGCGCCCGGCTCCGCCGAACCCGTGACCACGACGTCGCGCGTCGCGTCGGCGTCCGGCACGAGGAGGACCACGTCGGTCCCCGGTGCGGTGATCGTGACGGCGTCGGCAGCCTCGATCGTGACCGTGCGTTCGACGGGGTCGGAGGTGCGCGGGTCGGAGACGGTGCCGGCCAGGGTCTGGGTGACCGTGACCTGGTGCTCGTCGACACCGAGGTCGGGGAACGTGACCGACCACGTGCCGTCGGCACCGACCGTCGTCTCCTGGCCCTCGGAGCCGGCGAGGGTCGCCGTGACCGCGGCGCCGGGCTGGCCGGTGCCGGTGACCGTGACGTCGCGCACGACGTCCGGTCCGGCGACCGTGATCGGGTCCGTGGCCGGACCGGTGATCGTCAGCGCGTTGGCCGTGACGACCTCGAAGGTGATCGGGACGGCGCTCGTCACGACGTCCTCGACCTCCTGGCTCGCGGACGCCGTGTACACGCCGGTCGGGGCGAGACCGGTGGCGTCGACCGCCCAGCGTCCGTCGTCGTCAGCCGTGGTGGTGAACCGGGTGCCGGGGCCGACCGAGACGGTCACCGCGGCGCCGGGCTCGGCCGTGCCGGTGATCCGGACGGTCGCGGTGGCGTCGGCGTCGACCACGACGAAGCGTGCGCCGCTCGCCGGGGTGTCGATGACGATGGCGTTGCCGGGGACCACGGTGAAGTCACGCGTGACCACCGGGCCGTCGGTGCCGTTCACGGTCTGCACGGCCTCGACGGTGTGCTCACCGATGCCGAGCTGCGTGGTCGGGAGCTCCCAGTTGCCGGCCGTGTCCGTGACGACCTCGACGGGGTCGCCCTCGTCGATCGTGACGGCGACGGTCGCGCCGGGCTCCGCGGTGCCGCGGACGACCACGTTGGCCTGCCCGCCGGTGCCGGCGGGGACCTGCTGGGCGTCACCCGGTGCCACGATGACGAGCTCGTCGCCGGCCTCGACCGCGAAGTCACGGTCGACCGGTGCCGAGGTCGCACCGTCGACGGTCTGGGTGACCGTCGCGGTGTGGTCGCCGGTGCCGACGTCGGTGAGGACCACCGACCAGGCCCCCTGCGGGTTCGCGGTGGTGGACACCGCGTCGCCGTCGTCCAGGACGACCTCGATGCGGGCGCCGGGCTGCGCGGTGCCCCGCACGGTGACGTCGACGACGGAGTCGTCGGTGGCGACCGTGACGGTGGCGTCCTGCGCCGGAGCGGTGACGGCGAGCGGGGCGCCCGCCTGCACCGTGACGACCTGGCGGACGGCCGGCGAGGTGGTCCCGCCGACGGTCTGCGTCGCCGAGATCGTGTACCGACCGACCGGGACGTCGGTGACGGTCAGCGTCCAGGTGCCGTCGTCGTCGGCCGTCGTGGTGGCGGTCAGTCCGTCGCCGAGCGAGACCCGCACCTCGGCGCCGGCCTCGGCCGTGCCGGCCAGGTCGAGGTCGGTGGTGGTGTCGGCGTCGAGGACGGTGACGACGTCGCCGTCCTCGGGCTCGGTGGTCGCGAGCGGGTCGCCCGCCTCGACGGTGAAGGTGGTCTCCACCGGGCCGGACGTGGTGCCGTCGACGCTCTGACGCGCCGTGACGGTGCGCTCCCCGACCGGGACGTCGGCGAAGGTCGTCGTCCAGGCACCGTCCTCGTCGGCGGTGACCGCGGCGGCGAACGAACCACCGATGCCGACGGTGACCCGGGCGTTCGGGGCCGCCGAGCCGGACACCGTCACCGGGGTGGTCGAGCTGTCGTCGGCGACGGTGATGGTGCTGCCGTCGGTCGGCTCGTCGATGGTGAGCGCGGGGGCCGCCGTCACGGTGAAGTCCCGGGTGACCGCGGCGCTCGTGGTGCCGCCGACGGTCTGGGTGACCTCGGCCGAGTACTCC
Source organism: Curtobacterium sp. MCLR17_034 (assembly GCF_003234485.1). NCBI lineage: Bacteria > Bacillati > Actinomycetota > Actinomycetes > Micrococcales > Microbacteriaceae > Curtobacterium > Curtobacterium sp. MCLR17_034. Next base: position 127,844 of record NZ_QKTH01000003.1, read on the forward strand.
CCGGCCGGGACGTCCGTGACGCTCGTCGACCAGGTGCCGTCGGCGTTCGCGCGGGTGGTGGCGGCCAGGCCGTCACCGAGGTCGACGTCGACGCGGGCACCGGCCTGTGCGCTGCCGGAGAACGGGACGGACCGGGTGTCTCCGGCGAGCGGGAAGTCCTGGTCCGCCGTGGGGGTGTCGACGGTCAGGCCGGCCGCGGCCACGACCCGGAAGGACCGGGTGACGGGTGCCGAGGTCGTGTCGCCGACGGTCTGCGTGACGCTCGCCGTCTGCTCGCCCACCGGGACCTCGGGGACGGTGACGCTCCAGGCGCCGGCGTCGTCCGCCGTGCCCGTCGCGGTCACGCCGCCGCCCAGGTCGACGCTGATGCGCGCGTTCGCCGTCGCGGTGCCCGTCAGGGTGACCGGGGCGGTCTCCCCCGTGGTGGTGAAGGTCTGACCGGCCGTGGGGGTGGTGATCGTCAGTGCACGCTGGGCGACGACGGAGAACTCCTGCGTCGCGGTGCCTGCTGCGGTGCCGCCGACCGTCTGGGTCGCGGTCGCGGTGTACGCACCGGTGGGGACGGCGGCGATGGTCGTCGTCCAGGTCCCGTCGGCAGCGACGGTCGCGGTGCCGGTCCGGTCCCCGCCGAGGCTGACGGCCACGCTGGCGCCGGGCTCTCCGGCCCCGCTCACGACGACGCTGCGGGTCGAGGTCGCCGACGGCACCGTGAACTGCTGTCCGGCCGTGGGTGCCGTGATGGTCGGAGCCGCGAACGCCGTGGCGCGCACGGTCGAGGTGGCGAGGTCCACGGTGGCGACGTTCACCCCGGGGAGCACGGAGAGCCGCAGGGCGTGCACGCTCCGCGATCCGGTGTCGTACCCGCGGGGGTCCCGGAAGCCCGTGGTGTCCTGCGCGTTCACGGTGAGGTCGACGACCTGACGGAGCAGCAGCACGACGGGGCTCAGCAGGGTGGAGACGGCCGAGGTCGTCGCCGTGAGCGTCGTGCCGAGGTTCGTCAGGGCCGTGCCCGTGACCAGGGGACGCACGATGGTCTGCAGTGCCGGGACGACGACGGTGTTGACCGCCGGGGCGAGCAGGGTGCCGAGCGCGTTCAGGCCGAGGGGGCCACCGGTCGCGGTCACCGTCGCAGTGGCAGGGGACGTGCCGGCGAGGGCGCCGAGCGTGGTGTCCGCGCGCAGCGCGAGTCCGGCGAGCGGGAGGCCGGCCGCGTTGACGTTCGCGGTGACGTTCACCCGCACGGCGGTCGAGTTGATCGTGTTGACGACCGCGGTCTGCAGGGCCGTCGGCAGCTGGGTGCCGAGGATCGTCGTGATGCTCCGGTTGATCGAGCTCACGGCCGCCTCGGTCAGTACCGACGTGTTCGCCGGCTGGCCGTTCAGCGTGGTCAGCTGGTCGAGGTCGACCGTGATCGCGCCCGTCGCCGGTGTGATCGTCACGGCGCCGTCGGTCAGGGGTTCCTGCAGGACCCGGGTCAGGGTGTCGTCGAGGTTCAGGTCCACGGTCGCGGTGACGTTCGTGCCGTTGACGTTCACCAGGCCGAGGGTCGTGCCACGGAGCAGCCGCTGGATGTCGGCGGTCAGGGCGGTCGTGGTGCCGGAGAGGGCACCGTTCGCGCCGACCGCGGAGTTCACCGTGCCCGAGAAGGTGCGCAGGTCGTTCCGGAGCGCGGTGCTGAGTCCGGCGATGGCCGGGCTCGTCAGGTTCAGGTCCGCGCCGGCGATCCGGTAGTCCGTCGTCGTCCCGACGGTGGTGCCGCGCGTCGCCTGGATCCGGGACGCCAGGGCCCCGACCCGCAGCTGCGCGTTCGACAGCACCGTGGTGTCGGCGCCGACGCGCGAGAACAGCGGGTTGAGGTCGAGCGTCGCGGCGCCGGTGCCGGACCCCGTGCCGACCCCGATGCCGCCGTCGTTCGTCAGGAGCCCCGACGACGCGGTCGCACCCGTGGCCGAGGTCGTGGCGTACTGACCGTCGACGCCGAGGGTCAGGATGCCGTTCGGGCCCAGCAGGTTGACATCATTGCCGAGGTTCACCCCGACCGCGTTGAGCGCCGTCAGGTTGAGCGGCTGGTTCGTGATGCCGCCGCCCGCGGTCGCGCCCCGCGCGGAGTACGCGCCGCCGAGCTGGGCGACCGCGTCGGCGTTCACGATGCCGGAGCCGCTGAGCAGCAGCCCCTCGGCCTCGGCGACGTCGGTCTGGGCGGCCGCAGCGGGTTGGATCGCCACGGTGGCGGCGATGAGCGCCGTCACCGTGGCGACGACGCCGCCGCGCAGGAGGAGCCGCCGACCGTCCGTCGCTCGTCCTCGAGCTCGGCCATCGGCGCGGGTGATCCGTCGTGTCCGTTCGTCCGCTGCGGAGGGTACGGGGGTACCGGGCAGCGACGCGTGCCTGCGCATGCGTGTCTCTTTTCCTGGCGGGCGCGCCCGCCACCTGATCCTCGGAATCCACCGCTGGTGAGGCGGCGGAGGCTCCTCCGCTGGTGAGGCGGTGGAGGGTCGGAACCCTGGTTGGGGATTCCTGAGGCAGATCTTTACACATGATCAGGAAGCTGTCCGCAAGCATCGACGAAAAAGGACGCGAGACCTCCCGAACGGGGGGACACCGGGGAGCCGACTCGACCCGGAACGAAGAAGACTCCTCACGCACCCGCCAGAGCCTGGTTACCCTTGCTGCGTTTCCGCCCTGGGGGAGTTGGCCTGGATGGCGTCACGTGAGGAGCCGCCGAGAAGTCTACCGGACGCGACGGGCAGACTCGAACACATGAAGATCGCCATCGCCGGAGGACACGGCCAGATCGCCCTGCTCCTCGCCCGCCAGATCACCGACGCCGGCCACGATGCCGTCGCGATCGTCCGCAACCCCGCGCACGTGGCCGACGTCGAGCAACAGGGGGCGCGTGCGATCGTCGCAGACCTGGAGCAGCTCGGCGACGACGACCTCGCGCTCCGCCTGCGCGGTGTCGATGCCGTGGTGTTCGCCGCCGGTGCCGGGCCGAACAGCGGCGCCGAACGGAAGCTCACCGTCGACCGCGACGGTGCGATCCTGCTCGCCGACGCCGCCGAGCGTGCCGGCATCGAGCGGTACGTGATGATCTCCGCGATGGCGGCCGACACCTACGACCCCGAGCTCGCCGTCGTGCCAGCGCAGGACGACGCCGCGGTGTTCCAGGTCTACCTGCGGGCGAAGGCCGAGGCGGACGCGAACCTGCGGGCCCGACGCCTCCGCTGGACGATCGTGCGTCCCGGCGGCCTGCTCGACACGCCGCCGCAGGGCACGGTCCACGTCGGCCGGACGGTGCCGCGCGGCTCGATCCCCCGCGCGGATGTCGCGACCGTCGTCCTGCACGCCCTGCTCGACGACGCCGCGGTCGGCGTGCAGTTCGAGGTCACCAGCGGCGATACCCCGATCCCGGCGGCGCTGAACGCGCTCACCTGACCCGTCGGTGCCGCCCGCACCGTGCGCGCTTCGTCACACCGTGCGAGCTCCTCGCCGAAGGTGCCGGGCCGCGCACCGTGCGCCCCTGCTCACCCCGTGCGCACTTCCGCGCCCCGTGCCGCGCTGCAAGCGCGCACCCACCAGGCAACCCCGCGCCAGCCGACGAACGCCGCACCGTGCCGCCGCGACGCGACCCACGGACGGACCGGAGGCACGGAGCCAGGCCGCCCCGTGCCTCCCGTCCGCACCGTGCGCACCTGCTCACCCCGTGCGGACTTCCGCGCCCCGTGCCGCGCTGCAAGCGCGCACCCACCAGGCGCCCCCGCACCGTGCGCGCCTGCTCACCCCGTGCGGACTTCCACGCCCCGTGCCGCGCTGCAAGCGCGCACCCAACAGGCAACCCCGCACCAGCCGACGAACGCCGCACCGTGCGCCGCGACGCGACCCACGGGCGGACGGGAGGCACGGCGCCAGCCCGCCCCGTGCCTCCCGTCCGCACCGTGCGCGCCTGCTCACCCCGTGCGGACTTCCACGCCCCGTGCCGCGCTGCAAGGGCGCACCCAACAGGCAACCCCGCACCCACCGACGAACGCCGCACCATGCGCCGGACGCGACCCACGGACGGACCGGAGGCACGGAGCCAGCCCGCCCCGCGCCTCCCGTCCGCACCGTGCGCACCTGCTCACCCCGTGCGGACTTCCGCGCCCCGTGCCGCGCTGCAAGCGCGCACCCACCAGGCAACCCCGCACCAGCCCACGAACACCGCACCGTGCCGTCGCAACGCCCCGACGCCCCGACGCCCCGACGCCGCGTCACGCGGCGGCACGGCGCCACGCGTCAGAGCGCGACCGCAGCCGACTGCCGGGCGATCTCCAGCTCCTCGTTCGTCGGGATCACGAGCACCGCGACCCGTGAGCCGTCGGTGGAGATGCGGCGGGCGTCCCGCGATGCCAGCTCGTTCCGGTCCGGATCGATCTCGATGCCCAGGTGCTCGAGCCCCGCGAGCACACGCCGCCGCAGCAGCGCGTTGTTCTCGCCGACCCCCGCGGTGAACACGACCGCGTCGAGCCCGCCGAGCTGCGCCGTGTAGGCACCCACGTACCGACGGATGCGGTGGCGGTACACGGCGAGCGCCGCCTCCGCCTGCTCGTCGCCCTTGGTGGCGGCGTCCTGCACGTCGCGCATGTCACCGTTGCCGGTCAGGCCGAGCAGGCCGGACCGCTTGTTGAGCATGGTGTCGAGCTCGTCGAAGGTCATCCCGGCCTCGCGGTGCAGGTGGATGAGCACCGCGGGGTCGAGGTCACCGGAGCGGGTGCCCATGACGAGCCCCTCGAGCGGGGTGAGGCCCATCGAGGTCTCGATGGACTTGCCGCCGTCGATCGCCGCGACCGAGGCGCCGTTGCCCAGGTGCAGCACGATCGTCTTGAGCTCGGCGAGCGGCCGGTCGAGGAACTCCGCGGCCTGCTCGGAGACGTACTTGTGGCTGGTGCCGTGCATGCCGTATCGGCGGATCCCGTACTCGGCGGCCAGGTCGGCGGGGATCGCGTACGTGTACGCGTGCGGGGGCATGGTCTGGTGGAACGCGGTGTCGAACACGGCGACGTGCGGGACGTCCGAGAAGACCTGCTTCGCGGCGCGGATCCCCTCGAGGTTCGCGGGGTTGTGCAGCGGCGCGAGGCTGTTGAGGTCCTCGATCTGCTGCTCGACCTGGTCCGTGACGACCGTCGCACGGTCGAAGGTGGTGCCGCCGTGCACGACGCGGTGGCCGACGACGGCGGGCGGGTGCTCGTCGAACGACGGCCCGACCTTCGCGAACGCGTCGATCATCGCCTGGAACCCGGCCGCGTGGTCGGGCACCGACGCGGCGTCGTTGGACGACGACTCCCCCGTCAGCGCGTTGGTGTGCTTCCAGGCCCCGGCGGACTCGCCGATGCGCTCGACGAGCCCGGAGGCGAGCGTGCGCTCGTCCTCGAGTTCGATGAGCTGGTACTTGAACGAACTCGAGCCGGAGTTGACGACGAGGGCTGCGGTCACGGGGTGGTCACTTTCTGTCGGGCCTGGAGGCGCGGTGCGGGTCGGGCGGTCAGGCCGCGTCGGTCGCGGTGCCGGCCTGGATCGCGGTGATCGCGACGGTGTTCACGATGTCGCCCACCAGGGCGCCGCGCGACAGGTCGTTGATCGGCTTGCGCAGGCCCTGCAGGACCGGGCCGATCGCCACGGCGCCGGCCGAGCGCCGCACGGCCTTGTACGTGTTGTTGCCCGTGTTGAGGTCCGGGAAGATGAACACCGTTGCGCGACCCGCGACCGGGGAGTCCGGCATCTTCGTCGACGCGACCGTCGGGTCGGCCGCGGCGTCGTACTGGATCGGGCCCTCGACGAGCAGGTCGGGCCGGCGTTCCCGCACGAACGCCGTGCCGGCGCGCACCTTGTCGACGTCGGCGCCGGAGCCGCTGTCGCCGGTGGAGTAGCTGAGCATCGCGACGCGGGGGTCGATGCCGAACTGGGTCGCGGTCTCGGCGGACGAGATCGCGATGTCAGCGAGCTGCTCGCTCGTCGGGTCCGGGATCACCGCGCAGTCGCCGTAGACGAGCACGCGGTCGGCGAGGGCCATCAGGAACACGCTCGACACGATCGAGGTGTCCGGACGGGTCTTGATGATCTCGAACGACGGCCGGATGGTGTGCGCGGTGGTGTGCTTCGCGCCGGAGACCATGCCGTCGGCGAGCCCGAGCTGCACCATCATCGTGCCGAAGTACGAGACGTCGGTGACGGTGTCGCGGGCGAGCTCGATCGACATCCCCTTGTGTGCGCGGAGCCGGGTGTACTCCTCGGCGAAGCGCTCACGCAGCTCGGGGTCGAACGGCGAGACGAGCTGCGCGGCCTCGAGGTCGAGGCCGAGCTCGGTCGCCCGCGTGCGGATGGCCGCGGGGTCGCCGAGGATCGTCAGCTCGCAGACCTGGCGCTGCAGCAGGGTGGAGGCGGCGCGGAGGATGCGGTCGTCCTCGCCCTCGGGCAGGACGATGCGCTTGCCGTAGCTGCGCGCCCGGTCGAGCAGGCCGTGCTCGAACATGAGCGGGGTGACGACTCCGGACGGGGCGAGCTGCAGGCGGTCGCGCAGGGCCTCGGCGTCGACGTGCTGCTCGAACAGGGCGAGCGCGAGGTCCGCCTTCCGGGGCGAGTCGGCGGCCAGGCGGCCACGGGTCTGGGTGATCCGGAGGGCGGTGTCGTACGTGCCGAGGTCGTTCTGCGCGATCGGCAGCGAGCTCGACAGGCCCTCGAGCAACCGCGACACCTGCGGGGCGATCTCGAACCCGCCGTTCAGGATGACGCCGGCCAGGCTCGGGAACGTCTCGGACTGGTTGGCGAGCAGCGTGGCGATGAGGACGTCGCTCCGGTCACCCGGGACGACGACGATGCCGCCCTCGATCAGCCGGGGCAGCACGTTCTCCATGCTCATGCCCGCGACGACGGTGCCGAGGGCCTCGCGGTCGAGCAGGGCGTCGTCACCGCGGACCAGCGTGGCGCCGGTGGCCTGCAGCAGGGCGCGGACCGTCGGGGCGACGAGCACGCGGTCCTCGGGGATCGCCCACACCGGCACGTCCGGGTGGTCGTCGTGCACGGCCTGCTCGACGCTCGTCACGATGGCGGCGAGGGCGTCCGGGTCGGCACGGTTCACCACGACACCGAACAGCTGCGCGTGTGCCGCCCGCAGCTCGCTCGTCGTGACGTCCGCCACCTGCGCCATGCCCTCGGGGGTGCGGGCCGCACGTTCGGCGGCGTCGCGGCCACCCAGCACGAGGAGCACCGGAGCGCCGAGGTTCGCAGCGACCTTCGCGTTAAAGGACAGCTCGGTGGGGCTGCCCACGTCGGTGTAGTCGGACCCGAGCACCACGACTGCGTCGCACTGCCGCTCGACCTGGGCGAACCGGGTGACGATGGTGCCGAGCGCCGCCTCGGGGTCAGCGTGCACGTCGTCGTAGGTGACCCCGACCGCGTCGTCGTACGAGATGCCGACGGCCGTGTGCTGCAGCAGCAGCTCGAGCACGTAGTCGGGTTCGACGACCGATCTGGCGACGGGCCGGAACACGCCGACGCGGCCGACGGACCGGGCGAGGGTCTCGAGGACACCGAGGGCGACGGTGCTCTTGCCCGTGTGCCCTTCTGCTGACGTGATGTAGATGCGGGTCGACACGAGGCCCAGGGTAGTCGCCGGACATGTCACGACATCTGGGAGCACCGGCACCGACGACACGCGGTCGTGAGCACCGCGCAGAACCTGTACCATTGGGTGTCGCCGTCGCGAGACGGCGTCAGGAGAATTCGCCTAGTGGCCTATGGCGCACGCTTGGAAAGCGTGTTGGGTGCAAGCCCTCGGGGGTTCGAATCCCCCATTCTCCGCAGCGAGCAAGGCCGAACCACCACGAAGGACCCGCACCGATCGGTGCGGGTCCTTCGTCGTTCCACGGGCGATCGGTCCCCCACCCTGCGGACGAGCGCGTGCCCTGTTCGCCCTCGGTTGGCCGGGAAACGCCCACCAGGGGTGGAACGGGCTGTCCCCGGTACCCGTCGGTCGCCTATGCTGGCGGAGCGAACGGCTCCGGGACGAGCCGACCGCGGTGCATCGAGCGGCAGGGGCGTCGCTCGGAGGGCGTGCTGGTCAGCGTGCCCGGAACACCCGAGGGGACGAGGAGACGCGCCATGGGGGACACCACCGTGCCCGCAGTGCCCGTGCGACCCGCCGTCTTCGACACGGTCCTCCGTCCGCGCCGGTCCCTCGTCCGTTCCACCGCGCTGAGCATCGCCTTCTCGGCCGTGCCGCTCGCCGTCGCCCTGGTCTGGGTCTCGTTCCCGTTCCGCACGTGGGCCGTGTTCGCCGGCGTCGTCGTCGCGATGGCCGCGGCCGTCGGCATCGTGTTCGTCCGGCTGCACACCGCGTTCATCGGGATCGACGACGACGGCCTGACGATCCGCGGGGTCCTCACGGCGCACCGGCGGGTCCCCCGCGAGCGCGTGCACAGCCTGGTGCTCGCCACGACCTTCGGATCGTCGGTGGACCGGACCGTCCGGGAACTCGTCGCCTTCGACCGGACCGGCACCCACCTCTTCCGGCTCCGCGCCGACGTGTGGGGGGACGATGGGCTCGACCGGGTCGTCGACGCGCTCGGCGTGCAGGTCGTCGAAGAGTCGCGGCCGGTCTCCGCCCGCACCTTCGCGAAGCGCTACCCGACGAGCCGCGCCTGGTACGAGCAGCGGTCGGCGTTCCTGCTCGTCGGCGGCCTCGTCGTGCTGGTCGTCGGCGGGTTGCTCGCCGTCGAGTTCGCCGGCCTCAACGCCCGCTGACCCACCGGCGGACCGGTCAGCGCCGACGCCGCAGCGTCGAGAAGATCCCGCGCACCACTTCCTTCGCGATGGTCCCACCCAGCCCGGAGCCGAGCAGGTCCGACAGCGGGTCCCCCGCGGATCGCCGCGTGCCGGACCGCTGTGTCCCGCCCGACCGACCGGAGCGCCGCGCCTCCGACGCTCGCTCGGCCCGCTCGAACTCCCGCTGCTGCCGCTCGTACTCCTGCTGGGCATCCGCCGACGCGTCCGCCGCGGCGGCGGCCGCCGCGTCGGCTGCCGAGGCGGCGTCGGAAGCAGCGGCCGCCGCCTCCATCCGGCGCGCGAGCACCTCGCGGGCCGAGTCCGGATCGACGCGGGTGCCGTAGGTCGCCAGGAGCGGTGAGGCCTGCACCCGTGCGGCCATCTCGTCGGCCGGCATCGGGTCCATCGACCCCTGGGGTGCGCGCAGCCGGGTCCACGCGACGGGGGTCGGCGCGCCCCGCTCGTTCATCACCGTGACGATGGCCTCGCCGGTCGCGAGCGACGTGAGCACCTCGCCCAGGTCGTAGTCGCTCGTCGGGTAGGTCGACACCGTCGCCCGGAGCGCCTTCGCGTCGTCCGGGGTGTGGGCGCGGAGCTGGTGCTGGATGCGCGACCCGAGCTGCGCCAGCACGTCGTTCGGCACGTCCTTCGGGGTCTGCGTCACGAAGAAGACCCCGACACCCTTCGACCGGATGAGCCGCACGGTCCGCACGATCTGCTCGGTGAAGTCCTTCGACGCCCCGGTGAACAGCAGGTGCGCCTCGTCCAGGAAGAACACGAGCTTCGGCTCGTCCTGGTCGCCGACCTCCGGCAGCTCGTTGAACAGGTCCGCCAGCAGCCACATCAGGAACGTCGAGAAGACCTCCGGCCGGTCCTGCACCCCGGGCGCCTCGAGCAGGCTGACGATCCCCCGCCCGTCCGCCGCCGTCCGCAGGAACACCTGCGTGTCGATCTCGGGCTCGCCGAAGAACTGGTCGGCCCCCTGGTCGGCGAAGGTGACGAGCTCCCGCAGGATCACCCCGGCGGTCTGCTTCGACAGGCCCCCGAGCTCGGCGAGCTCGCCCTTGCCCTGCTCGCTCACCAGGAACGTCAGCACGCTCCGCAGGTCGTCGAGGTCCACCAGCGCCAGGCCCTGCTGCGTGGCGTAGTGGAACACCAGCCCGAGCGAGGACTCCTGCGTGTCGTTCAGCCCGAGCACCTTCGACAGCAGCAGCGGCCCGAAGCCCGAGACGGTGGCGCGGATCGGCACGCCGGTGCCCTGCCCGCCGAGCGAGAACAGCTCGGCCTGGCTCGCGACGCCCTGCCACTGCTGGCCGATGCCCGCGGTGCGGTCGAGCAGCTTGTCGTTCGCCTGCCCCGCGACGGCCAGGCCCGACAGGTCGCCCTTCACGTCGGCGGCGAACACCGGCACCCCGTTCGCCGCGATCTGCTCGGCGAGCACCTGCAGCGTGCGGGTCTTGCCGGTGCCGGTCGCCCCGGCCACCAGCCCGTGCCGGTTCAGCATCGCGAGCGGGATCCGGACCTGCACCTCGGGCACCGCTGCGCCGTTGACCAGGGCACCGAGTTCGATCGCGCCTCCGTCGACGGCGTAGCCGTCACGGATGGCCGCGACCGCGTCCGGTCCGAGCGGGCCGGCTTCGGCACGGACGGGAGGCACGGTGCCGGTCGCCGCCGTCGCCACCGGATCCGGGGCGGTCGCGTCGACCGCCGCGGCAGGGGTCGTGGGAGCCGGTGCGGCCGCAGGGGCGGGCTCCGCGTCGGGCGCGAGCCGCGCCTCCAGGCCGGTGGGTGGCGGGGACCCGACGACCGCGGGTTCCGCGTCCGCGGTGAGGACAGCCTGCTCCTCCGCCGCCAGTGCGGCGGCGAGCTCCTCGGCTCGCCGCGCCGCTTCGTCGGCGAGCCGACGTGCCTCGTCGGCGGCCTGTCTCGCTGCCTCGGCAGCCGCTCGTGCCCGCTCCGTCGCGTCGCTCATGGGCACAGCCTAGGGACCGGAGCGCGCGGCGGTCCGGGTCGTCAGTGTGTGAGCGCGGGGACCGTCCGGGGACGGACCACGAACCAGAGCATCAGGATCGCGACGGCGGCGGTCGACGCCATCACCATCGCCATCGGGGTGGCCGTCGTGATGCCGAGCCAACCGACCACCGGCGATATGAGCCCGGCGACGCCGAAGTTCAGGGCGCCGAGCACCGAGGCGGCTGTCCCCGCCTCCTTCCCGTGGGCGGCGAGACCGATGACCTGCACGAGCGGGAACGAGAACCCGCACGCGGCGATGAAGAACCACAGCGGGACGAGCACACCGACCAGACCGGCCCCGAGCTGGTCGAGGACGATGATCGCGAGCGACGCCAGCAGCAGGGTCGCGGTGGAGCACGCCAGGATCCACTGCGGACCGACCCGCTGGGCGAGCCGCGACGAGATCTGCACGCCGAGGACGACCCCGACCGAGTTGACGGCGAAGAGCAGCCCGTACTGCTGCGCGTCGAGCCCGTAGACCTGCTGGAACAGGAACGGTGACGCGCTGAGGTAGGAGAACAGCCCGCTGAACACCATGGCGCCGATGAGCGCGACGCCGACGAAGATCCGGTCGGAGAACAGCGCCTTGTAACGCTGGCCGATGGTGGAGTGCCCGGCCTCGTGCCGGCGGGCCGGGGGCAGGGTCTCGACGATGAGCAGGATCGAGGCGATGACCACCGCCAGGCCGTAGCAGGCGAGGAAGACGAAGATGCCGCGCCAGCTGGTGAACTGCAGCATCTGCGAACCGATGAGCGGCGCGAGGATCGGTGCGAGGCCGTTCACCATCGCCAGGCGGGACAACATGCGCACCAGCGGCTTGCCGCCGAAGAGGTCACGCACCGTCGCCATCGCGACCACACCACCGGCTGCGGCGCCCATGCCCTGCAGCACGCGGAACACCGCGAGCAGCTCGATGTCCGGCGCGGTCGCGGCACCGATCGACGCGGCGATGTGCACCGTCGTCGCGATGATCAGCGGCAGTCGGCGGCCCACCTTGTCACTCCACGGGCCGACCAGGAGCTGCCCGATGGCGAAGCCGAGCGTCGTCGCGGTGAGCGTCAGCTGGACCGCGCCGTCGGTGACGCTGAACTGGTCCTTGATCGCCGGGAACGCCGGCAGGTACAGGTCGATCGTGAACGGACCGAGCGCCGTGAGGGCGCCCAGGACGAAGACGTAGACGAGCCGCTGCCCGCGGGAGAGCGAGTCTCCCGGGTGCAGGACGACCCGGAGCGAACCGGTGGTGGCGGGCGCGGTCACGAGACAGGAGTCCTTCGACGATGAGGGGGCGGGGGGTGATCGCGGGTCGATCGAATCGATTCGTCCGCGGAACCATCCTACGGTCGCCGGTGCGTGCTCGGCGCCGCCGGTGCGGGCCGCCCGCGTGAAGCGGCTGGTGCTGCCCCTCGGCCCGGCGCGGACCATGCGGTAGCGTCGGGTTGCTCGGGGGCCTTCCGGGTGAAGCGGATCAGAAGGGGGTGGGCGTCATGGTGGATGCCCGGATCCTGCACACCACTGCAGCGCTGCGCGAGGCGATCCTGCGACTCGCCGCGGACCGACCGGTCTCGGAGATCACCGTCGCCGACGTCACGCGTGCCGCCGGCATCAACCGGGCCACGTTCTACTCGCACGCCGTCTCCCCCGGGTCGCTGCTCGCCGACGTCCTGACGCCGGAACTCGACCGCATCCGGCAGGACGACGCCGACGAGCGCCGAGCCGCCGCCGACCGGGGCGCCGGGGCCGATGAGCTCGCAGCCATCACCCGGCGCGGCATCAACGCCGTTGTCGAGCACGTGACCACGCACCGCGACATCTACGGCAAGGCGCTGCCGGACCCGAACGACGCGTCGCTGCACCGGCTGCTCGTCGAGCACTTCACGGTGTCGAGCGCCCTGCACATCCGCGAGCTCGACCCCGCCCACCGGCCCGACCTGCTGGACGACGTCGCCGCGGGGTTCGTGGCGCAGGGCTTCGTCGGGGCGATCGAGGCCTGGCTCGCCGGGCCCCGTCGGTCGCGGAAGGCGCTGGTCGAGACGATCACGCTGTCGTTCCCCGCGTGGTGGAGCTGAGCGGACCGCTCCTACTCGGCGTCCGTCGTGTCGCCGTCCGTCGGGTCGGTCTCCGGCTTCTCGCCGCGCTGCAGGGACTGCACGACGTCGACCGCCGTCGCCGCGGTATCGGCGTCGTCGCCCTCCGACGGAACGCGGTAGTCCGCGGACACCCCGTCCCCACCGGTGCCGGTCGCGGGCAGCGGATCACCGAGGGACACCACGACGACCCCGGCGTCGTGGGCGGTCTGGATCACGCCGGTCAGCGCGGACGGCCGGGCGGCATGCACGAGCAGGGCCTTGGCCCCCTTCCGCACGAGCTGGGCGACCGCGGTCCGCTGGAACGCCGCTGCACCCGATGCCGGAGCGACCCGGACGTCCGGCCGGAACCCGGCGTCGGTCAGGTCGGTGCGGAGCCGGTCGGCGAGAGCCGCGTCGTCGTGCACCAGGACGACACCTATCACGGCCTGCTGGTCGAAACCCCCGTCGGAGCTCGTCAGGTCGGTGCTCTGCACGGGTGTGGGGGCAGCCGACGTCGTGCCCTGGCACCCGGCCAGGGTCAGGGCCGCCGCCAGGGCAACGGTCACGGCGACGATGCGCAGCACGGTGGTCTCCTCTTCGGTCCGGTCTGCCACGCTACCCGGCGGCCGGGCCGTGCGACGACGGAGTCCGCGACGGGACTGTTCCGCCCGGGCCTGCCGGGGCTGTCGTCACCGGCGCAGGCACGGGGCCGAGCCGTCGGACGGCCGCGATCGCCAGCGCGGCGAACCCGATCATCGCCGCGAACACCAGGGGGAACGACACGGTGCCGTCGGCGCCACCGGTCGCGGTGAAGAGCAGGCCGGTCACCGCGAGACCGATCACGCTGCCGGCGGCATCGGCGATCGTCAGGGCCGAGCTCGCGAACCCGTCGTCGCCCTCGCCGGAGAACCGCAGGGTCAGCATCGAGGCGCGCGGGTAGATCGCCCCCATGCCCGCGCCGCCGACGAACCAGCCGGCGACCAGCACCCACCACGACAGGTCGAACGTCGCGACCGCGAGCGCGGTCACCAGGCTGACGAGCACCAGCGTCAGCCCGACCCCGAAGGTGCGACGGGCGGTGAGCCGCCGCTCCCCCAGGCGGCCGTGCGCCCAGCTCGACGCGGCCCAGCTGAGTGCCGCCACCGTCAGGGCGAGCCCCGCAGCGGACGGCGACAACCCGTGTTCGGCCTGCAGCAGGAACGGCACGTACGCCTCGCTCCCGAAGAACGACGCGGCGACGAGCCCGCGCAGCAGCACGACCGACGGCAGCCCGGCCGCGGCGCGGAACGTCCCGGTCGGCAGCAGCGGCCGCAGGGCGAACCAGGTGCCGACCAGCCCGACGACGACCGCCGCGACCATGCCCCACGGGGTCAGGTCCGGGGCCACGTTGAGCAGCAGGATCGACACGGCCGCCGCCACCGACCACCCGATCCGGACCCGCTGCCACGGCGGGCGGAGCGACGCGGCCGGGGCGTGCAACCGGCCGAGGGTCGGCACGAGCAGGACGAACGCCGCCAGCGCGATCACCAGGGCCCCGGCGAAGACCCAGTGCCAGTTCCAGGTGTCGGTGACGATGCCGGCCAGCGCGGGACCGATCAGCGCGGGGACGACCCAGGCTGCGGCGAACCCGGCGAACACCGGTCCGTGCAGCTCGGCGGGGAAGATCCGGGCGACCAACACGTACAGCACCACGTCGATGGCCCCGGCGCCGAACCCCTCGATGAGCCGCCCCGCCAGGAACACCTCCATGGTCGGCGCGAGCATCACCACGGCGGTCCCCACGGCGAAGAACACCGCCGACACCCAGGCCACGATCCGTCCGCCCGCACGGTCGGCCCAGTTGCCGGCGAGGACCATGCCGGGCACCCCGGCGGCGAGTGGCGCGGCGAAGGCGAGCGCGTACAGGGTCTCGCCGTCGAGGTCGCGGCTGATCACCGGCATGATCGTCGTCATCGCCAGGTTCTGGAACGCCGCGACGCCGACGATCGCGACCATGCCGATCGTCGCGAGGGCGTACGGCCCGCTCAGCAGGCTGGTCCGCGACGCCGTTGTGCTCACCCGATCATCGTAGGGGCGGGCGCCGACGACACGGTGGCGCGTCCCGCGTCCCGCGTCCCGCGTCCCGCGTCCCATGTCCCGAGTCCCGAGTCAGCAGTGCCCGCGTCACCGCGGCAGCAGGGCCCGCTTCAGCGCGCCAGCGCCTGCTCCAGGTCCGCCACCAGGTCGCCGGCGTCCTCGATGCCCACCGACAGGCGGACCACGTTCTCCGGCACGGCCAGCTCGGTGCCCTTCACCGACGCGTGGGTCATCTCGCTCGGGTACCCGATGAGCGACTCCACGCCACCGAGCGACTCGGCCAGGGCGAACAGCTCCGTCGACTCCGCGAACCGCTTCGCCGCCTCGGCGCCGCCGGACAGCGCGACCGAGAGCATCCCGCCGAAGCCGCGCATCTGGCGGGCGGCGACGTCGTGCCCCGGGTGGTCGGGCAGGCCCGGGTAGTAGACGCGCTCGACGCCGGGCGCGACGACGAGCGCCTCGGCGACGGCCTGCGCGTTCCGCGAGTGCCGCTCCATGCGCACCGCGAGCGTCTTGATGCCACGGGTGGTCAGGTAGGCGTCGAACGGCGACGAGATCGCGCCCGCGCCGAACTGCAGGAACTGCACCTTCGCCGCGAGCTCCTCGTCCGCGAGCACGACGGCTCCGCCGACGACGTCGGAGTGTCCGCCGAGGTACTTCGTGGTCGAGTACACGACGACGTCGGCACCGAGCGACAGCGGCTGCTGCAGGTACGGCGACGCGAACGTGTTGTCCACGACCACCAGGGCGCCCGACTCGTGGCCGAGGGTCGCGAGCGCGGCGATGTCCGCGATCTTCATGAGCGGGTTCGTCGGCGTCTCGACCCACAGCACGGTGGTGGCCGGTGCGCCCTGCAGCGCCGCGCGGACCTGGTCGAGGTCGCTCATGTCGACGACGACGAGCTCGACGCCCCACGGCACGTGCAGCCGGCTCACCAGGCGGTGGGTGCCGCCGTACACGTCGTTGCCCATCACGACACGGCCTCCGGGGACCAGCGCGGCGCGGAGCAGGGCGTCCTCGGCGGCGAGCCCGGACGCGAACGACGACGCAGCGACGCCCCCGTCGAGGTCGGCGAGGAGCACCTGCAGCGAGTCGCGCGTCGGGTTGCCGGCGCGCGAGTACTCGTAGCCGTTGCGCATGCCGCCGACGCCGTCCTGCACGTACGTCGACGTCAGGTGGATCGGCGGGATGACGGCGCCGGTGGTCTCGTCGGGCTCCTGGCCGGCGTGGACGGCCCGGGTGCTGAACTCGGTCATGCTCGGTGGTTCCTTACTCGGAGAGGTAGGTGAGGAGGTCGTGCCGGGTCAGCACGGTGACGGGCTTGCCGTCCTCGACGACGAGGAGTGCGTCGGCCGACTCGAGCGCACGACGTGCCGCGGAGACCGATTCGCCGACGCCGATGAGCGGCAGCGGGTCGCCGACGAAACCGGTGAGCGCGTCCGACATCTTCGCGGTGCCGGTGAAGACCTGCTCGAGCAGTGCCTTCTCCTCGACGGCGCCGACGACCTCGCCGATGACGACGGGCGGCTCCGCGCTGAGCACGGGCATCTGCGAGACGCCGTACTTGGTCATGATGTCGACGACGTCGCGCACGGTGTCCGCCGGGTGCGCGTGCACCAGGTCGGGCAGGCGGCCGTCCTTGCCGGCGATGAGCGAGCCGACGGTGCGCTCGTCGTCGGTCTCGGCGAAGCCGTAGGAGCGCATCCACCGGTCGTTGAAGATCTTGCCGAGGTACCCGCGGCCGCCGTCCGGCAGCAGCACGACGACGACGTCGTCCTCGGTCAGGTCGCGGGCTGCGCGGAGCGCCGCGACGACGGCCATGCCGCTCGAACCGCCGACGAGCAGTCCTTCTTCACGCGCCAGGCGTCGGGTCATCGCGAAGGAGTCGGCGTCCGACACGGCGATGATCTCGTCCGGCACGCCGGCGTCGTAAGCACTCGGCCAGAAGTCTTCGCCGACGCCCTCGACCAGGTACGGGCGACCGGTGCCGCCGGAGTACACGGACCCCTCGGGGTCGGCCCCGACGATGCGGACGCCGCCGTCGGACGCCTCCTTCAGGTACCGTCCGGTGCCCGAGATAGTTCCGCCGGTGCCGACGCCCGCGACGAAGTGGGTGATCTGCCCCTCGGTGTCGCGCCAGATCTCCGGACCGGTGGTCTCGTAGTGGCTGCGGGGACCGTTCGGGTTCGCGTACTGGTTCGGCTTGTAGGCGCCGGGGATCTCCTGCACGAGCCGGTCCGACACCGAGTAGTAGGACTCGGGGTGCTCCGGCGCGACCGCGGTCGGGGTCACGACGATCTCGGCGCCGTACGCCGTCAGCACGTTGCGCTTGTCCTCGCCGACCTTGTCGGGCAGCACGAAGACGCACCGGTAGCCCCGCTGCTGTGCGACCAGGGCCAGACCGACGCCGGTGTTGCCGGAGGTCGGTTCGACGATGGTGCCGCCGGAGCGCAGGTCACCGGAGGCCTCGGCCGCGTCGATGATCCGGGTGGCGATGCGGTCCTTGGACGACCCACCGGGGTTCAGGTACTCGACCTTCACCAGGATGGTCGCCCGCACCCCCTCGGTCACCCGGTTGAGCTTGACGAGCGGGGTGTCGCCGACGAGGTCGACGACGGAGTTCGCGTAACGCACGGCGTCGAGTCTAGGACGCGGTCCCCGCGTCCCGCTGGGATGTGTCGTGCGCGGACAACGCACCGTGATCCCGCGGCGGGCGACGTGCCCTGGTCGCGCTGCGCGCCGGACGGGAGGCCCGTGCGGACGCCGCCACGGGCCTCCTGTCCGGCGCCCGGTCGCGACCACGACCGGTCAGGGCCGGACGACGTCCGCCGACGTGTTCTGCTGCCGGTGCAGCTGGGCGTACGTGCCGTCGAGGGCGAGGAGTTCGTCGTGCGTGCCCTGCTCGACGATCTGCCCGTGGTCCAGGACGAAGATGACGTCGGCGTCGCGGATCGTCGACAACCGGTGCGCGATCGAGATGGTGGTCCGACCGGCCGCCGCCGTGTCGAGCGCCGTCTGCACGACGTGTTCCGAGATGGAGTCGAGTGCACTGGTGGCCTCGTCGAGGACGAGCACCGGCGGGTCCTTCAGCATGACCCGCGCGATGGCGATGCGCTGCTTCTCGCCACCGGACAGGCGGTAGCCGCGCTCCCCCACGACGGTGTCGTAGCCGTCCGGGAACGACGCGATCGTGTCGTGGATGTTCGCCGCACGGGCCGCACGCTCGAGCTCGTCGTCGGTGGCGTCCGGCTTGGCGTACCGCAGGTTCTCGCCGATCGTGGCGTGGAACAGGTACGTCTCCTGGCTGACGATGCCGACGTGCCGCATCAGGTCCTCGTGCACCAGGTCGCGGACGTCCTGCCCGGCGAACCGCACCGATCCCTCGGTCGCCTCGTACAGCCGGGGCACCAGGTAGGACACCGTCGTCTTGCCCGCGCCGGAGGGGCCGACGAAGGCCGCGAACTGCCCGGGGCGCAGCTCGAACGACACCCCGCGCAGGGTCGGCTTGTCGGCTTCGCCGTCGGGGTAGGTGAAGACGACGTCGTCGAAGGCGACGTGGCCGACCTTCGACTCGTCCACGGGCCGGGCGGTCGGCGAGTCGGTGATGGCCGGCTTGAGGTCGAAGTACTCGAAGATGCGGGCGAAGAGCGCACCGGAGGTCTGCAGGTCGAGGACCACGCGCAGCAGCCCGACCGTCGGGAACAGCAGCCGGGACTGCACCGTCGTGAACGCGACGATCGTGCCGGCCGTGATCGGGACGTCGCCGATGATCAGGTACGCGGCGACGACGTAGATGATCGCCGGGATGATCGACAGGAAGATCTGCACGATCGCGAAGAACCACTGCCCGGACATCTGCTGGCGCACCTGCAGGGTGATCTGGTTGCGGTTCTCGTCCCCGTAGCGGCGGGTCTCGCTGGCCTGCTGGTTGAAGCTCTTCGCCAGCAGGATGCCCGAGACGCTCAACGCCTCTTGGGTGATGGCCGTCATGTCGGACAGCGACTCCTGCGTCTGCGCGGCGATGCGGGCCCGGACCTGGCCGACGCGGCGCTGCGCGATCACGAGGAGCGGCAGCAGGACCACGGCGACCAGCGTCATCTGCCAGCTCAGCAGGAGCATCGCGACCACGGCGGCGATCACGGTCACGGTGTTGCCGAGCACCGACGAGATCGTGTTGTTCAGCACGCTCGCCACGCCACCGACGTCGTTCTGCAGGCGCGACTGGATGACGCCGGTCTTGGTGCGGGTGAAGAACGCGAGCTCCATCCGCTGCAGGTGCGCGAACAGGCGCATCCGCATCGCACCCATGACCTTGTTGCCGACCGTCGCGGTCAGGTACGTCTGCCAGACGCCGACCCCGGCGCTCGCGATCCAGAGCAGGACCATCGCGGACACGAGCTCGACCAGCACCGGGACGTCGGGGCGACCCGACGGCGGGAACAACCCACGGTCGAACGCCTGCTGGGTGAGCAGTGGCGGCACGACCGAGATGGCCGCACCGATCAGCACGAGGACGACCGTGAGCATGATCGCCCGACGGTGCGGCTCGAACAGTGCGGCGATGCGCCGGACCAGGTGCGGGATCCTCGGCGCCTCGGCGTTGGCGGCCTTCTGCGCGCGGAAGTCGCCGCTCGAGATGCGCCCACCCCCGCGCGGACCGCCGCCTCGCCCGCCGTGTCCCATGCTCATGGAGCCACCGTAGCCCCGCGCCCGGACATCGACCGCCCTGTCCACAGCCCCGCAGTATTTGACCCCGTTCAGGGGGCGTGCGAGCATGTGCCGTCCCCGTCCCCGCACCACCGAGGTCCCATGTCGTCCGCGCCGTCACGTCCCACGTCCCTGGGGGCGCAGCTCGCCCGCCGCAAGCCGATCGAACAGCTGCAGGCCGAAGCCTCCCGCGGTGTGAACGGGGAACCGCTCCGTCGGTCGCTCGGCGTCTGGCAGCTGACGATGATCAGCGTCGGGGCCACGCTCGGCACCGGCATCCTGGTCGTCCTCGGCACCGCGGTCCCGCTCGCCGGTCCCGCCGTCTGGATCTCGTTCGTCGTCGCGGGGATCGCCGCGCTGCTGTCCGCGCTGTCGTACGCCGAGATGGCGGGCGCCGTCCCGACCTCGGGGTCCAGCTACTCGTACACCTACGCCACGATGGGCGAGGGCATCGCCTGGATCTGCGGATGGTGCCTCGTGCTCGAGTACGCCGTCTCGGTGGCCGCGGTCGCC
Source organism: Curtobacterium sp. MCLR17_034 (assembly GCF_003234485.1). Taxonomy (NCBI): domain Bacteria; kingdom Bacillati; phylum Actinomycetota; class Actinomycetes; order Micrococcales; family Microbacteriaceae; genus Curtobacterium; species Curtobacterium sp. MCLR17_034. The sequence continues at coordinate 148,015 of NZ_QKTH01000003.1, forward strand.
GTCGGTGCCAGCGAGTACGTCGACGAGACCCTGCGCGTGTTCGGACTGCACCTGCCCACCGCACTCGCCGCTCCCCCGGTCGACGGCGGCGTGGTCAACCTGCCCGCGGCGGTCCTGGTCCTGCTCGCCACCGCCGTGCTGCTGCCCGGTGCCCGCGAGAGCGCCTGGGTGAACACGGTCATGGTGATCGTGAAGATCGCTCTGCTGGTCTTCTTCGTCGTCGTGGCGTTCACGGCGTTCCGGGCGCAGAACTTCGAACCGCTCGCCCCGATGGGTGCCGCCGGGGTCACCGCCGCCGCGTCACGGTTGTTCTTCTCGTACATCGGCTTCGACGCCGCTTCGACCGCCGGTGAAGAGGCGAAGAACCCCCGCCGCGACCTGCCCCGGGCGATCATCGGCTCGATCGCGCTCATCACCGCGCTGTACATCCTCGTCGCGATCGCCGCCGTCGGGGCCCGCTCGTGGACCGCGTTCTCGTCGTCCGAGGCGTCGCTCGTCCGCATCGTCGTCGACGTCACGGGGCAGCCGCTCGTCGCCCTCGTGTTCTCCATCGGCGCCGTCGTCGCCATCGCCAGCGTCGTGCTCACCGTCCTGTACGGCCAGACCCGCATCCTGCTCACGATGTCCCGCGACGGTCTGGTGCCGAAGGTCTTCGGCCGGGTCTCCCGACGCACCGGCACCCCGATCGCGAACACGCTCATCATCGGGATCGCCGTGACGATCGTCGCCGCGCTCGTGCCCCTCGGGGAACTCGCCGACGCCACGAGCATCGGCACCCTCGTCGCCTTCGCCCTGGTGAACGTGTCCGTTATCGTGCTCCGCCGCTCGCAGCCCGACCTGGAGCGCTCGTACCGGGTGCCGCTGTTCCCCGTCGTGCCGGTCCTCGGCACCCTGAGCTGCGTGCTGCTCGCGGTGTTCCTCGGCGCCACCACCTGGATCGCCTTCGGCATCTGGATGGTCGCCGGTGCCTTGCTCTACCTGGCCTACGGCCGCCGCCACAGCACCCTGCGCTGACGCGCGCGCGCCACGCCGCCCCGCCCGCCCGCCGCGCCGACCTCACGCGCTCACTCCCGCAAAGCGACGGATGCCCGCGGAACATTCGCGGCACTCTGTCGCTTTGCCGGGAGGCATGACTCACCTCCCGCGAGAAGTGTCGCTCTGGCAGCACCAACAAGCCAGGACGTCATCGGCACGGCACACCGTGCTGACGGAACAGGGTTCGGAGGCGCTCCGGCACGACGAGGTGCTCCCAGTACACGCGGACGAACCCGTTGACCTCGCCGCGAGCACGGACCCGGTCCTCGCGCCGCTTCTCGCTCCAGACGGCGTCGGCGCCGCTCCTCCCCCGCAGCATCTCGCGGTCCTCGTACTTCTGCCGCCCGTCGAACTCGATCACGATCCCCTGCCTCGGCAACCAGAAGTCGACCCGGTCAACGGCGCCGTCCACGCCGGCGAACTCGTGCTGCGGTTCCATGTCCGGGCACCCGAGCTCGGCCGCACGCGCTGCGAAGTAGGACTCGCCCACCGACTCGTGGCGGACATCGCAGATCTCCAACGCGTGCTCAAGGCGGACCGCGCCCCACGGACCGGCAGTCAGCGCCAGGTGCTCGAGGTCTTCGTGCCGGACTCCGTTGCGGAGCGCGTGGTCCAACCCGACGACCGCTGCAGCCAGGGGTCCCCGACGGGCGAGCTCGATCGTCGTCTGCGCGAGAGCGGTGTACTCGACGCCGTGGAAACGGTGCCCCGACACGAGCGAGGACCCGGCGTGCATCGTCAGCCCGGTACGTCGGAGGTCGTGCTCCAGTGCGGGCACGTTCGCATGGACGCGCTCCGGCCACGGGTCGAGACGAGGTGCCCCGAGGATCGCAGCCGCTGAGCCGAGCGACCACACAGCGCCTCCGCGGAGCAGCGGGAGAGCGGCCCGCATGCGGACGAGGTGTCGACTCCGGCCGTCGAGCGCGTCCCACGCCGAGCGGTCGACGTAGACGCCATGTCGCACGCGGACGAGTTCACCGGCCAGCTTGCGGCGCTGCAGCTGTCGAGCGTCCGCGCGGTCGAGTCTGTTCGTCCGGAACAGTGCGATGGCGTTGGCGGGGTGCATGGCAGCACTCTGTCGCCCAGCGCAACCGATGTCGGCGACGTTCGCCGATCTGTGGAGAATCCACGCGCCTCCAGGCGGTCGTGCCGCGATGCCAAAGCGACGATTCTCCGGAAGTGGGCACCGCCAGAGGCGCTGAAGCGACAAGAAGCTGTGCTCTTTCCGGGCCCATCTGTCGCTTTGGGGAAAGCGACAAAGAAGCGCACACACCCCAGCACACGACGAAGGCCGCCGCCCCGAGGGGCAGCGGCCTTCGTGACCGGAACGGTCGAGACTACGCGAGCTCGATCGTGGCGCCAGCGGCCTCGAGGGTCGCCTTCGCCTTGTCGGCGGTCTCCTTGTTCGCACCCTCGAGGATCTTGGCGTCGGCGGTCTCGACGAGCGCCTTGGCCTCACCGAGGCCGAGCGACGTCAGGCCACGGACCTCCTTGATGACCTGGATCTTCTTGTCACCAGCGGACTTGAGGATGACGTCGAACTCGGTCTTCTCCTCAGCGGCCTCGGCCGGAGCAGCTGCGCCGGCGGGGGCGGCAGCGGCGACCGGGGCGGCCGCGGTGACCTCGAAGACCTCTTCGAACTTCTTCACGAAGTCCGAGAGCTCGATGAGCGTGAGCTCCTTGAAGGCCTCGATGAGCTCGTCCTGCGAAAGCTTCGCCATGATTTTCTCCTACTACTAGCTAGTACGTGTGGTTGATGAACGCGAGCCTGATCAGGCCGCGGACTCCTGCTTCTCGCGAAGGGCGTCCACGGTGCGGACGGCCTGCGAGAGGGGTGCCTGGAACAGGTACGCAGCACCGAACAGCGAGGCCTTGAGTGCGCCGGCGAGCTTGCCGAGCAGCACTTCACGGGACTCGAGGTCGGCGAGCTTGTCCACCTCGGTCGCGGTGAGCGGGTTACCGTCGAAGTAACCGCCCTTCACCACGAGCTCGGGGTTCGCCTTGGCGAATGCACGCAGCGACTTCGCGACGGCGACGGTGTCACCGTGGACGAAGGCGAGAGCGGACGGACCGGCGAGCTCGTCGTCGAACGACGAGATGCCGGCGTTGTTCGCCGCGATCTTGGTCAGCGTGTTCTTCACCACGGCGTACGTGGCGTGCTCACGGATCGAGTTGCGGAGCTCCTTGAGCTGCGCGACCGTGAGACCGCGGTACTCGGTGAGCAGAACGGCGTTCGAGCTACGGAAGGACTCCGTGAGCTCGGCGACCGCAGCTTCCTTGTTCGCCATGGTTCTCCTTGGGGGTCTTGCCGGCAGCCCCAGGTCCACGAACGAAAAAAGCTCCGGCGCAGAGGCTCGGAGCTGCTCTCACCAGATGGTGGGAGTGGTTCGGAACACCTGCGCGGGATGCCTCACGAGTGAGGACCTTCGGTCACGATGTTCACAAACACGTTGCGAGCAGCACGACATCCGGCGGTCTTTGGCTTCGAGAACAGTAGCAGATGCCGTGGACGAGACCAAACAGCGGTCGGGAGGCGCGGGGCGGGCCCGCCCCGCGCCTCCCGTCCGTCAGTGGGTACGGTCCACCGCAGCGGGTGTCGCCGACCAGTCCGCGGACCCGGCAGGGTCAGCCGACGACGACGCGACAGCCCCGGCCCCGGCCCCGGCCCCGGCGGCAGCCGCAGCCGCAGCCGGGTCGCGGGGCAGGTGCACCGTGAACACGGTGTCCCCCGGTTCGCTCGTGACCTCGACCCGGCCGCCGTGCGCCTGCACGACCGCGTCCACGATGGCGAGCCCCAGGCCGGTCGACCCGACCGTGCGGGACCGCGAACTGTCCGCCCGGGCGAAGCGCTCGAACAGCTTCGGCAGGAACTCCGGGTCGATGCCCTGGCCGGTGTCGCGCACGGTCAGGTCAACGCCGCCGTCGACCGGGGCGAGGCCCACCGTGATGCGGGTGCCCTCGGGCGTGTGGGTCCGGGCGTTCGTGACGAGGTTGACGATGACCTGGTGCAGGCGTGCGGCGTCGCCCGTGATGGTGACCGGCTCCGGCGGGACGTCGACCTCGATCGGGTGTTCGGGGGACGCGGCGTGGGCGTCGTTCACGGCGTCGAGCACCAGTCCGGTCAGGTCGACCTCGGCGAACTGGATCTCGCGGCCTTCGTCGAGCCGGGCGAGGAGCAGCAGGTCCTCCACCATCGAGGTCATCCGGATGGACTCGGACTCGATGCGGCTCATCGCGTAGACGACGTCCTTCGGCAGGTCGCCGCCCATGCGCCGGGTGAGTTCGGCGTACCCGCGCACCGAGGCGAGCGGTGTCCGGAGCTCGTGCGAGGCGTCGGCGACGAACTGCCGCACCTTCTGTTCCGAGCGCTCCCGCGCCTGCATCGCACTGCCGATGTGCCCGAGCATGCGGTTGAAGGCGCTGCCGACCCGGCCGACCTCGGTGCGGGGGTCGGTGTCGGGCACACGGACACCGTCGAGGGCGTCACTGCGATCGAGCGGCATGCGTGCGACGGTGGAGGCGGTCTCGGCGACGCGCTCGAGCGGCCGGAGCGACTGCCGGACCACGAACGCCGCGACGACCGAACCGGCGACCAGTGCGGCTGCCAGGACGGAGAGGACCCCGGCGAACAGCTTCCAGACGCTGTCGTAGACGGGGGCCATCGGGAGTCCCACGACCAGGACGGCCGGGCCGACGTTGACGGCGGCGAGGCGGTACCGCCCGACGTCCGAGCCGAGGTCGATCGTCTCCGGGTCGGCGTCCACACGGACGGACCCCAGTGCCTCGGCGCTCGTCTGCGGGACCCCGCTCGGGCGGCCGTAGTCGTCGAGCACGTTCGCGATGACGACCTGCCCGTCGACGAAGTACGCCGTCAGGGTGCCGGCGGCCTGCCCGGACGGCCGGGACAGGTCGATGCTCGGCTGCCCCGACTGGTTCTGCTGCAGGTACCGCTGCGCCCGGTGGGTGGCGCTCGTGATCTGCTTGTCGATCGCGCTGGTCTGGATCGAGAAGAGCGCGATGATGCTGGCCGCCCCGATCACCGCGCTGACGGCGACGACGAGGGCGACGATGCTCAGGACGAGCCGGCGCCGCAGGGTCACGAGGTCGGCTTGATGACGTACCCGACGCCGCGCACCGTGTGGATCATCGGGGTCTCACCGGCGTCGATCTTCTTGCGCAGGTAGGAGATGTAGATCTCGACGACCGACGACTTGCCGCCGAAGTCGTACGACCACACCCGGTCCAGGATCTGCGCCTTCGAGAGCACCCGCCGGGGATTGCGCATCAGGAACCGGAGCAGCTCGAACTCGGTGGCGGTCAGTTCGACCGGGCGGCCGGCGCGGTGCACCTCGTACGACTCCTCGTCGAGCACCAGGTCGCCGACCACGATGCGGGAGTCCCCGGCCTCGGAGATCGAGATCTGCGAGCGGCGGATGAGCCCACGCAGCCGCGCCACGACCTCCTCGAGGGAGAACGGCTTGGTGACGTAGTCGTCGCCGCCCGCGGTGAGCCCGGTCACGCGGTCCTCGACCGAGTCCTTCGCGGTGAGGAACAGCACCGGGGTGTCGTCGTTGTTCTGCCGCAGCCGGCTCAGCACCTGCAGCCCGTCGAGGTCCGGCATCATCACGTCGAGCACCATCGCGTCGGGCTTGAACTCCCGCGCGGTCGTCAGGGCGTCCTGCCCGCCGTTCGCGCTCTTGACGTCCCAGCCCTCGTAGCGGAGCGCCATGGACAACAGGTCGGTGAGGCTGGCTTCGTCGTCGACGACCAGGATGCGCAACGGGGTTCCGTCGGCACGCGTGAGGCGCGGGGCTGCTGCGGGCTGGGAGATGGTCACGTCTTCGAGTATCGAGAAATTCCTATGAGTCGTCTGTGGCGCGGCCCAGTGCGTTCTGTGGATCGAGGACACGTCCACGTCTGCCGCTCCGTACGTTGGGAGCATGTTGCGATCTGCAGCCTGGCCCCCGTCGGCCCGGCACCTGGACACCGCGCGGATCGAACGGACGACCGGGAGGCCCGGCTCGCCACCGACGGACCGCCTGACGGTCGCGCGGGCGGTCGCCGCCACCACCCCACCCCTGTCCGCCGGTGCGGCCGGCGGGTTCTTCGGCACGCTCGCCGCGGTCGCCGCGGCGGACGTCGCCACCGCCCGCACCGTCGAGCCGCACCTGGACGCGCTCGGGATCCTCGCGCAGGCCGGGGTCGACGCCCCGGACGGCTCGACCTGGGGCGTCTTCGCGGCCGAGGGGCCGGGCCTCCGACTCGACGCCGCACCACAGCACGACGGCACGGTCCTGCTGCGCGGCACGAAGCCGTGGTGCTCGCTCGCCTCGACGCTCTCGCACGCCCTGGTCACCGCGCACCTGGGCGACGAGCGGGTCCTCGTCGCCGTGGACCTGCGACAGCCCGGGGTCACCGCGCACGACGAGGCCTGGGCCGCACGAGGCATGCCGGACGTGCCGAGCGGTCCGGTCGACTTCGACGGCGTCCGGGCACGACCCGTCGGGGCGCCCGGCTGGTACCTGCGACGCCCGGGCTTCGCCTGGGGCGGCATCGGCGTCGCGGCCTGCTGGTGGGGCGGTGCAGTCGGGCTCGCCCGGGTGCTCCGTGACACCGCGTCGGCGCACCCGGAGTCCGAGCTGCTGCAGGCCGCCCTCGGCGCCACCGTGGCCGACCTCGCCGACGCGGAGGACGCCCTCGCCGACGCCGCCGCCCGGATCGACGACTCCGACCCGGCCTCCGACGACACCGACTGGCGGTTGCTCGCCCAGACCGTCCGGTCGCGGGTGCGCCGTTCGGTCGACGCCGTGCGCGAGCGGGTGGTCTCGACGATCGGCCCGGCTCCACTGACCGCCGACCCCGCAGTCGCCGCGCGGGTCGCCGACCTCGAGCTCTACGTCCTGCAGGACCACGGCGCGCGGGACCTCGCCCGCATCGGCCGGATGGTGCTCGAGCGGGGCGGTGTCGCGTGGTGAGCTTCGACCACCGCGAGCCGGGCACCGACCCGGCGGCGTGGACGGGGTTCCTCGACGGCCTGGACGCACCGGCGATCGACCTCTCCGGCACCGGGTCGGTGGTGGTCGTCGCGCCCCACCCCGACGACGAGACCCTCGGCGCCGGTGGGCTGATCGCGGCCGCTGCAGCCGTCGGCATCCCCGTGCACGTGCTGCTCCTCACCCGCGGCGAGCGCTCCCACCCGGGCTCCCCCACGACGACCCCGGACGCACTCGCCACCGCCCGTGACGCGGAGTTCGTTGCGGCCCTGCGCACCCTGCACCTCGACGTGACGTCGACCTCGGTGGGAATCCCGGACGGCACGACCCGTGAACACCGAGACCGTGTCGTCGACAGCCTCGACACGGTGCTCGCCGACGCCGCCCGCCCCGTGCTGCTCGTCGCGCCGTGGCGTGGGGACGGGCACCGCGACCACCGCATCGCGGGCGAGGTCGCCCAGGCCACTGCGGCGAGCGCCCCCGACGTCGACCTGCTCGCGTACCCGATCTGGGCCTGGCACTGGGACGACCCGGACCACTCCCTCGCCCCGTGGGACGACGTCCGGGCCCTCGCGCTGCCCGACGACCTCGTCGCCCGGAAGCGTGCCGCCCTCGATGCCTACCCGTCGCAGACCCGGCCCCTGTCGCCTGCACCGGGAGACGAGGCGATCGTCGACGACCGGCACGCCGCCCACCACCTGCGGACGACGGAGTGGTTCTTCGTGCCTGGGTCCGCCGCGTCGCGGTCGCGCGAGTCGTTCGACGCCCACTACGACCGGAAGCCCGAGGGGTGGGACTTCGACGGGTCCTGGTACGAGCAGCGCAAGCGGGCCGTGACGCTGGCGGCGCTCCCCCGCCCGCGCTTCCGGTCGGCGCTCGAGCTCGGCTGCGCGACCGGGGTCCTGACCGCTGCCCTCGCCGACCGCGCGGACGACGTCCTCGGCACCGACATCTCGGCGGCGCCGCTGGAGCGTGCCGCCCGGCGCGCCCCGACCGCGCGGTTCGTGCAGGCTGCTCTGCCGGCGGAGTGGCCGGACGGGCGGTGGGACCTGGTGGTGATGTCCGAGGTCGGGTACTACCTGTCACCAGCCGACCTCGACGCGACGATCGATCGGGTGCTCGGGTCGCTCGACGACGACGGCGTGCTCGTGGCCTGCCACTGGCGGCACCCCGACGACGAGGCCGTGTCGAGCGGTGACGCGGTGGACGCGCGGCTGACCGAACGGTGGCCGCGTCCCGCTCTGCTCCGACACGTGGAGGAGGACTTCGTCCTGAGCGTCCTGCCCGGCCCGGCGGTCACCTCGGTGGCCCGGGCCGAGGGGATCATCCGGTGACCGGGCCGGAACCGCGTGCACGCATCGACGTCGTCGTCCCCGCGCACGACGAGGCGGACCGGATCGCCGCGTGCCTCGACGCGCTCCTGGTGGCCGTCGACCGGCTCGCCGCGGAGCGACCCGGAGTCGAAGCCGCCGTCACGGTGGTCCTCGACGGCTGCACGGACGGCACCGCTTCGGTGGTCGATCGGTACGCGGTCGACGTCCTGACCACGGACCGTGTCGGGGTCGGTCGGGCACGCACGATCGGGGCGACGCACGCGCTCCGTGCGCACGCCGGCGACCCGGCTGCCCGGTGGCTCGCCCACACCGACGCCGATTCGCGCGTGCACGAACGGTGGCTCGTCCAGCAATCCGACGCCCTCACCTCCGGTGCGCAGGTGCTCGTCGGTGCCGTCGTCCCCGACCCGGACGACCTGGCGCCCGCGGTGCTCGACCGCTGGACGCGGGCGCACCCGCCCGGTGCCGCCCTCGGCCACGTGCACGGCGCGAACCTCGGCGTGCTCGCCGCGGCGTACGTCAGCCTCGGCGGGTTCGACCCCGTGCCCGAGCACGAGGACGCGCGGCTGGTGGCCCGGGCACGGGCGCTCGGTTTCCGGGTGGACGCCACCGTCGACCTGCCGGTGGTGACGAGCGGGCGCTTCGCCGGCCGGACCCCCGGCGGGTACGCGGAGCACCTGCGCCAGCGGTACGGCGACGTCGGCTGACCCGGCCTTAGTCGCCTCATAGGTGCGCGATGGGTCGGTCATCGACAGTGTGCCTAGCTTCTCCTCCGTCGGCCCCGCCGCGTGCTCTGCGCGGCCGGTGACCCCAGCCGGCCACCACCGAGGAGAACCATGTTCCTGACCTACCTCAGGCGCGAACTCACGAACCGCAAGAAGCAGACGGTCATCATCGCGATCGGGATGGCCCTGGCCATCGCCCTCGTGGTGATCGTGTCGTCGATCTCGGGTGGCGTGCAGGCAGCGCAGTCGAGCGTCCTGCAGTCCGTCTACGGCGTCGGCACCGACATCACCGTCACCAAGACCGCGACGGCGTCGACGAACGGCGGGCGTCCGAGCTTCGACTTCGGCAGCCAGGGCGACAGCGACGACGACAGCGGTTCGACCGACCTGTCGCAGTCCCGGCTCGCCGTCGCGCGCGGCACGAGCACCCTGAACGCCGCGAACCTGTCCACGATCACGAGCACCGACGGCGTCAAGGCCGCGACCGGTGTGCTGACCCTCGAGAACAGCACGTTCTCCGGCCAGGTCCAGCAGCAATCGACCGACGACAGCAGCACGGACAGCAGCAGCGACTCCAGCAGCGACAGCACCACCCAGCAGGGCCCGCCGAGCGGGGACACCGGCGGTGGCGGCGGGTTCGGCGGTGGGTCGTTCAGCGTCGACTCGTTCACGGTGACCGGCATCCCGGTGTCCGGCGCGACGGTCGGTCCGCTCACGAGCACCGAGCTCACGAAGGGGCGCACCTTCGCCGCGAAGGACGCGGGCAAGGACGTCGTCGTGCTCGATGCGTCGTACGCGAAGAGCGAGTCCAAGGCGGTCGGCGACACCGTCGACATCGGCGGCACCGACTTCACCGTCATCGGCATCGTCAGCTCCACCGGCTCGGCCTCGACCACGGGCTCGAACACCTACATCCCGCTCGACACCGCGCAGGCGCTGGCCGACCTCGACGGCAAGGTCACCTCGATCTACGTCTCCGCCGAGTCCTCGTCCGACGTCAGCACGATCAAGTCCGCACTGCAGGCGAAGCTGACGAGCGCCACCGTCTCCACCGAGGCCGACCTGGCCTCGAGCGTGTCCGGGTCGCTCAGCACCGCCTCGAGCCTGGTCTCGAACCTCGGCAAGTGGCTGTCGATCGTCGTGCTCGCCGCGGCGTTCCTCATCGCGATCCTCTTCACGATCTCCGGCGTGACCCGCCGCACCCGCGAGTTCGGGACCCTCAAGGCGATCGGCTGGTCGAACGGCCGCATCACCCGACAGGTGGCCGGCGAGTCCCTGGTGCAGGGCCTGATCGGCGGCGTGCTCGGCGCCGCGGCCGGCCTGATCGGCATCCTCGTCGTGAACGTCATCAGTCCGACGATCTCGGCGAGCGCCTCGAGCACGACCGGCGGGGGTGCCGGTGGCGGTGGTGGCATGCCCGGCGGCGCAGCGACAGCGGCCGCGGGCAGCGGCACGACGGGCGGTGCACCGGCAGGAGGCTTCGGCGGCGGCGCGAGCACCGCGTCGACGACCGACGTGGTCCTGCACGCCCCGGTGACCGTCGAGATCATCCTGCTGGCGATCGGCCTCGCGATCCTCGGCGGCCTCATCGCCGGCGCGCTCGGCGGCTGGCGTGCGAGCCGGCTCCGTCCGGCCGAGGCGCTCCGGAGCGTGGCCTGATGCCCGGCCGCACCGACACGACCGAACCGACGACAGGAGCAACCGTGACCAGCACCGACACCGCGACCGGCGAGGCGGAGGCGAGCCGTGCCTCCAGTCCGATGTACCGGCTGACGAACGTCAGCAAGACCTACCAGCAGAAGAACCGGACCGTCACCGCCCTGACGAACGTCCACCTGACGATCCCCCAGGGACAGCTCGTGGCCGTGCAGGGGCCGACCGGCGGCGGCAAGTCGACGCTGCTGCAGATGCTCGGGGCACTCGACCGGCCGAGCGCCGGGTCGATCCACCTCGGTGGCGACCGCGACGTGGCGAAGCTCGGCGACGGCGCGCTGACCGACCTGCGGGCGACCGAGATCGGCTTCGTGTTCCAGAGCTTCAACCTGATCCCGACGCTGACGGCGCTCGAGAACGTCGAGACGGCGTTCGCGGGGTCGCTCGCGAACCGGTCGCGGAGCGAGGTCCGCGAGCGTGCGGTCGGCGCGCTCCGCGAGGTCGGACTGGGTGAGCGGATGGAGCACCTGCCGGCCGAGCTGTCCGGCGGCCAGCAGCAGCGCGTGGCGATCGCCCGGGCGCTGGTGAAGAACCCGAGCGTGCTGCTCGCCGACGAGCCGACGGGTGCGCTCGACGAGTCGACCCGCGACGAGATCATGGCGCTCATCGAGAAGCAGTGGCGGGAGCGCGGACTGACCGTCGTCATCGTCACGCACGACTCGTGGGTCGCGAAGCGTGCCGAGCGGCGCCTGCACATCAAGCAGGGGCAGGTCCGCGAGGTCTAGCGGGGCGGGCGGGTGCGCGGGGAGGCGCCGGGCGTCCGCCCGCGTTTCGCGCTGAGCGACAGTCCACGCCTCCAGGAGCGCGTGGACTGTCGCTCAGCGCGTGAAGACGCCGCCGCTACCCCGCCGCCGGGTAGTCGCAGTACGCGAACCACGTCGAGTCCGGGGCCCACGGTGGCACGTTGACCGTCCCCTGCCCGCCGTCGAGGGCCACCAGGGTCTCCGGCTGGACCGCGATCCGGGCGCCCCGGACGAGCGACCCCGGCAGCAGGCGCAGCTCGATGCGGTGGTCGGCCGGGTGGCCCTGCACGCCAGGTTCGTACGACAGGTAGAGCAGGTGTGCGGCGTCCGGGGACAGGTGCGGGAACCAGTTCACCCGGTCGTCGTTCGTCAGGCGGACGGGGCTGTCGTGCCCGGGCCAGCGCACGGCAAGTTGCGCGGTACCGGGGGTGAACCGCTCCGTGTTCCAGAGCAGGATCCCGCCGGCCGGACTGATGGTGCAGCCGTCGTCGGGGTGCTCGTCCCGCGTGACGAACGTCGGCTCGCCGGTCTCCGGGTCGACCATCGCGACGTCGGTGGTCCAGACGCCGTCCTCGGACAGCTCCCCCACGATCGCCGCGAGGGCGCTCCCGTCGGGGGCGATGCCGTGCAGGTAGAACTTGCGCTTGGTGGGCAGGGCCGCTTCGACGTCGGTGATCCGGGTCGCGGGGCCGCCCTCGGGCAGCGGGACGCGGTACAGCTCGCCGTCGCGGGCACTCACCACGATGGAGCTGCCGGACGGGTCGAGCACGTGGTCGTTGTTGATCTCGTCGACGCCGTCCATCGGCACCGGCACGAGCGCCGTCTCGTCGAGCACGGTGCCGGTGCCACTGTCGGCCGACGGCAGTCGCAGCAGCCACAGGTCGCCGTCGCCGTTGAGCACCAGGGTCTCGGCGTCCAGGACGTTCGGCGCCTCGACGAGCACCGTCGCCGACTCGAACACGAGCCGCGAGGTGCGGGACTCGACGTCGTACACGTGCACGCGGCTGGTCTGTCCGGGCAGCAGCTGCCGCCCGCGGGTCTCGTCGCTCATGGTTCCATCCTGTCGTCGGGGTGCTGGTCGGGTGGTCGGGTCGGTGGGGAACGGCAAAACACCGGTGTCCACGCTGCACACCCCGTGATGCGGGGGCGTCGAGCGTGAACACCGGTGTCTTGCGGAAAGGCTCTGCCTACTTCACGGCACCCGCGGTCAGGCCGGCGACGAACTGGCGCTGGACCACGAGGAACGCGGCCACGACCGGGATCGACACGACGAGCGACGCCGCCATGACCTGGTTCCAGTACACGTTCGTCTGCGTCGAGTACTGCTGCAGACCGACCGCCAGGGTCGAACCGAGGCCGTTCGTCATGACCGAGGCGAAGAGGACCTCACCCCAGGCCGTCATGAACGAGTAGATCCCGACCGCCACCAGACCCGGACGGGCCGACGGCAGGATGACCCGGAACAGCGCACCCATCGGGCCCGAACCGTCGACCATCGCGGCCTCGTCGAGTTCGCGCGGGATGGTCTCGAAGTACCCGGCGAGCATCCAGATCGAGAACGGGAGCGTGAACGTCAGGTACGTGATGATCAGGCCGAGCCACGACCCGACGAGCTGGATGCCGAGGGAGTTGCCGAGGTTCGTGAAGATCAGGAACAGCGGCAGCAGGAACAGCACGCCGGGGAACATCTGCGTGGAGAGCACCGCGGTGGTGAAGGTGCTCTTGCCCTTGAAGTTCCAGCGCGAGACACCGTAGGCGGCGAACGTCGCGATGATCAGCGAGAACACCGTCGCCACCGTGCAGACCACGAGCGAGTTGATGAAGTACCGGCCGAGCGGCACCGTCGACCACATGTCGATGAACGGCTGGAAGGTGATCCGCGACGGGATCCACGTGAAGTTGTCCTGCACGTCGCCGAGGGGCTTGATGGCCGTGGTGATCATCACGTAGAGCGGCACGACCGTGAACAGCGTCAGGACGACCAGGGTGATGATCTTGAAGGACTTGGCGCCAGTTGTCTCACGCACGGACGGACCTCCGGTTGGTCACGGCCAGGTAGATGCCGGTGACGACGAGCAGGAAGAGCAGGAGCAGGACGCTCATCGCGGCACCGGAACCGAAGTTCCAGGTGATGAACGACGCGTTGTAGATGTGGAAGCTCAGCAGGTCCGCGGCGGGTGGCTGCGCGGTCGAGCCGAACAGCACGAACGGCGTGTTGAAGTCATTGAACGTCCACAGGAACATCACGAGCACGAGCGTCACGTTGACGGGGCGGACCATCGGCAGCGTGATCGAGCGCCACTGGCGGAACGGCTTGGCACCGTCGACCGAGGCGGCCTCGTACACGTCGTTCGGGACGGACTGCAGGCCGGCCATGAGCATCAGGAACGCGAACGGCCAGGTCTTCCAGATCGCCACGACGACGACGGCCACGAACGCGTTGTTGCCGATGAGCCAGAACGGGGCGTTGCCGCCGAACAGCCCGAGTTGGTCGACGAGCAGGTGGTTCAGGGCCCCCGAATCACGCTGGAACATGAACTTCCAGGTGATGACGCCGGCGTACATCGGCAGCGCGTAGGGCACGAGGAACAGGGTGCGGAAGAGCCCGCGTCCGGCGAACGGCTTCTGCAGCGCGACGGCTGCGGCCATGCCGAAGGTCCAGGAGAGCCCGACCACGAGGACCGTGAAGGCGCACGTGATGAGGAACGAGTTGAGGACCCCGCGGCCGATCGCCTGGTCGAAGTCGACGACGACCTGGTAGTTCCGGAACCCGGCGAAGGGCGCGGCACCCCAGTTCGCGATGAAGTACTTGGTGAGCTGGATGAACGAGATCCAGATGCCGGTGAGCATCGGGACGATGTGGATGAGCAGCTCGAACAGGATGGCCGGCGCGACGAGCGCGTAGGGCAGCCAGTGGGTCTTGCGCTTGCGACCTGGCGGACGGCCCGACATCGTCGGGGCCTTCGTGTGCGTCAGGTCGATGCGCTCCGAGTCGGGCAGGACCGTCGTGGACATCTGGTGGGGCCTTTCGGCAGGAGGGGCGTGCAGGTGCGGTCCGCGCGGCCGTGGCAGCGGCCGGGAGGCGCGGGGTGCGTGGGGCGTGCGCCGCACGGCCGACGCGTGGTCGGCTCTGGGGCGTGTGCCTCACGGCCGACGGGTGGTCGGCCCTGGAGCGTCAGGGGTGGAGGCCCGGGCGCGTCCGGCGGACGCGACCCGGGCCTCCAGGGTGGATCAACCGGCGGCCTGGGACACCTGGTCCTGGGCGGTCTGCAGTGCCGACTTGATGTCGGCCTCGGAGACCTTGGAACCGGTCGCGATCTTGGCGAACATGTCGTTCATCGCCTTGCCGACCGTGGACTCGAACTGGTCCTCGGCGGGCACCAGCGGGAGCGGCTTCGCCTTGTTGTTGTAGATGTCGAGGAACGTCTTCGTCTGCTCGTCCGTGACGGAGTCAGCAGCCTCGGCGAGCACCGGCAGAGCCGAGTACGGCTTGTCCAGCGTCGTCTGCGTGTCCATGCTCGTCATGTACTTGACGAACTTGAGCGCGCCGTCCTTGTTCTTCGTGTTCTTGAAGACCGACAGGTTGATACCGGCCGGGAACGAGGCGATCTGCTCGCCACCGCTCGGGGCGGGCAGCGCCACGACGCCGTACTCGGACGACTTCATGCCGAGGGACTCGATGGTCGCGTTCGCGTTGTTCTGGTTGAGGATGAACGCGGCCTTCTTCTTCGCGAAGTCCGTGGTCGACTGCGTCGCGTTGTCGTACTGCGCGTTCGACAGGTTGGCGACCTTCGAGTCCTGCATGAGGTCGAGGTAGCGCTTGATGCCGTCGACGTTGGCCTTCGAGGTGAAGGTCGGCTTGCCGTCCTTGTCGAACCACTCGCCACCGTTCTGCGCCGAGTTGATGAACGCGAAGTGCGAGTTCTCGGTGTACGAACCACCCGCGAGGCTGAAGCCGTAGGTGTCACCCTTGGTCAGCTTCTCGGCGTCGGAGACCATCTCCTCCCACGTGGTGGGCGGGGTGATGCCGGCGTCCGACAGCATCTTCTTGTTGTAGTACAGGCCGTAGGCGAGGCCGTAGAGCGGGACGCTCGTGACCGTCTTGTCGGGCGCGCCACCGGTGGACAGGGCGACCTTGCCGAACTTGTCCTCGCCGCCGATCGCCTTCATCTCGGCGTCACCGAACTCCTGGAAGGCGCCGGTGGCCTGGAGCGAGGTCGCCCAGGTGTTGCCGATGTTGACGACGTCCGGGCCCTGGCCCGAGGTGACGGCGGTCTGGATCTTGTTCTGCAGGTCGTTCCAGCCGATGACCTGGAGGTCGACCTTGATCCCGGTCTCCTTGGTGAACTTCTTGAGGACGGGGGTCAGCACCTCCTTGTCGTTCTGCAGGGACGTGCCCTGGTTGGACGCCCAGTAGGTGAGCGTCTTGGAGTCGCCGGAGTCGCCGGACGAACCGGAGGAGCAGGCTGCGAGGCCGGACACGGTGAGTGCGGCGGCCGCGGTGATGGCCAGTGCGCGGATGGCAGTGCGCATGACTCTCTACTTTCTCGTCGTTGAGATGGTGCAGGGATGGTGCAGGAGTGGAGCTGGTGCTGCGGATGGTGCTGGTCGGGTGCTGCTGTGGGTTGCGGGCAGCGCCCTGGCGGTCAGGCCAGGGTGCGTTCCGCGGGGTCCCAGCCCTCGGGGAGGGTCGGGGAGGGCGACACGGTGCTCTCGACGAGCACCGCCTCGCCACGTTCTGCCGCCTCGGCGATGGAGACCATCACGTCGAGGACGTGGAAGGCGAGCGCACCGGGGACGCGGTTCTCGTCGCCGGCCCGCAGCGAGCGGGCCAGGTCGACCACGCCGGTGCCGCGCGAGTAGGTGGAGCCGACCGCGGGGATCGTCTCGGGCTCTTCGGAACCGAGGGCGTACAGCTCGGTGTCGCCGTCGAAGTTGTTCGGGTCGGGGAACACGACGGTGCCGGTCTCCCCCGCGATCTCGACGAAGCCGGTGCGGCCGCGGTCGGACTCGAACGAGAAGACGCTCTGCGCGCTCCCGCCGTTCTCGAACTCGATCAGCGCGGAGTGGTTCGTCGGGACGTCCACCGGGAACTCGGTGCCGGCCTTCGGCCCGGAGCCGATGGTGCGGGTGGCGCGGGACTTCGACGCCGTCGCGGTGACCTTCTTCACCGGTCCGAACGTCTGGACGAGGGTGGTGATGTAGTACGGGCCGATGTCGAACAGCGGACCGGCACCGTACGCGAAGAGGAACTCAGGGCTCGGGTGCCACGACTCGGGTCCGGGGCTCTGGAAGAGGGTCAGGCCGTTCAGGGGGGTGCCGATGCGGCCGTCGCGGATGGTGCGGAGCGCGGTCTGCAGGCCGGCGCCGAGGAACGTGTCCGGGGCGACGCTGACGGTCTTGCCCGCGGCGGCCGCGGCGTCGCGGAGCTCCGCGGCGCTGGCACGGTCGAGGGCGTAGGGCTTCTCGCCCCAGACGTGCTTGCCGGCGGCCAGGGCCTGCAGCGCGACCTCGACGTGGGCGGCCGGGATCGTCAGGTTCACGACGATCTCGATGTCGTCGTCGGCCAGGAGCTCCTCGACGGTGCCCGATCCGGGGACGCCCCACTTCTCGGCCTGGGCGGCGGCGCGCGGCAGGTCGATGTCGGCGATGAAGCGGACGGTCACGTCGGGGAAGACGGTGAGGTTCGACAGGTACTGGTCCGAGATGACCCCGGCGCCGATGACACCGACGCCGACCGGGCCGGTGCGGGTGGTGCTGTCGGTCGCCGTCGCAGCGGCGGTGGTTGTGTCGGTCATGCGCGGGCCCCCTCGAGGAACGTGTAGGAGTCGGCGACGGCCTGGAAGACGTCACCCTCGTGGTCGTCGAGCTCGACGACGTGCAGTGCGTCGGGCGCGGCGGCGATGATGTCGCGGATCGGCATGATGCCGTTGCCGACGGCGACCTGCTGCTTGTCGTCGTGCGAGCCGTCGCCGTCCTTGACGTGCAGGAACTGGACCTTGTCGCCGTACTTGCCGATGACCGCGACCGGGTCGTCCCCGCCGACCTGCACCCAGTAGGTGTCGAGCTCGAGCACGACGTCGTCGGACAGGGCGTCGGCGAAGACCTCGTAGGCGCTGACGCCGTCGATGCGGTTCGAGAACTCGAACGCGTGGTTGTGGTAGCCGAGCACCAGGCCGTGGTCGGCGGCACGCGGGGCGAGGGCGCTGAGTTCGCGGGCGATCGCCTCGACGTCCTCGCGAGTGGTCCAGCGGGACTCGTCGATGTGCGGGTCGATGAGGGTCCCGAAGCCGAGGGTGGTGGAGGCGTGGAAGATGCGCTCGAGGTCCTGCTCGCCGGCATCCAGCAGACGGGCGTGGCCGCTCGGGGCGGCGAGGCCGGCGTCACGGAGGGCGACGGCGAGTTCGTCGGCGTTGTCGACGAAGCCGAAGGCCTCGACGTTCGTGTAGCCGATGTCGGCGATGCGCTGCAGGGTGCCGGGCAGATCGGCACTGAGGGCATCGCGGACCGTGTAGAGCTGGACCGAGAGCGGTTGGGTCACCGGGGGTTCTCCTCGTCGAGATGGTGCGGTCGTCACTGACCGATCGTCACACTACGAGCACTTTTGTCGGCGGTCAAGCAGAAGTCCGAGGAATGTCGACGGACTTCATTGCGTGGCGCGAACGATGTGTGCTTCACTCCCCACATGGTCGACTTGAACCGGACGGCAGCGTCGCCTCCGGTCGGGACGAGCGAGCTCTTCCAGATCCTCCGCGACGGCGTGCCGCGCACCAGGGCCGAGCTCGCCGCACTGACAGGACTCGCACGCTCCACCATCGGCGTGCGCCTCGACTCCCTGATCGACATCGGGCTGGTCGGCGCCGTGGACACCGCCGTCTCCACCGGCGGCCGTCCGCCCGCCCAGGTGGCGCTGAAGCCCCGCGCCCGGCTCGTGATCGCCGCCGACCTCGGCGCCTCGCACGGTCGCGTCGCCGTCACCGACCTGGTCGCGGCACCGCTCGCCACCCGCGAGGCCCGGATCGACATCGCCGCCGGTCCGGTGCCGACGCTGTCCTGGCTCGTCGAGACGATCGACGACCTGCTCGCCGAGGTCGGGCGCAGCCGACAGGACGTCATCGCGATCGGGATCGGCGTCCCCGGGCCGGTCGAGTTCTCCACCGGCCGCCCGGCCAACCCGCCGATCATGCCCGGTTGGGACGGCTTCGACGTGCCCTCGTGGCTCCGCCAGCACATCGCCGCCCACGTGCTGCTCGACAACGACGTGAACATCGCGGCCCTCGGTGAGCGGGAGCACGGCTGGCCGGACGTCGACCACCTGCTGTTCGTGAAGGTCGCCACCGGCATCGGGTCCGGCATCGTCTCCGAGGGCCGGCTGCAGCGCGGCGCCCAGGGCACCGCGGGTGACATCGGCCACGTGCGGGTCTCCCGCGCCGGCGACGTCCCCTGCCACTGCGGCAACACCGGCTGCCTGGAGGCCGTGGCCTCCGGTCCGGCGATCGCCCGCGCCCTCCGCGCGAAGGGGCACGACGTGCACACGGGTGCGGACGTGATCGACCTGGTGAACCGGTCCGACCTCGACGCGATCTACGCCGTGCGACAGGCGGGTCGGGACATCGGCGAGGTCCTGGCGACCTGCATCTCGCTCATCAACCCGTCCGTCATCGCACTCGGCGGATCGATCACGCAGGCCGGTGAGCACCTGCTCGCCGGCGTCCGCGAGGTCGTCTACTCCCGCTCGATGCCCCTGGCCAGTGAGCACCTCGTCATCGTGCAGTCCCGCGCCGGGTCCCTCGCCGCGCTGCAGGGCGCCGCGGCCCTCGCCATCGGCTACGCCCTCTCCCCCGCCGGGGTCGACGAGCTGGTCGCCTTCGCCGAGGGCCGCGAACTCGTCTCCTGACGCGCACCCGCGGTCGCGTGAGCGCGTCGGTTTCGGTCTTGCCGGTGGTCGGGGGGACAATCGTCGGGTGACGATCGTGCAGCCCACCCTGTGGGGCGACCTGGACCCCGGTCTGGAGGCCCTTCCCGGGTCGTCCGCGCCGGTCCCGGCTGCGCGTGATGCGTTCACCGCCCTGCGCGGCCACACCGAGCGCATCGTCGCGCACTCCTCGGACCGCGTCGCCTGGCTCCGCGCCCGCGCCATGGGCATCACCGCCACCGACGTCGCCCGGCTCGCCTCACTGCGCGCCGTCGAGGCCGTCGTGACCGAGAAGCGCTACGGCTCCCGGTTCTCCGGCAACGCGTTCACCGAGCACGGCAAGGACCGCGAACCGGTCATCGCCGCCTGGGTCGCCGCCACCCACGGCATCCAGCCCTCGGCGCACCTGTTCCATGCCGCCGCGAACCGCGCCCACCTCGCCACCCCGGACGGCGTCGGGGTCGACGAGTCGTCCCGCGTGGTGCTCGCCGAGATCAAGACCACCGGCAAGGCCTGGCGGAGCATCCCGCGGCACTACCTCCGGCAGATCTGGTGGCAGCAGTACGTGCTCGGCGCCGACCGCACCCTGTTCGTCTGGGAACGCCACGACGGGTTCGTGCCGGTCGCCGACGAACCCGAGTGCCGCTGGGTCGACCGCGACGACGACCAGATCCGCGGGCTCGTGCAGCTCGCCGACCTGGTGCTCGACAAGCTCCGCGGCTTCCGCTCCTAGACCTTCACCAGCCGCAGCCGACTCATCCCGACGACGAGGATGCCGAGCAGCGTGATCGAGACCGCGATCCCGACCACGTAGATCGCGACGACGCCGTAGCCCTGCGCCGGATCGAGGAACGGGTACGGCACCCACCCGTCGGTCGCGCCGCGGACGAGCACCACGGTGGTCCAGACCGCCGGGTAGAGCAGGAACCACCACACGTGGCGGAGCAGCAGCCGTGCGCGGTCCGAGAACAGCAGCCAGTCGAGCACCGCGTACACCGGGATGATCTTGTGCACGATGTCGTTCGACCACGGCACCGAGGCCGACACGTTCGCGCCCGTGAGCAGCGTGTTGTAGACGATGCCGGTCGTTGCGATGTACACCGTCGCGGCGCCACGGAGCACCGAGACGGCGAGGTCCGCCCGCTTGCGACGCGCCGCCGCGACGAGCGTCATCGCGAGGGCCACGGCGATGATCAGGTTCGACTGGATCGTGAAGTAGCCGAAGAAGTTCCAGAACGAGTAGGTCGGGGTCTGCGAGCTCTCGAGCCACTGGGCCACGACCGCGACGACGATGGCGATGACGGCGATCAGTCGGAGCGAGTTCACGAGGGTGCGCACGGCACCACGTTATCGGGACACGGCGACGACGTGCAGGAAGGGCCCGCACCGTTGCCGGTGCGGGCCCTTCCATGGGTCGGAGGACCCGTGAGTCAGTGGACTCAGATGCTGTTGACGTCCAGCGGGATGCCGGGGCCGAAGGTCGTCGAGACGGCGCCCTTCATGACGTAACGGCCCTTCGAGGACGACGGCTTGAGGCGGTTGATCTCCTCGAGCGCGGTCGAGATGTTCTCGTCGAGCTGCTCCGGCGTGAACGAGGCCTTGCCGACGACGAAGTGCACGTTGGCGTGCTTGTCGACGCGGAACTCGATCTTGCCGCCCTTGATGTCGTTGACGGCCTGCGCCACGTTCGGGGTCACGGTGCCGGTCTTCGGGTTCGGCATGAGGCCACGCGGGCCGAGCACCTTACCGAGACGACCGACCTTGCCCATGAGCTCCGGGGTCGAGACGGCGGAGTCGAACGAGGTGTACCCCTCGGCGACCTTCGCGATGAGCTCGTCGCCACCGACCTCGTCGGCACCGGCGGCGATGGCGGCCTCAGCAGCCGCACCCGTCGCGAAGACGATGACGCGGGCGGTCTTGCCCGTGCCGTGCGGCAGGATGACCGTGCCGCGGACCATCTGGTCGGCCTTGCGGGGGTCCACGCCGAGCTTCAGCGCGACCTCGACCGTGGAGTCGGTCTTCGAGGAACCGGTCTCCTTGGCCAGGGCGACGGCCTCGGTCGGGGTGTAGAACTTGTCGGCCTCGATCTTCGCGGCCGCGGCCTGGTAGGCCTTGGACTTCTTCGCCATGGTGGTCTCCTTGCGAGATACGTGGTTGGCGAGCCGGCGAGGCTCTCCCACGGAAAGGTGTCTGGTGGTGGGCCGGAGCCCGATCGGTGCTTAGGCCTCGACCGTGATGCCCATCGAGCGTGCGGTGCCGGCGATGATCTTCGCGGCCTGCTCGATGTCGTTGGCGTTCAGGTCGGCCTGCTTGGTCTCGGCGATCTGACGGACCTGGTCCATCGAGATCTTCGCGACCTTGACCGTGTGCGGGGTCGAGGACCCCTTCTGCACACCAGCAGCCTTCTTGATGAGCTCAGCGGCCGGCGGGGTCTTCAGGACGAACGTGAACGAACGGTCCTCGTAGACGGTGATCTCGACCGGCACGACGTTGCCACGCTGCGACTCGGTCGCCGCGTTGTACGCCTTGCAGAACTCCATGATGTTGACGCCGTGCTGACCGAGCGCCGGACCGATCGGGGGGGCCGGGTTGGCGGCTCCCGCGTTGATCTGCAGCTTGATCAGGCCCGTGACCTTCTTCTTCGGTGCCATGACTTGTCTTCCTCCTGGAATCGAACACACGGGGATCCGTGCACTCTCCCGCTGGTCCGGCCGTTCCGGACAGCGGTGAAGGCCCGCTCGCACGAGGCGCGCGGGCCCAAACCCGTTCAGTGTAGTCGATCTCGGTGATCGCTACAGCTGGGTGGTCGCTAGAGCTTGGTGACCTGGTCGAAGCTGAGCTCGACCGGGGTCTCGCGCTCGAACAGCGAGACGAGGACGGTGAGCTTGCCGCTCTCCGGCTTGATCTCCGAGATCGAACCCGGCAGGCCCGCGAACGAGCCTTCCTTGATGGTGATCGTCTCGCCGATCTCGAAGTCGACCTCGGCTGCGGGCTGTGCCTGCAGGCCGCTGCCCTTCGCGCCGCCCTTGGTCGGGGCGGCCTCGGCGACCTGCACGAGGGACTTGAGCATGCCGAACGCCTCGTCGAAACGGAGCGGCGTCGGGTTGTGCGCGTTGCCGACGAAGCCGGTGACGCCCGGGGTGTGCCGGACGACGGACCACGAGTCCTCGTTGAGGTCCATGCGGACGAGCACGTACGAGGGGATCCGGACGCGGGTGACCAGCTTGCGCTGCCCGTTCTTGATCTCGACGACGTCCTCCATCGGGACCTCGACCTGGTAGATGTAGTCCTCCATCGACATCGAGACCATGCGGTTCTCGATGTTCGACTTCACGCGGCGCTCGAAGCCCGCGTAGGAGTGGATGACGTACCACTTGCCCGGCTTCATCCGCAGCTCGGCCTTGAAGGCCTCGTACGGGTCGACCTCGGCGGGCTCGTCGTCCTCGTCCTCGGCGTCGAGTGCCTCGTCGGCGGCGAGCGTCTCGTTCGCCTCGGCGGCGGTCTCGGACTCGAGCTCGACTTCTTCCTCGTCCTCGACGGCCTCGACGGCGGCCTCGGCCTCGTCGGCGGAGTCGATCTCGAGGGCGTCGTCCACGACGGCGTCAGCCTCGGGATCGCGGGCTTCCTGCAGGGCCGTCAGTGCTTCGTCGAGGCCGGCGTCGACGGTGCCGTCGTCGGGCTCGGAACTGAGGCCGAGGGACTCGTCGTCGTCGCCCTCGATCGAGATCGCACGCTCTTCAGCGGACTCGACGGAGCGTCCTTCGCCGGTCTCGACGTCGCCTTCCTGGTTCTCCTCGACCTCGGAGGACTGCTCGGCAGCCGTCGCGAGGTCGATGTCATCGCGGGAGTTGTCAGACACAGTCGATTCTTTCCGTTCGGTGGTTCGGGTCGGGTTGGCGTTCGTTCATGGTCACGAGCGACGCCGTCACGATCGACGCCGTCTCGGGCGACCGTACTCCTCGGAACGACCGCACACGGCAGTCGATGTCAGGGTCAGGCCGTGGGCCCGTTGCCGAAGACGTACCCGACGCCGAGACCGAACACGAAGTCGAGGATCGACACCAGGATCATCATGACGACGACGAACACGAGCACGACGCCCGTGTAGCTGAAGAGTTCCTTGCGGGTCGGCGTCACGACCTTGCGCAGTTCGCCGATCACCTGACGGATGAAGAGCACGATGGCAGCGATGGGCCCGCGGCGCTCGGCCCGGTCCTGCTTCGCCTTGGCGACGACGTCGTCCGCCGTCGTCTCCATGTCTTTGCTCGCCAACTTCTACCCTTCCAGAGTTGCAGGGCGGACAGGACTCGAACCTGCAACCTGCGGTTTTGGAGACCGCTGCTCTACCAATTGAGCCACCGCCCTTCGGACACGGTTCGTCACCGATCCGCGTTCCGGTGGACGAGTCTACGGGAGTCCGTCACACGGTGTCCACTTGGCCCCTTCCACGGCGTGCCGCGCCGGTAGGCTGGGCCCCGTGAGCACCGCAGCCCCAGGCCCCGAGTCCACCGCCCACGTGTCCGTCGACACCCCCGCCACCGCGCCGGTCGATCGTCCGCGCATCGCGTCCCGCATCGCGGCCATCGCCGAGTCCGCAACGCTCAAGGTCGACGCGAAGGCCAAGGCACTCAAGGCCGCCGGCCGTCCGGTGATCTCGTTCGCCGCCGGTGAGCCGGACTTCGCGACCCCGCAGCACGTGGTCGACGCGGCCGTCGCTGCCGCGCAGGACCCGAAGAACCACCGCTACACGCCCGCGACCGGCCTGCCCGAACTCAAGCAGGCGATCGCCGACAAGACCGCCCGGGTGTCCGGCATCACCGTCGAGCCGTCGCAGGTCATCGTCACGAACGGTGGCAAGCAGGCGGTCTACCAGGCGTTCCAGACCATCGTCGACGCCGGTGACGAGGTCCTGCTGCCCGCGCCGTACTGGACCACCTACCCCGAGGCCATCCGGCTGGCCGGCGGCGAGCCGGTCGAGGTCTTCGCCGGCAGCGACCAGGACTACCTGGTGACGGTCGAGCAGCTCGAGGCCGCCCGCACCCCGGCGACCAAGGCGCTGCTGTTCTGCTCGCCGTCGAACCCCACGGGCGCCGTGTACTCCGCCGAGCAGACCCGGGCCATCGGCGAGTGGGCGCTCGAGCACGGCATCTGGGTGATCAGCGACGAGATCTACCAGGACCTGGTGTACGACGGCGTCCGCTTCGCCGGCATCCTGGCCGAGGTCCCCGCCCTCGCCGACACCACGATCCTGGTGAACGGCGTCGCGAAGACCTACGCGATGACCGGCTGGCGCGTCGGGTGGTTCATCGGCCCGACCGACGCCGTCAAGGCCGCGTCGAACCTGCAGTCGCACCTGTCGTCGAACGTCTCGAACGTGTCGCAGCGCGCCGCGATCGCCGCCCTGACCGGTCCGCAGGAGCCCGTCGCCGCCATGCGCGAGGCCTTCGACCGCCGACGGAAGGCCATCGTGGACGGCCTCAACGCGATCCCGGGCTTCCGTACGCCGACCCCGCAGGGCGCCTTCTACGTCTACCCGGACGTCACCGCCCTGCTCGGTCGCGAGTGGGCCGGCACCACCCCGACGACCACGCTCGAGCTGGCCGACCTGATCCTCGAGCACGCCGAGGTCGCGGTCGTGCCGGGTGAGGCCTTCGGCCCCTCCGGCTACCTGCGCCTGTCGTACGCGCTGGGCGACGACGACATCGCCGAGGGCGTCGCTCGACTGGCGGAGTTCTTCGCGTAGACCTCGGGAGTACAGAACGGGCCACCTCGTCGAGGTGGCCCGTTCTGCGTGCCGGGAGGCCCGTGGTCCGTCGTGCTCGTCCGTCCCGTCGCGCGGACGATCAGCCGAGCAGGTCCCCCACCACGACGGGTTCCGGGACGAGCGAGACACCGAAGCGGTTCAGCACGGTCACCTGCACGAACCGTGCGAGCTCGGCCACCTGCGCCGCCGTCGCCCCGCCGCGGTTCGTGAGCGCGAGGGTGTGCTTGGACGAGATCGCCGCGCGGGAGCCCGGCACCGCGTACCCGCGGTGCACGCCGGCGTGCTCGATGAGCCACGCGGCACTGAGCTTGACGTCGTCGCCCGCGGGCCAGCGGGGCGCATCCGTTGGCAGGGTCTCGGCGAACGCCGGCGAGACGATCGGGTTCGTGAAGAACGACCCGGCGCTCCAGGTGTCGTGGTCATCCCCGTCGAGCACCATGCCCTTCGAGCCACGCAACCGCAGGACCTCGTCGCGGACGGTCGTGGGCGGCACGAGCGCACCGAGCTCGACCCCGAGCGAACCGGCGAGCTGCGCGTACCGCACGGGCACACCGTGCTCCCCCGCGAGCCCGAGCCGGAACTCGACCGTCAGCACGACACCGCGCCGACCGTGCTTGAGGGTCGACGTTCGGTAGCCGAGCGCCAGCTCGGCTACGGGGATCCACGCGCGCTCCCCCGTGGCTGCATCGAGGAACTCGACGCGGGTGAGCACGTCGGCGAGTTCGACCCCGTAGGCGCCGATGTTCTGCACCGGGGACGCACCGACGGTGCCCGGGATGCCGCTGAGGGCCTCCAGGCCGGTCCAGCCGTTCGCGACGGTCGTGGCGACGAACGGGTCCCACGGTTCCCCCGCGGCGACGCGGACGGTGACGCCGTCGGCGTCGCGGTCGGCGTCGACGCCCGTCGTCCGGACCAGCACGACGGTGCCGTCGAAGCCCTGGTCGGCGACCAGCAGGTTGCTGCCGCCGCCGAGGACGAGCCACTCGTGGTCGTCGAAGGCGTCGAGCGCGTGGGCGACGAGCTCGTCGGTCGTCTCGGCCGTGAGCAGCCGGGTGGCGGCCCCGCCGACGCGGAGCGTCGTCAGGTCGGCCAGCACCGGCTCGGACACGGTCAGCGGAACACCACCGTGACCTGCGCCTTGCCGAGCACGGTCTGCCCGGCGGCGGTCACGGTGAGGTCGATGCGCTTCGGCCGGCCGTCCTCGTCGACGGTGCCGACCTTCGCGACGATGCCGACGGTGGCACCCTGCTCCGGGTCGACGACGACGGGGCGCGTGAAGCGGACGCCGTAGCCCGCGACCCAGCCGCTGTCACCGAGCCACTCGGCGACCGGCTGCACGGCGATGCCCATCGTGAGCATGCCGTGGGCGAGCACACCGGGCAGGCCGACCGAGGCGGCGACGTCGTCGCGGTAGTGGATCGGGTTGAAGTCGCCCGAGGCGCCGGCGTACCGGACGAGCGAGTCGCGCGTGATGTGCACGTCGCGCTCGGCGACGACGGTGCCGACCTCGAGCGCGGTGGCGGGTGCGGCGGTCATGCGTCGTCTCCTCGGACCACGAGGGTGGAGGTCGCCGTGACGACGTGCTCCCCCTCGGCGTCGTTCATGGTGCTCTGGGCGGTGACCATCGCGTTGCCGCCGAGGGTCTTCACGCTGGTGACCGTCAGGGTCGCGGTGAGCTCGTCACCGGCGACGATCGGCCGGTCGTAGGTGAAGGACTGCTCGCCGTGGACGACGCGGGAGAAGTCGATGCCGGCGTCGGGCTCGTTCAGGAGCTGCGCGAGCGTGGCCTCCTGCACGACCACGGCGAACGTCGGGGGTGCGACCACGTCGGCGTACCCGGCGGCACGTGCGGCGTCCGGATCGTGGTGGACGGGGTTGGTCGCGAAGACCGCACGCGAGAACTCGCGCACCTTCTCGCGGCCGACCAGGTAGGGCTGGGCCGGCGGGAACGTCCTGCCGACGAGCTCGGGGTTCACTGACACCACGGCAGTCTACCGAGGCCCGTCCGGGGGCCGGTGATCGATGAGAACGCTTCAGCTAGACTGTCTGAGACCGATTCGGGGGAATCGGGGCGTGCCGTGCGGCACGGGTTCGTTCGGGACGGGGAGGGCCGATGGACACCACGACGGAGTTCGCCGTGCACACGGGAGACCGGTGCACCGCCATGGAGGTCGCGGCCGCCGCGCTGCGCCGCACGGGCCACCACGTCGAGTCGACGGGTGGCACGATGACCGCGACGGCGGGCAGCCGGACGCTCACGATCCTGCTCGGCGCGCTCGTCCAGCCGGCCCGGGAGTACCGCCGGTACGAGCTGTCGACCGTCGTGGACGGTGCCACCACCACGATCACCCTGCGCCGGGCCGGGCACGGCACGGCCGTGTCGGGCGGCAGCATCGGAGCGAACCGGCGACGGGCCGCCTGGCAGCAGGTCACCGCCGCGGTCGAGGACGCGTTCCGTGCGGCCGGGGTGCTCGCGACGCGGACGGACACCGGCTCCCACCGCACGCAGTAGGGCGGCCGGACGGCCTCCGGCGGGTGGCCGCGCGGCGCACCGCCACGGGAGCGGTCACCGGGGACCCGGCCAGCCATCTAGGTTGGGCCCGGGGCCCCGGAAAGGAACCGCCATGAGCATGGAGAGCGCAGCCTGGAGCTCGCTGTACAAGATCTCGTCCGCGCAGGGCGGCAAGCACGGGTTCTCCCGCGCGTCCGTCCGGCGGATCCTGACGTTCGCGGTGCCGTACCGGGCGAAGCTGCTGGTCTTCATCGGCCTGTCCGTCGTCGGCGCCTTCCTCGCGGTCGCGACGCCGGTCCTCGCCGGGCAGGTGGTCGACGTCATCGTCGCCCGCGGTGAGGTCGCGACGATCGTCCGGCTGGCCGTGGTCATCGCCCTGGTGGCCGTGGCCGACGCCGCCGTGTCGCTGACGACGCGGTGGTACTCGGCGCGGATCGGCGAGGGCGTGATCCTGGACCTCCGGACCGCCGTCTTCGACCACGTGCAGAAGATGCCCATCGCGTTCTTCACCCGCACCCGGACCGGTGCGCTCGTGAGCCGCCTCAACAACGACGTGATCGGCGCCCAGCAGGCCTTCAGCGGCACGCTGTCCGGCGTGGTCACGAACCTCGTGGCGCTGGTCCTCACCCTGATCGTCATGCTCAGCACCTCGTGGCTCGTGACGGTGCTCGCCGTCGTCATGCTCCCGGTGTTCCTGGTCCCCGCGCGCCGGATGGGGAGCCGCCTCGCCGCCCTGCGTCGTGAGGCCGCCGACCACAACTCCGCGATGAGCACCCAGATGACCGAGCGCTTCTCGGCTCCCGGCGCCACCCTCGTCAAGCTGTTCGGCCGACCCGACGAAGAGGCCGAGGAGTTCCGTGTCCGCGCTGCCCGGGTCCGCGACATCGGGGTCCGGACCGCGATGCTGCAGTTCGTCTTCTTCACCGCGCTCATGCTCGTCTCCGCGCTCGCCCTCGCGCTGGTCTACGGGCTCGGCGGCTTCCTCGCGCTCGCCGGCCGGCTGGACACCGGCGAGGTCGTCACCCTGGCGCTCCTGCTCACCCGGCTCTACGCCCCGCTGACGAGCCTGGCGAACGCCCGGGTCGAGATCATGAGCGCCGTGGTCAGCTTCGAGCGCGTCTTCGAGGTGCTCGACCTCGAACCACTCATCCAGGAGCAGCCGGACGCGGTCACCATCGCCGACGGCCCGGTCTCCGTCGAGTTCGACGACGTCCGGTTCGCCTACCCGTCCGCCGACAAGGTGTCCCTCGCCTCGCTCGAGGAGGTCGCGACGCTCGACACCCGCGGCGGCGAGGAGGTGCTGCACGGCCTGTCGTTCCGGATCGAACCGGGGCAGACCGTCGCCCTGGTCGGCTCGTCCGGAGCCGGCAAGTCCACGGTCGCGCAGCTGCTCTCGCGCCTGTACGACGTCGACAGCGGCGCCGTGCGTCTGGCCGGGACGGACGTCCGCGACGTCACCTTCGCCTCGATGCGGCACACCCTCGGCATGGTGACGCAGGACGGCCACCTGTTCCACGAGACCATCCGCTCCAACCTGCGGTTCGCCCGGCCCGAAGCCTCCGACGACGAGGTGTGGGACGCCGTCCGCCGTGCGCGGCTCGAGCCGCTCATCCGGTCCCTCCCCGACCAGCTGGACACCATGGTGGGTGAGCGCGGCTACCGGCTGTCCGGGGGCGAGCGCCAGCGGATGACGATCGCCCGGCTCCTGCTCGCCCAGCCGCGCGTCGTCATCCTCGACGAGGCGACGGCGGCACTCGACTCGACGTCCGAGGCAGCGGTGCAGGCAGCGCTCGGCGAGGCGCTCGAGGGGCGGACGGCGATGGTGATCGCGCACCGGCTCTCCACGATCCGCAGCGCGGACGTGATCCTCGTGGTCGAGGACGGCTCGATCGTGGAGCGGGGCACGCACGACGAACTGCTGGCCGCGGGTGGCCGGTACGAGGAGCTGCACCGCACCCAGTTCGCCGCGCAGGAGAACGTCGCGGCCGACGTGCCGGCGGCGGACTGAACGCGCGGCGGGTCGGCCCCGGCAATCGAAGTGGGGCCGGCAACAGAGAAGGCCCCCTGACCCAGGGGATCCTGGGCGAGAGGGCCTTGCGTGTAGCGAGGGCGGGACTTGAACCCGCGACCCCACGATTATGAGTCGTGTGCTCTAACCAACTGAGCTACCCCGCCAGAGATCCGGAGCGGCACGCGCACCGGGTCGGAGCCCCGAGTCAGGATTGAACTGACGACCCCCTCCTTACCATGGAGGTGCTCTACCACTGAGCTATCGGGGCGATGTACCGCGAGCGGCACCACACGAGGATAGCAGACCTCCGACGCTGCTCCGGAACCGGACGAGACGCCCGGGCGTGCCGCGTCGCGGGCCCCTAGTTCGCGTTGGTCTTGAGCCACGCCAGCGGGTCCACCGGGACCCCGTCGACGTGCACCTCGAGGTGCAGGTGCGGGCCCGTGGAGTTGCCCGTGCTGCCGACGAGACCGAGGATGTCGCCGACCTCGACGTGCTGGCCGGTGACCACCTTGAAGGAGTTGTCCTCCATGTGGCCGTAGACGCTGACGAACTGCTTGCCGTCGACGTCGTGCTCGACCCAGACGTCGTTGCCGAAGCCGCCGTCGTTCGCCTGCACCTTGATGACGGTGCCGGCGGCGATGACGCCGATCGGGGTGCCCTCGCCCGGGGCGAAGTCGACGCCCATGTGGTTCGTCGAGCAGAACGAGCACCCGGCGACCTGGCGTCCGCCGAAGCCCGAGGTGATCGGGACACCGGTCAGGAACGGCCACTGGATCGTGCCGGTCGGGTCGTTCGTGAAGCTGGAGGAGTCGACGTTCGCGTACTGCGTGGCGTCCGAGACCGTGAACTGGTCGCGAGCGGTCGACCCGTCAGCAGCGGCACCGACCTGCATCGACTGGGTGGCACCCGAGCTGGCACGGGCCGCGGTCGAGCCGGACTCGGGCACCCAGAGCGCCTGGGCCGGCAGCGAGGTCGAGACGACCAGGCCGGCCGCGAAGAGCAGGGCACCGACCGCGGTCACACGGGAGGCCGACCGGCGGAACGACGCACCACGCTTCGGGGCCGGTGCGCTGACGGGGGTGCTGGAACGGATGTGACGGGTCGCGCGGTCGACCGGGGTCTTCGTGGCCGGACGGCTGGTGCGACGACGCGACGCGGGGACCTGCCCAGCGACCCGACGCGGCTGCGACACCGAGGCGGCGGGAGCGGCCGGCTGCGCGTGCACGACGGGCGAGGTGGGGGCCGGCGGCGTCACGATGCGGGACGCCGGCCGCGCGGGCGACGCCGGTGCGAGGTCGATCGGTGACACGGGGGCCGCGGGGGTTCCCGGCGTGACCGCACCGATCACGTCGTCGAAGCTCGGCCCCGCCGAGCCCTGCGCCTCCTGCACCACGCTCGAGCCCTTCGCCGCTGCTCGTTCCGCCTCGATCCGAGCGCGTCGGGTCTGGTGGACGACCGGGGTGGCGGCGTCGACGGAACCGTCGGTGGGAGCGGACGACAGAGGAGTACGGGGCATGCGTGCGGTGGCGATCCTGATCAGAGAAGGGCTCACTCGTTGGTAACGAGCAGATAACGGGACCTGAGCACGCTAGCAGGCGAGGTCGCAGGTCGCCAGTCGTGGTGATGTCCTCCCGGCGCCCCCAGACCTGGGGACCGGCGCGTCCTCAGGCCCGCACGGCTCCGAGCGCACCGGCCTCGAGCCCACGCACCAGGGCCTCGAGTTCGTCGGCGACGGCGGGGCTCGCGAACAGGAAGGAGCGGGTCCCCCCGGCCTCCCAGATGCGGATCGTCGCGCCGGCCTCCTGCGCGACGAGGGCCCCGCCCGCCATGTCCCACGGGTTGATCCCGCGCTCGTAGTACGCGTCCACCACGCCCGCACCGACGGCGCAGCAGTCGAGCGACGCCGCTCCCCCACGGCGGATGTCCCGCACCTCGCCGATGAGCCCGGCGAGCACCGCGACCTGCTCGCGGCGACGGTCGGCCGTGTACCCGAACCCGGTGGCGACGAGCGTCTCGGCGAGCGAACCGGGCGTGGCGACGGACAACGGCTCCCCGTCACGGGTCGCACCCTGGCCGACGGCCGCGCGGAAGACGGTACCCGTCGCCGGCGCCACGACGACGCCCGCGATCGGCTCCCAGGTCATCGGGTCGGGTGCTCCGCGCACGACGCCGATGCTCACGCCGTACTCGGCGCTGCCGTACAGGTAGTTGACCGTGCCGTCGATCGGGTCCACCACCCAGGTGATGCCCGAGGCGCCCGATGCCGACCCGGACTCCTCACCGTGGAAGGCGTCGTCCGGTCGGGCCTCGGCGATGCGGGCGCGGATGAGTGCCTCGACCTCACGGTCGGCGGCCGTGACCACGTCGACGATGCTCGACTTCCGGTCCGCGACCTCGACCCCCTCGGCGCGGCGGCGTGCGGCCAGCGCCGCTGCGTCACGGGCGATCGACTCGGCGAGGTCGGCGAACTGGGACGGGGTGAGGTCGGATGCCATGCACCCATCCTCCCGGAAACACCATCGGCCCCGTCCGCAGTGGACGGGGCCGATCAGATGGTGGCAAGTGAGGGATTCGAACCCCCGAAGGCTACGCCGGCTGATTTACAGTCAGATCCCTTTGGCCGCTTGGGTAACTTGCCATGCGCACCCAGCCGGTGTGATCACCAACCGAAGGCGCGCACAAAAGCATAGCGGATGGCTGACGGTGGTCGTGACCATCGCGAGCCGATCCGCGCGACCGGAACCGGGCCTCCCGTCCGCCGTTAGGCTGTTCCGCATGGCAGACAGTTCCTTCGACGTGGTCAGCAAGGTCGACAAGATGGAGGCGGAGAACGCCCTCAACCAGGCGGCCAAGGAGATCGAGCAGCGGTACGACTTCAAGGGCGCCGACGCCTCGGTCGCGTTCAGCGGCGAGGACGTCCTCATCAAGGCGAACTCGGAAGAGCGCGCCAAGGCCGTGCTCGACGTCCTGCAGAGCAAGGCGATCAAGCGGAACATCAGCCTGAAGAGCCTCGACGCCGGCGACCCGTACCCCTCGGGCAAGGAGTACCGCATCGAGGTGAAGTTCAAGAACGGCATCGAGCAGGACGTGGCGAAGAAGATCGGCGCGTTCCTGCGGGCCAACGCCCCGAAGACGGTGAAGAGCCAGATCCAGGGCGACGAGCTCCGGGTCTCGTCGAAGAGCCGTGACGACCTGCAGAACACGATCCAGCTCCTCAAGGGTGAAGAGTTCGACGTCCCGTTGCAGTTCATCAACTTCCGCTGACCCGCGGCCCCTGCGAACGACACCCGACACCCCGTGGAGCACTGGCTCAGCGTCGTCATCACCGTCCTGCTCGTCCTGCTGGACCTGGCGATCCGCGTCTTCTCGATCATCTACGTCCCGATCAACCGGAAGCCGCAGACCGCGACGGCGTGGCTGCTCGCGATCTTCCTCATCCCCTACATCGGCTTCATCGTCTTCCTGGTCATCGGGTCGACGAAGCTCCCCCGCGCCCGTCGCGAGAAGCAGACCGAGATCAACGCGTACATCCTCGAGCAGACCGAGGGCATCGAGCGGGTCCGCCGTGACCACCCGTGGCCCGCGTGGCTCGAGAGCGTCACGCGGCTGAACCGCGAACTCGGTGCGATGCCGTTGGTCGGTGGCAACTCCGCGGAGCTCTACCCCGACTCCGAGGAGTCCATCGCCGAGATGACCCGGGCGATCGACCAGTCCCGCCGGTTCGTGCACGTCGAGTTCTACATCGCGACGCTCGACGACACCACACGCCCGTTCTTCGAGGCGCTCGCGCGGGCGCAGGCACGCGGCGTCACCGTGCGGTTCCTGCTCGACCACTGGGCGAGCCGCGGCTACCCGGGCTACAAGGACACCCTGGCGTTCATGGACCAGGCGGGCATCGAGTGGCACCTGATGCTGCCCCTCCTGCCGTTGCAGGGCAAGTTCCAGCGCCCAGACCTCCGCAACCACCGGAAGATCATGGTGATCGACGGCTCGGTCGCGTTCACCGGCTCGCAGAACCTGATCGACGCGTCGTACGACATCAAGTCCCACATCGAGAAGGGCATGGTCTACAAGGACCTGTTCGCCCGGTTCGAGGGACCGGTCGTCGCCGGGCTCAACGCCCTGTTCGTCACCGACTGGTACAGCGAGACCGACGAGCTGCTGCTGCGTGAGAGCGACCCCGTCCAGCGGGCCGACCGCGGCGATGCGCTCGACTGTCAGGTGGTGCCGTCGGGCCCGGGCTTCGACGGCGAGAACAACCTGCGCCTGTTCAACGCGCTGCTCT
Organism: Curtobacterium sp. MCLR17_034; assembly: GCF_003234485.1. Taxonomy (NCBI): domain Bacteria; kingdom Bacillati; phylum Actinomycetota; class Actinomycetes; order Micrococcales; family Microbacteriaceae; genus Curtobacterium; species Curtobacterium sp. MCLR17_034. Next base: position 182,048 of record NZ_QKTH01000003.1, read on the forward strand.
ACTCGGCGCAGCAGAAGGTGTCGATCACGTCGCCGTACTTCGTGCCGGACGACTCGATGCTCTACGCCATCACCACGACGGCGCAGCGCGGGGTCGACGTCGAGCTGTTCGTCGGCGAGATGGGCGACCACGCGATGACCTGGCACGCGCAGCGCTCCTACTACGAGGAACTCCTGCGGGCCGGCGTGCGGATCTGGCTGTACCGCGCGCCGACGATCCTGCACGCCAAGCACTTCACGATCGACGACGAGGTGTCGGTGATCGGGTCGAGCAACATGGACATGCGCTCGTTCAGCCTGAACCTCGAGGTCTCCGTGATGGTGCGCGGTCACCGCTTCGTCGACGCCCTGCGCGAGGTGCAGGACTCCTACAAGGAGCACAGCTTCGAGCTCACGCTCGACGCGTGGGTCGACCGTCCGCGCCGGTCCAAGGTCCTCGACAACGTCGCGCGGCTGACGGCGGCGCTGCAGTAGCCGTCGCCGTCGCAGCGTCGCAGCGTGCGTCGTCGCGCCGTCGCACCGTCGCACCGTGCGTCGTCGCACCGTGCGTCGTCCTCCACCCGGTGCGACCTTGGCCGCACCGTGCGTCGCGACAGCGGGACACCCGGCGAGCAAGCCCGCGGCGAACGGACAACCCTGCACCGTGCGGGGCGTTCCGAGCCGGTTCAGGATGCCGTGCGCCACGCGTCGCACAACCAACCACGCACGGTGCGGACGGGAGGCGCGGGTCGCCTCCGTCGCGCACCGTGCGTCGTCCTCCACACGGTGCGACCTCGGCCGCACCGTGCGTTGCGACAGCGGGACACCCGGCGAGCAAGCCCGCGGCGAACGGACAACCCTGCACCGTGCGGTGAGCGTTCCGCGGCCGGTGCGGGTCCGCCAGGTGCGCTCAGCGCATCGGGACGAGGGACGCCACGGCCCCGACCACCCGCTCGAGCGGTCCGCGGCCGAGGAACCGCCGCCACAGCATCGCGAAGACCACCGAGCCGAGGGCGAACCAGCCCCAGGCCTCGGCCGACTCGGGGTACGTCGGCAGCATCGCGATGACCACGAGGTGCCCCGAGTACACCGTCAGCGGCATCGACCCCACGGCCGCCAGGGGGAACGCGATCCGCTCGGCGACGCGCCCGCGGCCGTCGAACACGAGCAGGCAGAGGGCGATCACCGCGACCGCCACCCCGGCCGTCCCCACCACGTCGACGACCGACGACGAGTGGTCGCGCGGGGACAGGAACAGCTGTGCGAGGGCCTGGCCGGGGGTCGACGCGTCTCCCGCGGACGGGACCCCGGGGAACGCCAGGGCCGCGTCGTCGGGCAGCGGGGCGAGGACCGACCCGGCGACGTAGGCGGTGGCGGCGACCAGTGTGCCGGACGCCAGGACCAGGATCTGCCGACCACGGTCCTCCAGGCCGACCCGGGCGACCGCGAGCCCCACCAGGACGTACGCCAGGAAGGTGACCACGGGGTAGACCAGGCCGAGCTGGACGCCGATCATGCTGGCGTCCGCGTAGGCCGGCGCGATCGTCAGCGCGGCGAGCGGCGACAGCACCGCGCAGAGCGCGGCGATGCCGAGCAGCGCCGCCGGTCGGACGCGGAGCACCGGGACCACGAGCAGGAACAGCACGCCGTAGGTCGGCAGGATCACGTACACGGGGGTGTCGAGCGCCATCAGGGCGAACCCGATGACGACGACCACCACGGCGCGGATCGCGAGCCGGGCACGGATGCGGCCGATGATGGGCGGGCCGGGCGGGTCGGTGCGGCCGCTCGTCAGACCGATCGAGACGCCGGCGAGGACCGCGAACAGCGTGGACGGGCGCCCGTGGGCGACGGCGGTCCAGGTGGCCGGGTCGGTCCAGTCGAGCTGCTCCGCGATGCCACCGATGTGTGCGGCCATCATGCCGAGCAGCGCGACCGCACGGGCCACGTCGACGCCCTGCAGCCGCATCCCCGACGCGGACGCGCCCCGCACCGCTGTGAACGGGACGGGGCGCGTGTCGGTCATGGTGTCGTCAGCTCGTCGGGGTGTCGACGCGTCCGAGCGAGACCTCGATCATCTCGTCGCGCGGCACCACCTTGATGCGCTCGCGCCCGTCGACCGCACCGAGCGCCTGCTCGTGGGTGTCGAGGTGGTGCCAGCCTTCGAGGTCGGTGTACTCGACACCGCGCTCGCGGAGCAGGGCCGGGATGGCCTCGTCGGAGGGGTCCTCCGGGGTCCACCAGCTCGCCTGGTCGTTGACGATGTGCTGCACCGTCTCCATCGCGTCGGACTTCGTGTGCCCGATGAGCCCGACCGGACCGCGCTTGATCCAGCCGGTGGCGTACACCCCGGGGATCTGCTGGTTGTCGTCGTCGAGGACCTGGCCCTCGTGGTTCGGGATGACACCGTGGCGCTCGTCGAACGGCACACCGGGCAGCGGGGAACCGAAGTACCCGACCGCGCGGTAGGCGGCCTGGATCGGGATCTCGCGGATCTCGCCGGTGCCCTCCACGCCGCCCTCGCCGTTCGGACGGGTGCGCTCGTAGCGGATGGCGGTCAGCTTGCCCTGCTCGTCGCCGACGAACTCGATCGGCTTCGCGTAGAAGTGCAGGTGGAGCCGGCGGCTGGCCTGGCCGACCTCGCGCGTGCGCCACTGCTCGAGGACACGGTTGATCACCATGACCTGCTTGTTCGTCGCGATCGCGGTCTTCGAGGCCTCGTCGTGGTCGAAGTCCTCGTCGTAGACCACCATGTCGACGTCGCGGACCTCGCCGAGCTCGCGGAGCTCGAGCGGCGTGAACTTCACCTGCGCCGGACCGCGGCGGCCGAAGACGTGCACGTCCGTGACGGGCGAGGCCTTCAGGCCCTCGTAGACGTTCGCGGGGATCTCGGTCGGCAGCAGGTCGTCGGCGTGCTTCGCCAGGATGCGGGAGACGTCGAGGGCGACGTTGCCGACGCCGATGACCGCGACGCTCTCGGCGTTCAGCGGCCAGGTGCGCGGGACGTCTGGGTGGCCGTCGAACCAGCTCACGAACTCGGCGGCGCCGTACGAGCCGTCGAGGTCGACACCGGGGATGTCGAGGTCGGCGTCCTTGATCGCGCCGGTCGAGAACACCACCGCGTTGTAGTGCTTCTTGAGGTCCTCGAGGGTGATGTCCTCGCCGTAGCGGACGTTGCCGAACAGCCGGACGACCCCGCGGTCGAGGACGTCACGCAGGGCGTTGATGATGCCCTTGATGCGCGGGTGGTCGGGGGCGACGCCGTACCGGACCAGACCGTAGGGCGCGGGGAGCTGCTCGAACAGGTCGATCGACACGTCGTAGCCGTGGGCCTCGCGCAGCAGGATGTCCGCGGCGTAGATGCCGGCGGGGCCGGCGCCGACGATGGCGAGTCGGAGGGTGGGCACTGATCGTCTCCAGTTCGTTCGGGTGGGGGTTCCCGGGGGCCTCCCGACCGGGCCGCAGTGCGTGCGCCGTCGGGAGGGGTGTTCAACGGCTTCGGTCGACGACGGAGTCCGCGAAGCGGGTGAGTGCCCGTTTCACGGTGCCGTCGGGGAGCGGGGCGAGGGCGGCGACGGCTTCGCGGGCCCAGGCGACGGCGACGGCTCGGGTCGCCGCGGTGGCCTCGTGCTCGCGGAGCGCGGCGACGGCCGACTGGTACGGCGCGGAGTCGACCACGTCGTCCGGCGCACCGTTGACGTCGCGCTCGATGCGCTCGACCAGGTGCTGCGCGGACGGGTCGGTCGCGGCCATCCGGCGCAGCTGCAGGACCGGCAGGGTGTCGACGCCGGCACGCAGGTCGTTGCCGGCGATCTTGCCGGTCTTGTCCGTCGCGGGGGCGAGGTCGATGACGTCGTCGACGAGCTGGAAGGCGACGCCGACCTTCTCGCCGAAGGTACCGACGGCATCGAGGTAGGCGCGGTCGGCACCGGAGAACATCACGCCGGCACGTGCCGCGGTGGCGATGAGCGAACCGGTCTTGTCGCTGAGCACCTGGATGTAGTGCTCGAGCGGGTCGTCGTCCGGCTGCGGCCCCGTGGTCTCGTGCAGCTGGCCCATGCAGAGACGCTGGAAGGTCTCGGCCTGCATCCGGATGCCCTCGGTGCCGAGGTCGGCGGTGATCAGGCTGGCGCGGGCGAAGAGCAGGTCGCCGGTGAGGATCGCCACGTTGTTGCCGTAGGTGATCTGCGCGGCGGGGACCCCGCGGCGCACGGGCGCTTCGTCCATGACGTCGTCGTGGTACAGCGACGCCAGGTGCGTGGTCTCGATGCTCACCGCGGCCTTGACCACGGCGTCGGTCACGCCGTCACCGAGCTGGGCGATGAGGAGCGTCAGGGTCGGACGGATGCGCTTGCCACCGGCGGACAGCAGGTACCGACTGGTGGTGTCGGCGAGGGTGTCGGTGGAGCGCATGGCGTCCTCGAGCCCCTGCTCGACGAGTTCGAGCCCGTCGTCGACCGCGGAGATGAAGCGTCGGTCGGCGGGCGTGGCGAACAACCGCTCGCCGATGCCCAGCGATGCGCGCAGGCTCGGCGCGCGACGTGCGACCGGGACGCTCGGATTCAAGTGCTGCTCCGTCTTCGGGGGTGGTGACCGGTCAGTCGGCGGCCGGGTCGACGCGCGGCTGCTCGCCGGTGTTCTGGTGGTCACGGCGGGCCTTCGCACGCCGTGCCGCGGACTCGCGCACCGTGTCGGCGACGGGCTTGCGGCCACGGTGCAGTGCGACGATACCGGCCGTCAGGTTGCGGTAGGCGACCACCGAGAAGCCGACACCGCGGAGCCACTGGGTGAGCACCTGCTGGTCGGGCCACGCGTCGATCGACTCGGCGAGGTAACGGTAGGCGGCCGGGTTGCTGCTCGAGAGCCGCGCGATGCCCGGGAGCACGCGCTTCAGGTAGGTGCCGTAGCCGAAGCGCAGCAGGGCGCGGGGCGGCGTCGAGAACTCACAGATGACGACGCGGCCACCGGGCTTCAGGACGCGCAGCATCTCGGCGAGCGCCTGCTTCGGGTCGTTCACGTTGCGCAGCCCGAACGAGATCGTGACGGCGTCGAACGTGTCGTCGTCGAAGGGCAGCTGCTCGGCATTGCCCTCGACGAAGGTGATCTCGGGGTGGCGTTCACGGCCGACGGCGATCATGCCGGCGGACAGGTCGAGCGCGGTGACCTCGGCGCCCTTCTTGGCGAAGGCCGCTGCGCTGGTCCCGGTGCCCGCGGCGATGTCGAGGACCTTCTCGCCGGGCTGCGGGTCGACCGCGCGGACCGTCGCGACACGCCACAGCGGGGCGTTGCCCGCCGACAGGATGTCGTTCGTGAGGTCGTACTTGGCCGCGACGTCGTCGAACATCGCCGCCACCTCGTCCGGGCGCTTGTTCAGGTCCGCTCTGCTCACACGATCAATCCTAGAGGTCCCGACCGAGCGTTCACCGGACTCGCAGCCACCCGGGCGGTGCGGGATCGGCGCGTAGCATCGGAGCCGTGACCCGAACCACCACGGCGGCGCCCCCGCTGACGGTCTCGACCCGGATCCTCGACGACCCGGGCGCCGTCCTCCGCCACACGCTCCGCGACCGTCCCCTCGCCTTCGTCCGGAACGGCGACGGCATCGTCGGCATCGGTGAGGCGCTCCGGTTCACGTTCACCGGCCCCGACCGGATGCGGGACGCCGCGGCCCTCTGGCGCAGCATCGTCGAGACCGCCGTCGTCGACGACCCGGTGCAGCTGCGCGGTTCGGGGCTCGTCGCGTTCGGGTCGTTCGCCTTCGCCGACGACTCCGCCGACGAGAGCGTGCTCATCGTGCCCCGGGTGGTCCTCGGTCGGCGTCGCGGCAAGGCCTGGCTGACCGCGATCGACACCACGCTCGGCGCGGAGCCCCTGGCCTTCACCCGGACCTCGGTCCCGGTCCCCCACGTCGGGCCGCACGTGTCCGTGGCCCTGCGTCCCGGGCACATCGACGAGGACACCTACGCCGCCAACGTGACCGAGGCGGTCCGCCGCATCGTGGCCGGGGGTGCCCGCAAGGTGGTGCTCGCCCGCGACCTCGTCGGGACGCTGCCGCCGGGAGCCGATCGACGGGCGGTCCTGCTCGACCTCGCGTCGGCCTACCCGCAGTGCGTGACCTTCGCGGTGGACGGACTGGTCGGCGCCACCCCCGAGACCCTCGCCCGCACCGACGGCACACGGTTGACCGCACGGGTGCTCGCCGGCAGCGCCGCCCGGGGCACCGACGAGGTGTCCGACCGGGCCGCCGCCGAGGCCCTGGCCAGCAGTGCCAAGGACGTCGAGGAGCACACCTTCGCGATCGACAGTCTGCTCGCGGCCCTCGCCCCGCTCGCGACGGACCTGCGCGCCGACGCCGAACCGTTCCGGCTGCAGCTGCCGAACCTGTGGCACCTGGCGACCGACGTGCAGGCCACGCTGCCGCCCGACACCACGTCGCTGGACGTCGCCGACGCCCTGCACCCGACGGCCGCGGTCGCCGGGACCCCGACGGACGTGGCCGTGCGGCTCGTCGCCGAGCTCGAGGGCGTCGACCGGGGCCGCTACGCCGGGCCGGTCGGCTGGATGAGCGCGACGGGTGACGGCGAGTGGATGCTCGCGCTCCGCAGCGCCCGGATCGACGACGACGGCACCGTGCGGGCCTGGGCGGGGGCCGGGATCGTGGCCGGTTCGGAGCCGGCGCGCGAGGTCGCCGAGACGGCCCTGAAGTTCCGGCCCATCGCCGACGCCCTGGCCTGAGGCAGGCGCGCGATCCAAGCGGTCGCGCGATCCGCGCGGTCGCGGGACCCACGCGGTCGCGCGACCCTCGCGGTCGCCGACAGCCGCTGGGTGGTCAGTCGGCCAGCGGGACCTCGATCACGACCCGCTCGGCTGGATCGGTGAGCACCCGCTCCAGGTCACCCCACGTCGCCGCCCGGCGGTACTCCCACCCGAGGCCCGTGACGACCCGTTCGACGTCGACGTGCTGCGGGGTCGACATCATCCGCCGCATGTCGGCGTCGGGCGTGGTCTTCGCCACCTCGAGCCCGCGGAAGATCGCGCCGCCGTGGTCGTTGCCGACGACGACCTGCACCCGGTGGGTGCGTTCCTCGGTGCCGGTGACGAACGCTCCGAGGTCGTGCAGCAGGGTCAGGTCGCCGAGGAGCACGCGTGTGGTGCCCACGGAGGCCGAGGACTGCTCGAGCGCCGCGGCGATGCCGAGTGCGGTCGAGACGGTGCCGTCGATACCCGCGAGCCCGCGGTTCGCGTGCACCCGGATCTTCTTGCCGAGCACCCGGGCGTCGGCTTCACGGATGAGCTGCGACGCCCCGAGGACCAGCCGGTCGTGCGGCCAGGTCACCCCCCAGACGGCCTCGGCGAGCATGGCCCGGTCGACGGGTCGGCGACGGAGCGCGACCTCGTCACGCAGGAACTTGTTCCGCTCGGCGCGGTCGGCGGAGCGCTTGGCGTCGAGGTCCGGGCCGGCATCGCCGTCCCCCAGGATCCGTCGGCTGGCGCCGACCCAGCGGCCGACCCACGCACGGTGCTCCGGCCGGGTGCGGCCCGTCACGCGGACGTCGGACACGAAGGTGGTCACGGCGTCCGGTCGGGAGGCACGGGCCGGGTCGAAGGGGTCGGCCGCCGGTCCGCGGACGACGATCGTCTCGACCCCGTCGCGCTGCAGGAGCGCGGGGACCTCTCTGCTGAGGGTCGGGTGGCCGAGCACGACGGCGCGGCGGACGGCGCCGACGTGGTCGGCGTCGCGCAGGAGTTCGCGGTAGGCCACGACCAGGTTGCGGCCGAAGCGCGCGCCGCTCGAGACCTCGGCGAGGAGCGGCGCCCCGAGTTCCCAGGCGATCCGCTCGGCGTCCTCGCCGGCGTCGTGCCCGGCGATGACGACGGTGCCCGGTTCGTCGTCCGGGGTGAGTTCGGCGACCGGCAGACCCGTGTGCGCCCGGCGGGTCGCGAACGCCAGGTCGACCTCGTCCTCGGGCACGGGGCTGACGTGCTCCGGGGCGAGTCCGGCCGACAGCGGCTCGCGGAACGCGACGTTGAGCTGCGCGGGACCGGGCTGTCCGGTGTGCCCGGCTGCGGCGGCGACCGCCTGGCGGGCGAGGGTGCGCAGGGTGTCGCGGACCGAGCCGTCGACGCCGTGCGCCGACGGGGCCTCGACGTCGCGGACGAAGGCGACGGCCTGGCCGAAGATCCCCGGCTGGACGGTGGTCTGGTTGCTGCCGATGCCGCGCAGTTCGTCGGGACGGTCGGCGCTCAGCACGATCATCGGCACGCCGGAGTGGTGCGCCTCGAGCACGGCGGGGTGCAGGTTGGCCACCGCGGTGCCCGACGTCGTCACCACCGCTGCGGGTCGGTGCGTCTCGACGGCGAGCCCGAGTGCGAAGAACCCGGCGGTCCGTTCGTCCAACCGCACGTGCACGGTCAACCCGCCGGCGCGCTCGAGGGCGACTGCCGCGAGGGCGAGTGCCTGGGAGCGCGAACCGGGGCTCACCACGACGTCGGTGACGCCGGCACGCACGAGTTCCTGCAGGAGGGCGAGCGCGGTGTCCGTCGCCGGGCTGCCCGAACCGGCGGGCCCGTCAGCGATCGGTGCGGCCGTCGTCGTCGCGCTCGTGGAACTGGTCTTCGAGGTCTCGGAGGGTCGCGTCGTCCTGGTCCTTGTCCGTGAGGGTGGTGCCCGGCTCCGGCGTGGTGCCGAGGAAGTCCGGGTCGTCTTCGGGTCCACGGTAGCGGGCCGACGCACCGGGGTCGGCCGCCGGGGTGCGGCCCAGCAGGAACCAGAGCACGCCACCGAGGACGGGCAGGATGATGACGAGCAGCAGCCACACGCCGCGACGCAGGGAACGGACGCGCTGACGCGGCATCGTGCCGCAGTCGATGGCCGCGTACACCGTGAAGGCGACGGCGGCCACGGCGACGATCAACCACAAGCGGACCATGCGGTGAAGTCTAGGTCGCGACCCTGTGATGCCCCTGCCGGTCGGCGCTCCGTAGACTCACCGTGTGAAAGCGTGGCTCCTGTACACCCTGGCTCGGCTCGGCATCTTCGTGGTGGCGCTCGTGCTCCTCCTGCTCCTGACGCCGATGCCGTGGTATTGGGCGACGATCGTGGCCGCCCTGGTGGGCCTGCTCATCTCGTACATCGCCCTGTCCGGACTGCGCACGCAGGTGGCCCTGAGCCTGGCGAACCGCCGCGGTGCCCCGGAGCGGGACGCCGACTCGGACTTCGAGGACGACTTCGTCGACGCCGCCGACTCCGACGCCGCGGCCACCCCGACCGTCCGTCCGGTGTCCGACGCGGACCGGCACGAGGCGCGCCGGGACACCGACGCCGACTGACTCCGAGCGCGAGGGCGGGGCCGTCCGGTCGAGCAGCCGGAACGGCTACGGCTGGATGGCCAGGGTGATCCCGAGCACCACGCCGAAGGCGAGCGAGGCGAACGACGACAGCTGCAGGGCCGTGATGAGCTCGCGGGGCTTCCGTGACGACACCCCGATCGCCAGCGCCGGCAGGGCAAGCAGCAGCGAGAAGTACGTGAAGCCCGTGCGGAAGTACAGCAGCACGAACCAGAGCAGCACGACGTACGGCAGCATCAGGAACAGGCCGTACAGGACGCGGGCCACCGGACGGCCGACGACCACGGCGAGCGTGCGCTTGCCCGCCAGCTGGTCCTCGTCGATGTCGCGGATGTTGTTCACCATCAGGACCGCGCAGGCGAAGAAGCCGGCGGCCACCGCGGCTGCCCAGCCGCTGACCGTGACCTCGCGGATCTGCACGAACTGGGTGCCGAGCACGGCGACCAGCCCGAAGAAGACGAAGACGAAGACCTCGCCGAGGGCGTTGTACCCGTACGGCTTCTTGCCGCCCGTGTAGAACCAGGCGGCGACGATGGCGGCGGCCCCCACGAGCAGCAGCCACCACAGCTGGGTGAGCAGCACGATGACCAGGCCGGCGACCGCGGCCAGGCCGAAGAACGTCAGGGCGACGGTGAGCACGGTCCGGGGTTTGGCCAGGCCGGCCCCGGTGAGTCGTGCCGGGCCGACGCGGTACTCGTCGGTGCCGCGGACCCCGTCGGAGTAGTCGTTGCTGTAGTTCACACCGATCTGCAGGAACAGCGCCACGGCCAGGGCGAGCAGCGCGACCGCGAGGTGGCCGTCCTTCGCCAGGTAGTCGCCGAAGTCGCCGGGCTCCCCGCTGTCGACGAACGCGACGGCGGTGCCGAGCACGACCGGGACGACACCGAGGGTCAGGGTGCGCAGGCGTGCGCCGCCGATCCAGTCGCGCGCGGTCGCCTTCCGCTTGGTGCGGGCGGGGGCAGCGGCCTTCGCCGGGTTGCCGGACCGGCCCTGCTTCTGCGTCGAGTTCTTCGTTCGTGCCACGAGCACCGATCATATTGCCGATGCGCCACCCGGCCGCTCGCGGTCCCTACGGGCGGCCCGGGTCGACGAGCGCCTGCACGGCCCGACGGTCGGGTTTGCCCGACGACAGCATCGGGATCCGGTCCACCAGGACCACGTCGGCCGGGCGGGCGGCACGCCCCAGGGTGGCTCCGACGTGGGCACGTACGGCCTCGAGGTCGAGCGGCTGCTCGGTGACGACGACCGGGACCTCGCCCCACTCCCCCGCCGCACGCCGGGCGACGACGGCGCTCTCCTGTCCTGGGAGCCCGCGGACGAGCCGTTCGACCGCACCGAGCTGGACCTTCTCGCCGCCGGAGATCACCACGTCGTCGAGGCGTCCGAGCACGCGGACCACGCCGTCGGAGAGGGTCGCGGTGTCCCCGGTCCGGTACCAGCGCAGCCCGTCCCGCTCGACGAAGGCCGACACCGTGCGGGCGTCGTCGTCGAGGTACCCCTCGGCGAGCATCGGCCCCGCCAGGTGCAGCTCACCGTCGACCAGCGCGGTGCGCACCGTGCCGAACGGGACGCCGTCGTACACGCATCCACCGCTCGTCTCGCTCGCACCGTACGTCGTCACGATCCGGACCCCGGCGTCGAGCGCCCGCTGCCGGAGCGGCGCCGGGGTGGCCTGCCCGCCGACCAGCACCGCGTCGAACCGGGCGAGCGCACGCGTGGCGTCCGGGTCGTCGAGCACCCGTGCGAGCTGCACCGGCACCAGGGAGGTGTAGCGACGCGGCGCGGCCGGACCGGTGACGAGCCGTTCGGCCGCCTCGGTGAACGCGGCGGCCGCGAAGTGCCCGGGTGGCACGACGACGGGGTCGGTGCCCGCGGTGATCGAGCGGGTCAGGACGTTGATGCCGGCGATGTAGTGCGTCGGCAGTGCGAGCACCCAGCGCCCGGGCCCACCGAGTGCCGCGTCCGCCGCGGCGGCACCGGCGAGGAGCGCCTCGGACGAGAGCGCCACGCGCTTGCCGGTGCCGGTGGACCCGCTGGTCTCGACCACCAGGGCGACCGCCTGACGGACCTCGGCCGGCGGTGGCGTCGGCAGTGCAGGAGCCCCCTCGGCGACGGGGAGCAGTGCGGGGCCGCCGGCGAGTGCTGCCTCCAGGCCGCGCAGCACGGCCGTCGGGTCCGACGTGCCGGTCGCGACCAGCGGACGGGGCATCAGTAGTGCCAGGGGAACGCGGTCCACTCGGGAGCGCGCTTCTCGAGGAACGAGTCGCGACCCTCGACCGCCTCGTCGGTGCCGTAGGCCAACCGCGTGGCCTCTCCCGCGAACACCTGCTGGCCGACCATGCCGTCGTCCACGGCGTTGAACGCGTACTTGAGCATCCGGATCGCCGTCGGGGACTTGCCGAGCACGATCTCGCCCCAGCGGATCGCCTCGCGCTCCAGGTCGGCGTGCGGCACCACGGCGTTCACCGCACCCATCTCGTACGCGCGCTGGGCGGAGTACTCCTGCGCGAGGAAGAAGACCTCGCGGGCGAACTTCTGCCCGATCTGCTTGGCGTAGTAGGCGCTGCCGTAGCCGCCGTCGAACGAGCCGACGTCGGCATCGGTCTGCTTGAACTTCCCGTGCTCGGCGCTCGCGATGGTGAGGTCGCAGATCGCGTGCAGCGAGTGCCCACCGCCCGCAGCCCAGCCGGGGACGACCGCGATGACGACCTTGGGCATCATCCGGATCAGCCGCTGGACCTCGAGGATGTGCAGCCGCCCCATCGATGCCTGGGCGGCCGCGGGGTCGACGCCCTCGGGCGGGGCGCCCTCGTCACCGACGTACTGGTAGCCGCTCCGCCCCCGGATGCGCTGGTCGCCGCCGGAGCAGAACGCCCACCCGCCGTCCTTCGGGCTCGGGCCGTTGCCGGTGAGCAGCACGACACCGACACGGGGGTCCTGCCGGGCGTCGTCGAGGGCGCGGTAGAGCTCGTCGACCGTGCGCGGGCGGAAGGCGTTGCGGACCTCGGGACGGTCGAAGGCGACCCGGACGATGCCCTTGGAGACGTGCTTGTGGTACGTGATGTCGGTGAACTGCTCCGCGATCGGAGCGGTGGTCCAGACGTCGGGGTCGAACAGGTCGGAGACGGGAGCAGCCATGCTCCCAACGTACCGCCGGGCGTCTGGCGGGTCAGGCGCCCATGTCGGTCAGGATCTCCGGCGCGACGAACACCATGATGACGATGAGGATGACGGGGTTCGCGAAGAACGCCAGGACGACCCCGACGGCGCCGTACCAGCGTCCGAACGAGCCGACGGCGGCGACGAACCCGAGCACGGCGGCGACGAGCGTCAGGAACACGACGACGAAGCAGATCCCGAAGGCGAAGTTCGTGTCACCGCCCATGAACACGGCGAAGGCACTGGCGTCCACAGCGGCGGACACCACGGCCAGGCCGAGGGCGATCTTGCCGACGACGGGGTTGCGGCGCTTCGTGCCACCCGTCTGCCGGACGTCGACGGTGTTGCGCTGCATGAGGCGGGCGAAGTCATCGGAGTCGCGCCCGGGAGCCGCCGCGGATCGAGCACCCGCTGCCGGGCGGGTCGCCGCCGCGGGTCGGGCTGCAGCTGCCGGACGAGCCGATGCTGCCGGGCGTGCCGCTCCGGCGCTCGACGGGTCGGACGGGCGCTGCGATGCGCGCTGCTGTGCTGCGCGCTGCCGCGGATCCACCGCCACCGAGCCTCCCTCGTTCCGGGTCGTTCCCCTGCCGACCGAGGCCGACCGATGCATGCTAGTGCCCTGCCCTGGCGGTCCCCTCCGAGGATCCGGCAGGGCCCCTGGGTGCGGTGGGAGGATGGCGGACGTGCTCCCCGACCTCGCCGATCTCCTCGCCGACGCCCACGTGGTGGCCCTGCCGATGCGCATGCGGTTCCGCGGCATCACCACGCGCGAGGCGGTCGTGCTGCGCGGACCCGCCGGCTGGACCGAGTTCTCGCCGTTCGTCGAGTACGACGACGCCGAGGCCGCCGCCTGGCTGCGCGCCACCGTCGACTTCGGGTGGACGGACCACGAACCGGCCGCCGACTCCGTGCCGGTCAACGCCACCGTCCCGGTGATCGCCGCCGACGACGTCGCCGACCTGCTCGCTCGGTACCCCGGGTGCACCACCGCCAAGGTCAAGGTCGCGGAGCCCGGCACGACCGTCGACGACGACGTCGCCCGTGTCGCCGCGGTCCGCCTGGTGATGGGGCCCGAGGCCGCGGTCCGGGTCGACGCGAACGGGCTGTGGAGCGTGGAGCAGGCCGCCGCGGCACTCGAGCGGCTCGCACCGTTCGACCTGCAGTACGCCGAGCAGCCCTGCGCGACGGTGCCCGAGCTCGCGGAGCTCCGGTCGCGGATCGCCGGCCTCGGCGTCCGGGTCGCCGCGGACGAGAGCGTCCGGAAGGCGAGCGATCCCCTCGCCGTCGCCCGGGCCGGCGCTGCCGACGTCCTGGTCGTGAAGGCCCAGCCGCTCGGGGGGATCACCGCGGCCCGTGCCGTCATCGCCGACGCCGGGTTGCCGTGCGTCGTCTCCAGTGCGCTCGACACCTCGGTCGGGCTCGGCATGGGAGCGTTCCTGGCCGCTTCGGCGATGACGCCCGGGTACGCCGCCGGGCTCGGGACGGCCGCGATGTTCGCCGGGGACGTCACGACCGATCCGCTGCTGCCGGTCGGCGGTCGGGTGCCGGTGCGCCGCGTCGACGTCGCTGCGGCGCAGGTGGAGCGCTACGCCGCGTCGCCGGAGCGCACGGTGTGGTGGCGTGCGCGGGTGGCCCGCGTGCACGCACTGCTCGCCGCCGCCGGGTAGCGCACCCGCCCCGTCCTCACGAGACGCGGTCGTCTCCGGAAGACGCCGGCGTCTCAGTTCGACGCCGGCGTCTCCTTTCGGCGCCGCCGAGTCATCGAGACGCCGCCGTAATCAGCGGCGTCTCCCCGACGAGGCGGCGTCCCACCGACACGACGGCGTCTTCCTGGCCGTGCACGCACCCCGGACGACGGACGGGAGGCACGGTGCCAGCTGGCACCGTGCCTCCCGTCCGGTCGTGGTCGCGACCAGGGCCGCGTCAGCGACCCGCGTGACTCACAGACCCGAGTAGCTGTGCAGGCCCTTGAAGAAGACGTTCACGACCGAGAAGTTGAACATCACCGCAGCGAAGCCGATGAGGGCCAGCCAGGACGACCGCGCACCGCGCCAGCCACGGGTCGCACGGGCGTGGATGTAGCCCGCGTAGACGACCCAGATGATGAAGGTCCAGACCTCTTTCGTGTCCCAGCCCCAGTAGCGGCCCCAGGCGCGCTCGGCCCAGATCGCACCGGCGATGAGCGTGAACGTCCAGAGGACGAAGCCGACGAGCAGGACGCGGTAGGTCAGGACCTCGAGCCGGTCGGCGTCGGGCAGCGTCGCCATGAAGCGGAGCTTGCCGGAGGCCGTGCGGCCCTGGCGGTACGTCTGCACGAGCTGCGCCACCGCGAGCCCCGCGCCGAGCGCGAAGAACCCGGTGCCGGCGATCGCCACGAACACGTGGATGACCAGCCAGTACGACTGCAGGGCCGGCTGCAGCGGGACGACGGGGACCCAGTAGTTCACGGTCGCGATGCCGAGCAGGATGATCGTCAGGCCGGTGATGAAGACGCCGAGGAACTTCAGGTTCTGCCAGAACTGCACGAGCAGGAAGATCAGGGTGATCAGCGCCGTGCCGGTCAGCGAGAACTCGAACATGTTGCCCCACGGCACACGGTCCGCCGCGATGCCGCGGAGGACGACCGAGGCGACGTGCAGGACGAGCGCGAGGATCGTCATCGCCATGCCGACGCGTTCGAACTTCGTGCCGCGTCCGGCGGAGCCACCCGACGGCGGTGCGGCGACCTGCTCGAGCACGACGGTGCCGCCGCGGACGGTCGCGACCGTCTTCGCGCCGGGTGCTGCCGCAGCGCTGGCCGCGTCGGCCGAGCTGTCGTCGGCACCCGCGGTCTTCGCGGCGGCCGTGACGTCGCCGGAGCGTTTGGCCATGTCGAGGGCGAACGAGATGAACGCGACCACGTACACCGCCATCGCGGAGTACGTGAGCACGACCGAGTAGGTCGCGAGGTTCGTGGTCATGTCGTTCACTGGGGCATCCTAACTCCGAGGTCCGACGTGTGGCGCTGTGCGATGTCCGCGACGGCCCGTTCGAGGTTCGGGTCCTCGCCGCGTGCGAGTCCGGCGTACTCGAGGTCGTACTCGCCGCCCGCCGTGTCCGTGCGCGGGACGACCTTCACCCAGACGCGACGGCGCGGGACGAACAGCGAGGTGAGCAGGCCGAGGGTGGAGAGCAGGGCGAACCCGCCCACCCAGAGCTGCGAGGGGTCGTGGTGGACGTCGAGGGAGACGTACCGCTTGACGCCGTCGAACGTGATCGACCCGGCGCCCTCCGGCAGCTTCTTCGTCTGGCCGGGCTTCAGCGCGATGCTCGCGGTGTCCGACTGCCGACCGGCGATCTGGTCGAGCCCCTTGGTGCTGAGCGTGTACACGCTCTGCGGCACGCCGCTGTCGAGCCCGAGGTCGCCCGTGTAGACCTGCAGCGTCAGCAGCGGGTTCTGGGTGTCCGGGTAGGCACTCGAGTAGGCGCCGCTCGCGAGCTTCGATGCCGTGGGGTAGAAGAACCCGACCATGCCGAGCTGGTCCGGCTTCGCGTCCGGCACCTTGATGACGCCGGTGGAGGTGTAGTTCGCGTCCTCCGG
The DNA here is from genome assembly GCF_003234485.1 of Curtobacterium sp. MCLR17_034. Classification (NCBI taxonomy): domain Bacteria; kingdom Bacillati; phylum Actinomycetota; class Actinomycetes; order Micrococcales; family Microbacteriaceae; genus Curtobacterium; species Curtobacterium sp. MCLR17_034. The sequence goes on from NZ_QKTH01000003.1 coordinate 198,113, forward strand.
CAGGAACGGCACGACGTCCTTGAAGGCCACGTTGCCGTCGCCGTCGCGCACCGTGACCTGCATCGCGTAGCCGTTGCCGAGCAGGTAGACGTTCGTGCCGCCGACGTGCAGGGGATCGTTCACGCCGAGACGGCTCGTCTTCGGCTCGCCGCCCTTCTCGGTGCTCGTGACGGTGGCCGAGTAGTCGAGCGCCTGCCCGAGGGCGTCGAGGTTGCGCTCCTCGTACTTCGTCACGAACTTGTCGAGCCGGAGGTTGTAGCCCTTGAGGTCGGTCTGCTGGAACCAGCGACCGGGGTTGAACGAGTCGTACGAGCCGAGCACGTTCGAGAACGTCTGGCCCTCGACCAGCAGGCGCTGTCCGGTGAAGCCGAAACCACCGCCGACGCCGACCGCCAGGAGCACCCCGACGAGGGCGGCGTGGAACACCAGGTTGCCGGTCTCGCGCAGGTAGCCGCGCTCCGCGCTCACCGAGTCGCCGAACCGCTCGACGCGGTACCCGGACCGCTTCAGGATCGCCATCGCGCGCGTCACCGCGTGCTCGGCGGACGGGAGGCCCGTGGTCGCGTCGATCCCGGTCGTCCCGTCGATCATCGCGTCCGGCTGCACCGCCACGGTGCGGAAGCCCGCCAGTCGCGTCAGGCGCGCGGGGGTCTTCGGTGGACGGGTCCGCAGTGCCTGCCAGTGGTGCTTCGTGCGGGGCACGATGCAGCCGATGAGCGAGATGAAGAGCAGCAGGTAGATCGCGGAGAACCACACCGAGGTGTAGGTGTCGAAGACCTGCAGCTTGTCGAGGACCGGGTAGAGCTGCGGGTGGTCCGCCTTGTACTGCACGACGCCGTTCGGGTCGGCGGTGCGCTGCGGCACGAGCGACCCCGGGATCGCCGCGAGGGCGAGCAGCATGAGCAGGAACAGCGCCGTGCGCATGCTCGTCAGCTGCCGCCAGAAGAAGCGGAGGTACCCCACGAAGCCGAGCTTCGGCTGGTTGATGCCACCGTCGGTGGGGGCGGAGCCGTCGACGTGGTCGGACGGTCGCTGCGGGTCGGAGGCGCTGTCGGCCCCGTCGCCTGCGCCCGTCGGGATGTGCTCGTTCAGGTCAGACCGCGGGGACAAAGCTCTGGATCACCGCCCCGACGCTCGACATGACGGCCGACCAGATACCGGTGACCATGAGCAGACCGATGACGATCAGGATCGCTCCTCCGATGATGTTGACGGTGCGCATGTGACGCTTCACCGCCGCGATGGCCCCCGTGGCCCAGCCGGCGCCGAGGGCGACGAGGACGAACGGGATGCCGAGCCCGAGGCAGTACGCCACCCCGAGCCACATGCCCTGCCAGGCGCTGCCCGACTGCACGCTGAGCAGGTTGATGGCCGCCAGCGTCGGGCCGAGGCACGGGGTCCAGCCGAGGCCGAACACGATGCCGAGCAGGGGGGCGCCGAGGATCCCGGTGGCCGGGGTCCAGCTGGGCTTGATGGTGCGCTGCAGGAACGTGAACCGACCGACGAACACCAGGCCCATCGCGATCACGACGACCCCGAGGATCTGCGTGATGAGGTCGCGCCACCGCACGAGCCAGAAGCCGAGCGCGCCGAACACCGTCGTGTACGCCACGAACACCGCGGTGAACCCGGCGATGAACAGCAGCACGCCGAGCACCACACGTCCCCGACGCTGCCCGCCCTCGGCGACACCGCCGACGTACCCGAGGTACCCCGGCACGAGCGGCAGCACGCACGGGGACAGGAACGACACGAGCCCGGCGAGCGCCGCCACGGGCAGCGCGACGGCCATCTGGCCGCTCAGGATCGCGTCGGCGAAGGGGTTGGAGGCCACGGGTCAGGAGGCCTTGCCGGCGTCGAGCTCGTCGCTGACCAGGGTCTGCAGGATGCTCGTGCCGTCGATCGCGCCGAGGACCCGGGCGGCCACGCGGCCCTTCGTGTCGAGGACGATCGTGGCCGGCACCGCGTTCGGTGCGATCTGCCCGGACATCGCGAGCTGCATCGTGCCCGTGCGCTGGTCGAGGACCGTCGGGTACTGCACGTCGAAGGTGCGCTCGAAGGCGGCCGCGGTCGCTGCTTCGTCGCGGACGTTGACACCGATGAACGCGACGTCGTCGGCGTCGGCGTACTCGTCGTGCACCTTGTTGAGGTACTTCGCCTCGGCACGGCACGGGGGGCAGCTGGCGTACCAGAAGTTCAGGACGACGACCTTGCCGCGGAGGTCCTTCGACGAGACCGTGTCACCGTTCGAGTCCTCGGCCCGGAAGGTGACCGGTTCGGTGCGGTCCTTCGCGGAGACCTCGGTCACGGCACCGTCACCGGAGATGTAGTTCTGGGTCGTGCCGTTGCCGTACTGCTTCGCGATGCCGCCACTGTCCGACGAGCAGCCGGACAGGACGAGCACGGCTGCGACGGCCGTCGCTGCGAGGACCGCGAACCGCTTGCTGATGACGCGCGCACGCTTCGTGCTGTTCATACTGCTCCTTCGTCGACGGCGGTCGCGCGCAGTTCCTGCGCGGGGTCCGCGTACCCGACCTCGGTGAACCGACCGGTCGACGTGGCGGGCACACGTTCGACGGTGGTGATGCTCGACAGGTCACAGCGGCGCTTGCGCGGGTCGTGCCACAGGGGCTCCCCCGCGAGCTTCCGGTGGACCATCCAGATCGGCAGCTGGTGGCTGACCAGGACGACGTCGCCCTCGTCCACGCTCTCCCACGCCGTGGTCATCGCCGCGAGCATGCGGTTGGCGATCGACTCGTACGCCTCGCCCCAGCTGGGACGCAGCGGGTTCGCGATCCACGGCCACTCCGCCGGGCGGCCGAGCGAGCGCTTCGTGAACCCGGGGGGCTGCCCCTCGTAGCGGTTCGTCGGTTCGATCAGGCGCTCGTCGAGCGTCACGTCGAGCCCGTAGGCGGCCGACCAGGGCGCAGCGGACTCCTGCGTGCGCTGCAGCGGGGACGCCACGATCCGACGCACGTCAATGCCGGCGTCCTTCCAGGCGGTCGCGGAGGCCTGCGCCATCCGCGTGCCGAGGTCGCTCAGCCCGAAGCCCGGGAGCCGGCCGTAGAGGACGCGGCCCGGGTTGTGCACCTCTCCGTGCCGGACGAGGTGGAGACGGGTCGCGGGCATGGGTTCCAGTGTAGGTCGCCCGCGGTTCCCACCGACCCCTCAGGTGATTCACCGGATGCGGAAGCACTCAGCCGCCGAGCTCACCGGAGAGCCGCCCGTGCAGCGCGATCGACCCCGTGTCGAGGTTCACCACCTCGACGGTCGACCCGTGCTTCGCGAACCGCTGTTCGACCCCGTCGAGCGCCGCGACCGTGGACGCGTCGAACACGTGGGCGTCGGCCAGGTCGATGATCACGTGCTCCGGGTCCTCGGCGTAGGAGAACCGCGTGACGAGGTCGTTCGACGAGGCGAAGAACAATGCCCCGCGGACCCGGTACCGCACGGTGCGGTCGTCGACCGGCTCGCGCACCACGGTCACCACGTGCGCCACCCGTCGGGCGAAGACCAGGGCCGCCACGACCACGCCGACGAGCACCCCGGTCGCGAGGTTCTCGGTCACGACGACCACCACGACGGTGACGAGCATGACCGCGGTCTCGCCGAGCGGCATCCGTCGGAGGGTGCGCGGTCGGATGCTGTGCCAGTCGAAGGTCGCGACGCAGACCATGAGCATGACCGCCGTCAGTGCCGCCATCGGGATCTGGGCCACGAGGTCGTGGAGCACGATCGTCAGGACCAGCACCGAGACCCCGGCCGCGAAGGTCGAGACGCGGGTTCGGGCACCCGCGGTCTTCACGTTGATCACCGTCTGGCCGATCATCGCGCAGCCGCCGGTCCCACCGAAGAAGGCGGACGCGATGTTCGCGACGCCCTGACCCCACGACTCGCGCCACTTGCTCGAGCCCGTCTCGGTGATGGAGTCGACGAGCTGCGCGGTGAGCAGGGTCTCGATCAGCCCGACGATCGCGACACCGAACGCGTACGGAGCGATGATCTGCAGCGTCTCGAAGGTGAACGGCGTCGTGATGCCGCCGAAGCCCGGGAGCGCCGTCGGCAGTTCGCCCTCGTCGCCGACCGTCGGCACGGCGACGCTGAACACCATCGTGAGACCGGTGACGACGACGACCGCGATGAGCGGCGCGGGGATCGCCTTCGTCAGGAACGGGAAGCCGACGATGATCGCGATGCCGAGCACGGTCAGCGGCCAGACGATGAACGGCACGTCGTCGCCGAGCAGGTTCGGCAGCTGGGCGGTGAAGATGAGGATGGCCAGGGCGTTCACGAACGCGACGTTGACGCTGCGCGGGATGAAGCGCATCAGCCGTGCCACCCCGAGGAACCCGAGCACGAGCTGGAACACGCCGCCCAGGACGATCGCGGGCACCAGGTACTCGATCCCGTGCTCCCGGACGAGCGGGGCGATGACGAGCGCCACCGAGCCGGCTGCGGCGGAGATCATCGCGGGGCGACCACCGACGATCGAGATCACGATCGCGATGACGACGCTCGAGAACAGGCCGACCGCGGGATCGACCCCGGCGACGACGGAGAACGAGATCGCCTCGGGGATGAGGGCCAGCGCGGTGACGATGCCGGCCAGGACCTCTCGGGTGAGCATGCGGGGCGAGCGGAGGGCGGCGAGGACGCTCGGGGCCGTCGGCGCGTGTGTGATCACGGACATCGATCGGAACTCTACCCTCACGTGAGGGTAGAGTCGTACGCCGTGAGCACCAGCGACGTCCCCGACACGATGCACATCGGCGAGCTCGCCGACCGCGCCGGCATGTCCCTGCGCACGATCCGGCACTACGACGAGGTCGGGCTGCTCGTGCCGAGCGGCCGCACCACCGGCGGGTTCCGGGTCTACACGGCGCAGGACCTCGAACGGTTGCTCGTGATCCGCCGGATGAAGCCGCTCGGGTTCACGCTCGACGAGATGGCCGAGCTGCTCCGCGTGGTCGACGCCCTCGCGACGAAGGACCCCGAGGACGAACCAGCGCTGGCAGCCCGCCTCGACGCGTACCTCGAGGATGCCCGCGCCCGGCACGCCAAGCTCGTCGAGCGGGCCGGCATGGCCGAGGAGTTCATCGGCACGCTCGGGTCACTCCGCGCGTCGCTCCCCTGACGTGGCGACGTCCTCGGCGAGCACCCTGGCGCGCATGCGCTGCCGTTCGAGTTCGAGCTTGAGCTCCCCCTCTTCCACGTGGAGCTGCCAGTCGATCGCCCCACGTTGCGCCCAGTCCCACATGCTCTCGCCAGGCGCAGGACCGATGTACGGCCGCTCCGCGGGAACTGTGTCCTCCTTCCGAACCAGCTCTCGCCAGGCACGGCGCAGACGAGTCGTCATCACGGTCTCCTCTTCTCGATGAACAGTTCCGCAAGCACCCTCGCAGCGGGTTCTTCTCCGGCAGGCACTTTCTGCATGTCGTACATCGCCTGTGCCAGGTTCCGGCCGATCTCGCGGCGCCCGACCTCGGCCGCGGTGATCAGGTCGAACACCACGGTCAACCGCGCCCAGTAGCGGTCCCGTTGCTCCCGCGCGACGTCCCGCCGCCACCGGATGACCGCCCACAGCCCACCGACGACCGCCACGAGCAACGTGAACGCCGTCGTGCACAGTGCAGCCACCACCACCGCGACCGCCGCAGGCGGCCAGGTCGCGAGCTCCCCCGTCCCCGTCCCCACCCGGTCCCCCTCTCGTCCCGCGACCCGGCCACGTCGAGAACGCTACGGAGTCCACGCATGCCGCCACGGGCCTCCCGGCCATCGGTGGAGAACATCGGACGCAGGCGGCCCTGTGGAGGGAAGAACCCCGCCGCCCACGCCCCCGGACGCAGGCGGTTAGACTCGACCACCGTGATCGAACGCACCCGCATCGCCGACCTGGCAGCCCTCCCCGACGGTCCCGTCTCCGTGGCCGGATGGGTCGAGACCGTCCGAGACCAGAAGAAGGTGCAGTTCGTCGTGCTGCGCGACGAGACCGGCGCCGTCCAGCTCGTGAACCCGGCGACGCGCGAGGCCGAGGACGGCGACGACGCCGCACAGTCCGCCCTCGCGACCACCAACGAGATCTCCGGCCTGGCGCACGGCACCTTCGTGCACGTCACCGGCACGCTGAAGCACGACGAGCGCGTGAAGCTCGGCGGGCTCGAGGTCAAGATCGGTGCGCTGCAGGTGGTGAGCGCCGCGATCCCGGAGACCCCGATCGCCGACGACTCGTCGCTCGACAAGCGCCTCGACTGGCGCTTCCTCGACCTGCGCAACCGCAAGCAGAACCTGATCTTCCGGATCCAGACGACGCTGGAGCACGCGTTCCGCACGTACTGGGTCGACCGCGACTACATCGAGATCCACACCCCGAAGCTCATGGCGTCGGCATCCGAGTCGCGCGCCGAGCTGTTCCAGCTCGAGTACTTCGAGACGACCGCCTACCTGGCCCAGTCGCCGCAGAACTTCAAGCAGATGGCGCAGCCGGCCGGCTTCGGTGCCGTGTTCGAGATCGCGGACGCCTTCCGCGCCGACCCGTCCTTCACGAGCCGCCACGCCACCGAGTTCACCAGCGTCGACGCCGAGTTCTCGTGGATCGAGTCCCACGAGGACGTCATGGCGATGCACGAAGAGGTCCTGGTCGCCGGCATCACCGCCGTCAAGGAGAAGTACGGCAAGGACATCGCGGAGGTCTTCGGCTTCGAGCTGCAGGTCCCTGCGACGCCGTTCCCGCGCGTGACCCTGGCCGACGCGCGCAAGATCGTCGCCGACAGCGGCTACGACGTCGTCCGCGCCGACGGTGACCTGGACCCCGAGGGCGAGCGCCGCGTCGCCGCCTGGGCGAAGGAGCACCACGGCTCCGAGTTCGTGTTCGTCACGGAGTACGACGCCTCGATCCGGCCGTACTACCACATGCGGAAGCCCGGCGACCCGTCGGTCACCAACAGCTACGACCTCATCTTCAACGGCGCCGAGATCTCCACGGGTGCACAGCGTGAGCACCGCGTCGACGTGCTCGAGGCGCAGGCAGTCGAGAAGGGTCTCGACCCGGAGGAGCTCGGCTGGTACCTCGACTTCTTCCGCTACGGCGTCCCGCCGCACGGCGGCTTCGGCATGGGCCTCGCACGCGTGCTGATGCTGATGCTCGGTGAGCCGTCGATCCGCGAGGTCACCTACCTGTTCCGTGGCCCGACGCGCCTGACCCCGTAGGACCCGTGCGCGGCGAGCGCGCGCGCGCATGGTGAGCAGCAATGGTCGCCTCCCGATGCGGGAGGCGACCATTGCTGCTCACGAAGCGCGACGCGGAGCGACGAGCGCGACGCGGAGCGCCGAGCGCGCGCGGACGGGAGGCCCGGCTCAGCTCTCCCAGTCGATGGCGGCCCGCGCCGTGACCAGTTCGCGGATCTCCGCTGCCGCGGCCTGGTGCTCCGGGTGCACCTGGTACGCGTCGAGTCCGGCGAGGTCGTCGAAGGTGGCGACCACGGCGACGTCGTGGTTCTTGTCCGGGTAGGCGACGTTCTCGACGACCTCGAGCGACCGGATCGACTCGACGGTGCCGACCAGACCGGTCAGGAGTTCGCGGATGCGGGCGATCGACGCGGTGCGGTCGAGGTCGGTCCGCAGGGACCAGGAGACGACGTGGGAGATCATGCGCGGGCCTCGGCCTTCTCGAGCGCACGTGCGAGCCGGTCGGCGTCGACGTGCCAGTTGCTGTGGACGCGCCCGTCGATCAGCACGACGGGGATGTCCTCCGCGTACTCCTGGCGGAGGGCGTCGTCGTCGAGGATCGAGCGTTCCTGCAGGGTGACCCCCGGGTGGTCGGCGACGACGCGTTCGACCACGGGTCGGGCGTCGTCGCAGAGGTGGCATCCGGGCTTCGTCAGGAACGTCACTGCGGGCATGGTCCCAGCGTAGCCCGGGAACGCGAAAGCCCCGGCGAACCGGGGCTTCTCGTGCAGGTCCTCCGACCTGCGCAGACCTGTGAGGGTCTACTTCTTGTTGCGGCGCTGGTGACGCGTCTTGCGAAGGAGCTTGCGGTGCTTCTTCTTCGCCATGCGCTTACGACGCTTCTTGATGACAGAACCCATGTGGACCTCGCTCGGACTGATGCTGATGTACGGACACCGGGCCGAAGAGACCGCGGAAAATCAACCTGCCCGAGTCTACCGGCTGCCCGCTGTGATGTCGAACGCGCGCTCAGCCGACGTCCGCCACGCCACCGCGCAGCACGTCGGCGACGGCCGACTCGGGGACGCGGAACGAGCGGCCGAAGCGGATGGCGGGGAGCTCACCGGCGTGCACCATCCGGTACACGGTCATCTTCGAGACGCGCATCATCTCGGCGACCTCAGCGACGGTGAGGAAGCGCACGTCGTCGAAACTGCCGGTCATGGTCCGCCTTCGGGGCTCGCACGCGCGCTGCGCACGCCAGTGGTGTGACCTGTGTGGTCAGTGGCAACTGTAGAGGCGTGTGCGACCCGGTGTCCAGGATCAGTCCGCGCCACGAGCCCACCTGCCGTGCCGCGGAATCAGTCCTCGTCGCCCCGGCGGGTGAAGCGCTTGCGGCTGCGGTCGACGACGCGCTCCCAGCCCTGCTGCGCGCCGGAGATCGCCGCGGTCGCCCGGTACGACGCCTCGGCCATCACACGACCGAGCTCGGTGCCCACCTCCACCGTCGCCTTGCCGGCCGTGCCGTTCCGGCGGATCGACACCGGCTGGCCGTCCGGCGTCCACGCGGTGGTGGCCGGGGTGCCGTCGGCGTCGACCGCGCCCGTGAACGGCAGGACCCAGTCCTCCAGGTGCACGAGCGGCTCCGGGTCGAGCCGGTAGTAGCGGTGCTGCCCTTCTTCGCGACTGGTGACGAGCCCGATGTCGCGCAGGACACGCAGGTGCTTCGACACCGTGGGCTGGCTGACCCCGAGGCGTTCGACGAGCTGGCCGACGCTGAGCTCCCCGCCGGTGACGTCCGAACCGTAGGCGGACAACAGCGTGCCGAGCAGCTCGCGCCGGGTCGGGTCCGCCACGACGGAGAAGATGTCGGCCATGGGGCAAGGCTAGCCGGGGCACCACGGATGTACCATGACGAACCGTCCCGGCCCATGTCCTCGGAGGCATACGCATGCTCGACCGAACCGAGCCGATCCCGCACCACGTGAGTGTCGGCCGACGGCGAGCGAGCCGGATCGCGACGGTGCTGCGCTCGTCGCCGTCCCGACTGGCGATCGTCGTGTTCATCGCGCTGATCTTCCTGTTCACGGTGCTCTTCATGACGCCGTGGGCCACCGCGGACCGCAGCAGCACCCACTTCGCGGACGCCCTGTTCACCGCGGCGTCGGTGGTCTGCGTCACCGGGTTGTCCACGGTCGACATGGCGACGCACTGGTCGGTGTTCGGCAAGGTCCTGGTGGTCATCGGCACCCAGATCGGCGCCGTCGGTGTCCTGACCTTCGCGTCGATCCTCGGCCTGTTCGTCACCCGCAAGCTCGGCCTGCGCGCCAAGCTCATGGCGGCCGGCGACTCGAACCCGCTCCGCACCCACCACGGGGCCGTGCCCGAGGGGCAGGCCGTCCGGCTCGGCGAGGTCGGCACCCTGCTCGCGACGGTAGCGGTGAGCACGCTGTCGATCGAGATCGTCCTCGGTCTGCTGCTCCTGCCGTCGGTGCTCATCGCCGGCATCCCGTTCTGGACCGCGGTCGGCGACTCCTTCTACTACGCGGCGATGGCCTTCACCAACACCGGGTTCTCGCCGAACGCCGACGGCCTCGACCCGTTCGCCCACGACTACTGGTTCCTGACGCTGCTGATGATCGGCGTCGTGGCGGGGTCCATCGGGTTCCCGGTGATCCGTGCCCTGACGAAGCAGCTGCGCACCCCGCGGCGCTGGCCGATCCACGTCAAGCTCACCCTGGCGACGAGCGCGATCCTGCTCCTCGGCGGCGCGGTCGTCTACACCGCACTCGAGGCGTCGAACCCGACGACCTTCGGCGACGAAGGAGCCGGGCGCACCGCGTTCCAGGCGCTCTTCCTGTCGACGATGACCCGCTCGGGAGGCTTCTCGCTCGTCGACTTCGACCAGCTCAACGGCTCGAGCCTGCTCGTCACCGACATGCTCATGTTCATCGGTGGCGGGTCCGCCTCGACGGCCGGCGGCATCAAGGTGACGACCCTCGCGGTGCTGTTCCTGGCCGCGGTCGCCGAGGCCCGCGGTCGCCAGAGCATGGAGGCCTTCGGTCGCCGGATCCCGAGCGACGTCCTGCGGGTCGCGGTGGCCATCGTGCTCTGGGGAGCGACGATCGTGGCCGTCGCGACCGTGGTGCTCCTGCAGATCACCGACGACTCGCTCGACCGGGTGCTGTTCGAGGTGATCTCGGCCTTCTCGACCAGTGGGTTGTCCTCCGGCGTGTCCGCAGACCTGCCGGAACCGGGCAAGTACGTGCTCGCCGCCACCATGTTCCTCGGCCGGGTCGGTACAGTGACCATCGCCGCTGCCCTGGCCGCCAGCCAGAGCCGGCAACTGTTCCGCCGTCCCGAGGAGAGGCCGATCGTTGGCTGACCGCACCCGTTCGTCGCACCAGCACGGTGCCATCAGTCACGACGCCCCCGTCCTGGTCATCGGGCTCGGGCGTTTCGGCGCCGCCACCGCCGGCCAGCTCGAGCGCCAGGACCGCGAGGTGCTCGTCGTCGACACCGACGCCGGACTGGTGCAGAAGTGGTCCGACCGGGTCACCCACGCGGTGCAGGCGGACGCGACCGACATCGACGCGCTCCGGCAGATCGGCGCGCAGGACTTCGCCATCGCCGTCGTCGGCACGGGCAGCGACCTGGAGTCGAGCGTCCTGATCACGGCGAACCTGGTCGACCTCGGCGTCCCGCAGATCTGGGCGAAGGCGATCAGCCGCTCGCACGGCACGATCCTGTCCCGCATCGGCGCCAACCACGTCGTCTACCCCGAGCGCGAGGCCGGCGAGCGCACGGCGCACCTGGTCTCCGGCCGGATGCTCGACTTCATCGAGTTCGACGACGACTTCGCCGTCGTCAAGATGTTCCCGCCGCGCGCGGTCCGCGGCAAGGACCTCGCCACCACCGTGATCCGCACCCGCTTCGGCCTGACCGTGCTCGGCATCAAGCCGCCCGGCAGCCCGTTCGTGCCGGCGACGCCGGACAGCGTCATCGGTGAGGACGACGTCATCATCGTCTCGGGTTCCGAGACCGACCTGGAGCGCTTCGCCGCCTACGAGTAACGGCCACCGGACGGACGGGAGGCCCGTGGCGGCGTCGCCCCGGGCCTCCCGTCCGCACTGCGGTTGCGTCCACGACGCGGTGTGCGTCTACGACGCGGCGATCTCCTCGGCACGCGCGATCGCGGCACGCGACGCGCGCAGCAGCGTGTCCGCCAGGTCGGCGTCCTGCAGCACCGCGACGGCCCGCTCCGTCGTGCCCTTCGGGCTCGTCACCGCGCGGCGCAGATCGGCGGGCTCACGACCCGACCGCTCGAGCAGCTCGACGGCGCCGCGGACGGTGCCCTGCACCATCGTCGCCGCCTGCTCGTGGGTGAACCCGAGCTCCTCGGCGGCACGCTGCCACTGCTCGACCAGCAGGAAGACGTAGGCGGGACCGGAACCCGACACGGCGGACAGCGCGTCGAGCTGCGACTCCGGCACCTCGATGACCTCGCCCGAGGCGGTGAACACCGACGACGCCAGCGCGACGGCCTCGGCGTCGGCCGAGGTGCCCGCGCTGATGCCGGTGACGCCCTGGCCGACGCCGATCGGGGTGTTCGGCAGGGCACGGACGACGCGGACGCCGGCGGGCACCCGTGCCTCCATGCTCGCGGTGGTGGTGCCGACGGCGACGCTGACCAGGACGGCGCCGGGTTCCAGGTCGTCGGCGACCTCGTCGAGCAGGTCCGCGATCATGTACGGCTTCACGCCGACGACGACGAGGGCCGCACCACGGACGGCCGAGCGGTTGGCGTCGGGGTCGGTGTCGCTCGCGGTGGCGTCGAGACCGCGCTCCCGGTGAGCAGCAGCGGACGCCTCGGACTTCGTGGTGAGGGTCACGGTGGCCGGGTCGAGTCCCGCGGCGAGCAGGCCGTCGAGGACCGCGCCGGACATGGAGCCGACGCCGAGCAGGGCGGTGCGGGGCAGGTCGATCGTCATGCTCCCGACCCTACCGACGCCACCCGCCTAGGATCGTGTCGCAGACCACGAGAAGGGGACAGCTGTGAGCGCTTCCGGAGGCACGAAGGCGATCTTCGCCGCACTCGGTGCCAACATCGGCATCGCGATCGTGAAGTTCATCGCGGCGGCGATCAGCGGATCGGCGTCGATGCTGGCCGAGGGCGTGCACTCCCTGGCCGACTCCGCGAACCAGCTCCTCCTCCTGCTCGGTGGCCGCAAGGCCCGGCGAGCGGCGGACCAGGAGCACCCGTTCGGCTACGGGCGTGAACGCTACGTCTACGCGTTCGTCGTCTCCATCATCCTGTTCTCGGTCGGCGGTGTGTTCTCGCTCTACGAGGGCATCGAGAAGCTCGCCCACCCGCACCCGCTCGAGAACTGGTGGCTCCCCCTGGTGGTGCTCGTCATCGCCATCGGGCTCGAGGGCTTCTCGCTCCGCACCGCCCTGCACGAGGCCCGACCGCAGAAGGGTTCGCAGAGCTGGGTGCAGTTCGTCCGCCGTGCGAAGGCCCCCGAGCTGCCCGTCGTGATGCTCGAGGACACCGCGGCCCTGCTCGGCCTGGTCTTCGCCCTGTTCGGCGTGGGCCTGACCGCGATCACCGGCAACGGGGTGTTCGACGCGATCGGCACCATGCTGATCGCGGCACTGCTCATCGCGGTCGCCGTGGTGCTCGGCATCGAGACGAAGAGCCTGCTCGTCGGCGAGGGCGCGACCGCCGCCGACGTCGAGCGCATCAAGCAGGCGGTGCTCGACGGCCCCGAGGTCGACGCGATCATCCACCTGAAGACCCTGTACCTCGGACCGGACGAGCTGATGGTCGGCGTGAAGGTCGCCGTCGACGGGGACCGCCGGCTCGGTGACGTCGCCGCCGGCATCGACACCGTCGAGCAGCGTGTCCGGAGCGCCGTGCCGATCGCCCGGGTGATCTACGTCGAACCGGACGTGCTGCGCACCGGGCCGCAGCCGCCGACCGAAGCGATCGTCATCCTCGCCGCGGACTGAAGAAGTCGTCGAGCAGCTCGGCACACGCCTGCTCGAGCACGCCCCCGATGACCTCGGAGCGGTGCGGCAGCCGGCGGTCCCTGGCGATGTCGTAGACGCTGCCGCTGGCGCCCGCCTTCGGGTCCCACGCGCCGAACACGACCCGGGGCACCCGCGCGGCCATGACGGCGCCGGCGCACATCGGGCAGGGCTCGAGCGTCACCACGAGCGTGTGCTCCTCGAGGTGCCAGTCCCCCGTCACCGCCGCCGCAGCACGCAGAGCCAGGACCTCGGCGTGGGCCGTCGGGTCCTGTCGTGCCTCACGCTCGTTCCGGCCGGTGGCGACCACCACGCCGTCACGGTCGAGCACCACAGCGCCGACCGGGACGTCGTCGGTCTCCAGGCACCGTCGAGCCTCGTCGAGCGCGCGCTCCATCGCCGGGACGAACGGGCGGGCTGCGGGCTCCTCCACGGGACCTCCTGACGGTCGACGGCACGCTAGGCTCGACCCTATGCGAGTCCACGTCGCCGACCACCCGCTCATCACCCACAAGCTCTCGGTGCTCCGCGACCGTACGACGCCCTCCCCCACGTTCCGCGCCCTGACCGAGGAGCTCGTCACGCTCCTCGCGTACGAGGCCACGCGGGGCGTCCGGGTCACGGCGACGCCGATCGACACGCCGGTGGCGCACACCATGGGCGTCGCGATCGCCAAGCCGCGGCCGCTCGTCGTCCCGATCCTCCGCGCCGGGCTCGGCATGCTCGAGGGCATGGTCAAGCTCGTCCCGACGGCCGAGGTCGGCTTCCTCGGCATGGCCCGCAACGAGGAGACGCTCGAGCCGCAGACCTACGCCGAGCGCCTACCCGACGACCTGTCCGGGCGGCAGTGCTTCGTGCTCGACCCGATGCTCGCCACCGGTGGCACTCTCGCCGCCGCGATCGACTTCCTGTTCGCCCGCGGTGCGCAGGAGATCACGTGCGTGTGCATCCTCGGCGCCCCCGAGGGGCTCGCCATGGTCGAGCAGGCCGTCGGCGACCGCAACGTCTCGATCGTCCTCGGTGCGCTCGACGAGAAGCTCGACGAGAACGGGTACATCGTCCCGGGCCTCGGCGACGCCGGCGACCGGCTCTACGGCCTGGCCGAGTAGCGCAGACCCGCCACTTCTCGGACAGGAGGCGCGGTGCCAGCTGGCACCGCGCCTCCTGTCCGTCGTGGCGCGCGTCGCGCCCACCGCACCCGCCCGTTCCGGGCGTACCAGGTCGTTCCGGGCGTACCTGCCCGTTCCGGGCGTACCAGGTCGGTTCTTCCCACCCGGTACGCCCGATTCCACCTTCCATCGCGTGCGCAATGGGAACGAACGGGCGTGGCGCTCGACGCCCGTGCGGCCGCGCCCACCGCACCGTCCGCGCGGACGGTTGACACCGCGTTGGTATACCGCAGATACTCGTCACATGACTGCAACCGTGTCCACCCGCGTCCTCTCCGAGGCGTGCTCCTCCGCAGGGGCAGTGGGGACCGTCGGCGTGATGATGCCGACCATGCCGGTCATGCGTTGTCGAATGTGTGCCTGATCGGCACCCGTTCCAGCCGGATCCCCCGCGACACCACCCCCGTCGCGAGCGCGTGATCCCCGGGTGACGGACACCGTCGGCGACGCGCACCACGTCACGAGGTCTGTCTCCCGTTCCCCCGGGTCGGCCCCGGTCCGCAGCAGGACCGCAGGGCACATCGGCGTACCGCCGCACCCGGGATGACGCATTCGACACCGGCCGCCGCGCCACCAGCGCACCGGCCACACCGCCCGGAGAACCACCATGTCGCTCACCATCGCCCAGCCCCGCACCGCGCTCCGCACCGCACCGGCTCCGACCGACCTCGGCACCGTGACGCCGATCCGCCCGCGCCCGGCCTCCCCGGCGGCCACCGGAGCGGCCACCGTGCCGACGAGCCCCGTGATCGCGCCGCAGCGGAACCGCGCACTCCCCGACGGCACCGAGGCCCGCGGCTTCGCCCTGTACGTCGGCATCGACGAAGCGAAGGCCGCCGCCGCCGGCACGACCCTGGCCGCGGTGGTCGAGCAGCTCAAGGCCCTCACCGCGCAGCTCGTCCCGTCGTCCGAGACGTACGCGGCCGTCGCCGTCGCCGCCGAGCACTCCGGTGGCCGTGACGTTGACGTCGTCCGCCTCGCCCTGCAGGACCGCTCAGCGGTGGCCGCCCGCAAGCAGGCCGAGAAGCCCGAGCCCGAGGAGACCGGCGTCGTCATCGACATCTCCCGGAAGCGCGTGACCCTCGACGGCGAAGCGGCGCCCCTGACCTACAAGGAGTTCGAGCTCCTGCAGTTCCTGGTCCTCCGCGAGGGCCAGACCGTCGACCGTTCCGCGATCATCGAGGGCCTCTGGTCGGACGGCGAGGACGAGACCCCGAACGAGCGCACCATCGACGTGCACGTGCGTCGGCTGCGCTCCAAGCTCGGCGCGTTCGAGGAGATCGTCCGCACCGTGCGCGGCGTCGGCTACCGCTTCGACCGGCACGCCGACGTCGCCGTGCGGTACGCGTCGACCCCGTCGCCCGACCTCTTCTGAGCGTGATCGGTTGCTCTTGGTGAACTCGCAGCGAACCGGCCGCGGAGAGGCTGGCGCGCCGTTACCGCTTCGTTATACAGTCGGTGGTGCAGACGGTGTTTGCTGTGGCACCGCCTGTGGAATGTGATTGCAGGAAACTCTTGGTGCAAGGGAGAGGGCCGGTCGCCGACAGGCGGCCGGCCCTCGTGCATGTCGCCCGGCTCCTGTCGGACCCCATCGGTAGTGTGGTCAGACCGTACGACCGGAGGGAACGCGAACGTGAGCGAGACACGCCGCAGTGAGAAGGCGACCGCCGTCGCTGCCTGGGAAGCGCTCTTCCGCGCCCAGGTCGCCGTGATGCGGAGTCTCAACGCGGACTTCCCCGGCGACGAGATCTCGTTCAACGAGTACGACGTCTGCTTCAACCTGTCGACCCAGCCCGGCCGCCGCTGCCGCATGCGCGACCTCACCGGGCACCTGCTCCTCACCCAGCCGAGCGTCAGCCGTCTGGTCGACCGACTGCTCGCCCGCGGCATCGTCGAGAAGCAACCGGACCCGACCGACGCCCGCGGGGTGATCGTGGCGCTGACCCCGCACGGCTTCGACGTCTACCGTCAGGTCGCCGTGCAGCACGCGGCGAGCATCGCGCAGCAGGTCGGCGCCGGGCTGTCCGACCCCGAACTCCGCACCCTCACCGAACTCTGCACGAAGCTCCGACTGGCGGTCGGCACTGCTCCGGGCCGGCGGTCGACGGTCCGCCCGGTCGCTGCGGATGCGGCCGCGGTGTGACCGGCGCGATCGTCTGGCTCCGTGACGACCTGCGGCTGTCGGACAACCCGGCGCTCCGTGCGGCGATCGACCACGGTGGCGACGTCACGGTGGTGGTCGTCCTCGACGAGCAGTCCCCAGGGCTCCGTCCGATCGGTGCCGCGAGCCGCTGGTGGCTGCACCACTCCCTGACCGCCCTCGATGCCGACCTGCGCGAACGGGGTTCCCGGCTGGTCCTCCGGCGCGGTGCCGCGGCGAAGGCGATCGACCAGCTCGTCGCCGACACCGGGGCGGACGCCGTGTACTGGAACCGTCGGTACGGCGCCGTCGAGCGGGACATCGACGCCGGCATCAAGGCGGCCCTGCACGACCGTGGCATCGAGGCGCACAGCTTCGCCGCGAACCTGCTCTGGGAACCGTGGACGGTGCTCACCGGGCAGGGCGAGCCGTACAAGGTCTTCACCCCGTTCTGGAACGCCGTCCAGGCGCTGCCCGAACCGCGGCACCCCCTGCCCGACCCCGACGACCTCCCGGCTGCGGCCGACGTCACGGGTGATGCGCTGGCCGACTGGGCACTGCTGCCGACGAAGCCCGACTGGGCCGGCGGACTCCGTGACGCCTGGAGCCCGGGCGAGCACGGCGCCCAGCAGCAGCTCGAGCACTTCGTCGAGCACGCGCTCGAGGACTACGACCAGCGCGACGAGCCCGCGATGGAGGCCACGAGCAGCCTGTCGCCGTTCCTGCGGTGGGGCGAGATCAGCCCGTACCAGGTGTGGCATCGCCTGCACGAGCGGCTCGAGCCCGCCCAGCGCCAGAACGCCGCGGCGTTCCTCCGGCAGCTGGCGTGGCGCGAGTTCAACTGGAACGAGTACTTCCACTGCGACGACATCGCCACCGTCAACGTCCGTCGGAACTTCGACGCGTTCCCGTGGCGTGACCCGGAAGCGGCCGAGCTCGACCGCTGGCGGCAGGGTCTGACCGGATTCGACCTGGTCGACGCGGGCATGCGCGAGCTCTGGCACAGCGGCGCCATGCACAACCGGGTGCGGCTGGCCGCCGGCAGCTTCCTCGTGAAGAACCTGCTCGTCGACTGGCGCGTCGGGGAGCAGTGGTTCTGGGACACCCTGGTCGATGCCGACCCCGCCAACAACGCGGCGAACTGGCAGTGGGTCGCGGGCTCCGGCTTCGACGCCGCCCCGTACTTCCGCGTCTTCAACCCCGATCGGCAACTCGAGCGCTTCGACCCGCACCGCGAGTACGTCCACCGCTGGGTCCCCGCCGACGAGCTGCGCCCCGAGCCGATGGTCGACCTGAAGGCGTCGCGGCAGCGGGCGCTCGACGCCTACGAACGGATGCGGCGCTCGTGACCGGGTCGCACCCCGCGATCGCTGCGATCGTCGACCAGGTCGACGAGCTGTTCCGTGCTCGCGTCGAACAGGGCATCGCGCCGAGCAGCGTGTGGGGCGTGTTCGACCGCTCCGGCCTCGTCGCGTCCGGCGGGCACGGTGACCGCGGTGACGGCCGGAGCCCGGACGCCGACACCGTGTACCGCATCGCTTCCTGTACCAAGAGCGTCACCGCCGCGACCCTGCTGACCCTCGTCGCCCGGGGTGCACTCGACCTCGACGCGCCGATCACCGACTTCGTGCCGGCCTTCGGCGCCGTCACCCTGCCGACCCCGGACTCCCCCGTCCCCACGGTGCGGATGCTGCTGACGATGTCGGCCGGGTTCCCCACCGACGACCCCTGGGCCGACCGGCAGGAGTCGATCTCGGACGCCGAGCTCGACCAGGTCCTTCGCGGCGGCCTGCTGTTCGACTCGCTGCCCGGCACCCGCTTCGCCTACTCGAACCTCGGTTACGCGCTGCTCGGCCGGGTCGTCGCCGTCGTGTCGGGGCAGCCCTTCACCGCGGCCGCCAGCGAGACCGTGCTCCGTCCCCTCGGGCTCACCGACACCGTGTTCAGCGCCGACGAGTCCACAGGCTTCGTGGTCACCGGTGTCCGCGGACACGAGCGCGACTGGGAACCCCTGCCGATGACCGGGCCCGGCGCCTTCTCGTCCATCGGCGGGCTCTTCTCGACCGTGCGTGACCTGGCACGCTGGGCGACGCACCTCGGTTCGGCGTTCTCCGCCGCACCGGAACCCGGCCCGGTCTCCCCCGCTGACCGCCGGCTCATGCAGCAGGCGATGCGGGTCGTGCCGTCGTCCGTCGTCCCGGGTTCGCCCCGGGCGACGGCGTACGGGTTCGGGCTGTTCGTCGAGCAGGACGACCGCTTCGGCGAGCTCGTCTCGCACTCCGGCGGATACCCGGGCTTCTCCGCGCACATGCGGTGGTCCGTGCGCGACGGCCTCGGGGTCGTCGCGTTCGAGAACGCCACGCAGGCCAAGGTCTCCGCGGCCGCGCAGCAGGCGCACGACCTCCTGCTCGACGCGGCACTGACGGCCCGGACGCCCGACGCGCCGGGAGCCAGCACCGACGTGACCGGAGCGAGCAGCGGGGTGGTGGCGACCACCCGCGCGACGCGAGCCGCCCAGGCCGCCGTGAC
Source organism: Curtobacterium sp. MCLR17_034 (assembly GCF_003234485.1). Lineage (NCBI taxonomy): Bacteria > Bacillati > Actinomycetota > Actinomycetes > Micrococcales > Microbacteriaceae > Curtobacterium > Curtobacterium sp. MCLR17_034. The sequence continues at coordinate 217,145 of NZ_QKTH01000003.1, forward strand.
GCGCCTCCTGGCCGACTGGCGGGACGACCTGGCGGACGCGATCTGCACGCCCAACGTGGCGATGGACGTGCCGTACGACCGACGGCGGCGGGCTGTGGCGCAGGCCGTCGCGGACGTCGGTGCCGACCTCGGTGCCGCACCGGTGTCCGAGTACTCGGCGGCGCCGTCGCACCTGCGCTGGTGGCTCCCCGGCACCTGCGGGCGACTGCGCGTCGAGATCCGGCTGGCGCCCGCCGCCGCGGGGCGCGTCCAGACCCTGAACGTCGTCGCTGAACCGTCCGAGCGCTGATCTGACGGCGCGCTGAACCGTCGGAGCGCTGGTCTGACGGCGCGCTGACCCGACGGCACCACGGAGGCGCGCCCGCCTCAGACCGGCGGTCGTCCGCCCACGAAGCCGAGTGCCCGCGCGGCGACCCGGGTGCCCTCGCGGGCTGCAGCACCGACGCGGACCGGATCCGTCGCCCACGCACGGACGAACCCGGCGACGAAGGCGTCCCCCGCCCCGATGGTGTCGACGACGGTCGCCGGTGTCGCGGGCACCCGGTGGACGCTACGGCCCCGGCGCCCGATGAACGCGCCGTCGGCCCCGGCCGTGACGACGACCAGCGGGACGTGCTCGGTCAGCCGCCGCACCGCGGCGTCGAGGTCGTCACCCCCGGCGAGGGCGAGCGCCTCGTGCTGGTCGGGGAAGAGCACGTCGACGCCCCGCAGGGCCTCGAGGAACCGGTCGGCACCGATCGCCTCGATCACCGCCACCGACGAGGGGTCCACCGCCACGCGCGCCGGCCCCGTCCGGGCGCACGCCACGAGGTCGGCGAGCCGGTCGGCTCCGCCGCCGAGCATGGCGGCCCCGGTCAGGTGCACGATGTCGGCGCGGGCGACCACCGACGGCGGGACGTCGGCGGCGCTGATCTTCCCGCTCGCGGCGGGGTCCGACATCGCGGTGCGACCGTGGTCGTTGCGGACCGAGACCACGACCCCGGTGGACGTCATCGCGTCGTACCGCAGGTGGGCGCGGACCCCGGCGTCCTCGAGCGCGCGCTCGTGGCGGTAGACGTCATCGACCCCGACCCGGGCGACGACGTCGACCTCGGCCCCGAGCCAGCCGAGCCACGTGGCCGTGTTGCCACCGGCACCGGTCGGCCGGTGGCGGATCTCCGCGGCGGGGTCGTGCACCCCGATCCGGTGTGCGGTGGTGTGCACGAGGACGCCGTCCAGGACGTCGCCGACGACCAGGAAGCGTTTTCCGGCGCCGCGACGACGGCCCGCGACCACCCGTCCGGCGCGGGTCCCCTCGGGCCGTGACGGCGGCAGAGCGCCCTCGTACGGCATGGACATCCGCAACAGTCTACCCGGAGCCGAGTTTTTCTCCGTTTCTATCGGTGAAAACGGAGGTTTCGCGGAGCGATCACACACGACGACCCATCGCGCGACTGAAATACTGGCTGCTAGTATGTGGGCGGTCGCGCGACCACCGCCCCGACGACGGAGATGCCATGCCCAGGAAGCCCGACCCCACCCGCAAACCCGCGATCCTCGAGAAGGTCGTCGACCACTTCGTCGAGACCAAGATCGAGGACGTCACGGTCCGGGGCCTCGGCCGCGTACTCGGTACGAGCGCCTACCCGGTCGTCTACCACTTCGGCTCCCGCGACGCCCTGATCGACTCCGTCGTCGAGCACCTCGCGACCTCGCACCGAACGCCCGCGCTCGACCCCGCCGCCGACACGGACGCCCTCGCCGATCACCTGGTCGCGACCTTCGGCGGGCTCGACGACACGCACCGTGCGCTGGCCGCACGGCTCACCTTCGAACTCGGGTCGGTCGAGTCCCTCGACGGGCGTGACCGGCAGCGCCGCGCGCACCGCTGCCAGGTCGCCGCCATCCGGGCCTGGTGCCGAGCACACGGCGCCGACCCCGTCCTCGCCGAACGTGCGGCCCAGCACACGGTCATGGCCGCCCGCGGAGCCCAGTGGGGCGCGCTCGTCGACGGCGCGCACACCGATGCTGACGCTGCACTGCGTCGCATCGCCCACGACCTGGCAGCCAGCACGGCCGCCGCAGACCGCGCGCGCTGAGCGCACGCACGAACGCGATCGCGGACCGCTCGCGTACCCGGCAACGGCGCACGGCCCGGAACGTGACCCGGACCACGAACGGGAGGCACGGTGCCAGCTGGCACCGTGCCTCCCGTTCGTCAGGTGGTCACCGTGGTGACCCGCCGACGCGGATCAGAGCGTGACGAACCGCTGCGACTTCGCGTTCTCGAAACGAGCGGCGACGTTCTCCCAGTCGACGATGTTCCAGACGGCCTTGACGTAGTCCGCCTTGACGTTCAGGTAGTCGAGGTAGAAGGCGTGCTCCCACATGTCGAGCATGAAGATCGGGACGAGGCCGAACGGGATGTTGCCCTGCTGGTCGAAGAGCTGGAACGTGGTGAGCTTCTGGCCCACGGTGTCCCAGGCCAGCACGGACCAGCCGGAGCCCTGGATGCCGTTCGCGACGGCGGCGAACTGCGCCTGGAACTTCTCGAACGAACCGAAGAACTCGTCGATCGCCGCGGCGAGTTCACCCTCGGGGACCTTCGTGTCCGGGCCGAGGTTGGTCCAGAAGATCGAGTGGTTCACGTGGCCACCGAGGTGGAACGCGAGGTCCTTCTCGAGCTTGTTGATCGCGCCGAAGTTGCCGGACTCACGGGCCTCACCGAGCTGCTGCAGCGCGGTGTTGGCACCGGTCACGTAGGCCTGGTGGTGCTTGTCGTGGTGCAGCTGCATGATCTTGCCGCTGATGTGCGGCTCGAGCGCGGCGTAGTCGTACGGCAGTTCCGGCAGGGTGTACTCAGCCATGTGAGGTCCTTTCGATCAGTGGGTTGTGGACGCGGCTCCGCGGCTCACGAGAGCCGGGAACGATCGGTGAGGGAGTGGAATTCCCGGTTGTGGTAGACCAGCGGCTCGCCGCGGTCGGCGCCGACGATGATGTCGAGCACCTCGGCCACGACGACGGTCGAGCTGCCGATGGGCGTCGTCGACAGCGGTCGGCAGCGGAGCGCACTCGCCGCACTCGGCAGGTAGCGGTCGCCGGACGGCAGGGTGCCCCAGATCGGGTCGTCGGCGGCCGGGCTGCCGGTCGAGGCGAAGCGCTTCGCCAGTGCGACCCCGAGGGAGTCGACCAGGTGCACGACGAACAGCGGCGCACCGAGCACGACCCCGGCCGAGCCGGAGTTCGTCGAGAGCGAGAAGACCAGCACGGGCGGGTCGACGGCGACGCTCGCGACGCTCGAGGCGGTGAGGCCGGTCGGTCCGTCGGGGCCTTCGGCCGTGATGACGGCGACGCCGGCAGGGTGCCCGCGGAAGGCGGACTTGTACGCGTCGGCGATGGTTGCCGGTGCTTCGTCGGGCATGGTGATCGTGGTCGTTCCTTCGGGAGGGGCTGCCGTCACTCGGCGGCTGTCACCCAACGTATGACCTGAACCCTGGTTGAGGTCAACGATTCACAGGTTCGGGCGTGGCCGGGCGCGCCGTTGCGGGCGCTTCGTGAGCAGGAATGGTCGGGTCACGCACGGCGACCCGACCATTCCTGCTCACGAAGCGCAGCGGCGCTCGCGGCGCAGCGGCGCAGCGCGCGCCCGCGCGGCCGCTCAGCGGCGCTTGAGCATGACGAGCGCACCCGCGGCCGCCACGACCATGAGCACCGCGGCGACACCCGCTGTGATCGTCACGCCGGAGTCGAAGGCCGCCCGTGCCGACTCGAGCAGCACCTGCCCGGCGCTGCCGCCGAGCTGCCCCGCCGCGGCGACCGCGCCGCCGAGGGTCTCCTGCGCCGCGACGTGCGCCGCCGAGGACAACCCGTCGGGCACCACGACGTGCGCCCGGTAGGTCGTCGCCAGGATCGTGCCGAGCACCGCGGTCCCGAGCACGGCGCCGATCTCGTACGCCGTCTCGGACATCGCCGACGCCGCACCCGCCTTGTCCGCCGGTGCCGTCGAGATGATGAGGTCGTTCGTCACGGTCTCGGACGCGCCGATCCCGATGCCGAGCAGCACGAACGCGAACGCCAGGGCGGCGATGGAGGCGTGGTGTCCGAGGACCGCGACCAGGGCGTACGCCGCCGCCGAGAACAGCAGCGCGACCGACACGACCCAGCGCGGGGCGACACGCGCCACGATCGGCACCACCGCGAGCCCGGCGACGATGGTCAGGACCGACCCCGGGATGAGCACGATGCCGGATGCGAACGGGTCGAGCCCGGCCACGAGCTGCAGGTGCTGGGCGATGAAGAACAGGAACCCGGTGAGCGAGAACATCGCCGCCAGGTTCATCAGCACGCTGCCGGTGAAGGCCGTGCTGCGGAACAGCCGCAGGTCGAGCATCGGCGTGCGGGACCGCAGCTGGCGACGGACGAACGCGATGCCGCACACGACACCGACGGCGAGCATGGCGATCGCGAGGCCGCGCTCTTCGGGGTGCACGACCGACTTGATGGCCCAGGCGATCGGTGCGAGCGCGCCGAGGGACAGGAACATGCTCGGCAGGTCGACCGGCCCGGGCATCGGGTCGCGGGACTCCGGCACGCAGAACGGCACGCCGACGAGCATGAGCACGAGGATCGGCACCGCGACGAGGAACACGCTGCCCCAGTGGAAGTGCGCGAGCAGCGCGCCGCCGACGAGCGGGCCGAGGGCGTTGCCGGCCGCGAACATCGTCGACCAGACGGCGAGCGCCATCCGCCGCTCCCCCGCGTCCACGAACACGTTGCGGATGATCGAGAGCGTGGCGGGCATGAGCATCGCGCCGAAGACGCCCATGGCGATCCGGGCCGCGACGAGCATCCAGGCGTCGGTCGCGAAGGCCGCGGCCACCGAGAACAGTGCGAACCCGGTCGCCCCGATCACCAGGATCCGCCGGCGGCCGATGCGGTCACCGATGCTGCCCATCACGACGAGCAGGCCGGCGAGCACCAGCGGGTACGCGTCCACGATCCAGAGCTGCGTGGTCGCGTCCGGGTTCAGCGCGCGGCTGATCGACGGCAGCGCGAAGCTCAGGATGGTGTTGTCGACCGAGATGAGCAGGACCGGCAGCATGAGCACGGCGAGCGCCAGGAACCGTCGGGCGCGGCTCCCGGTGACGCGGGTGGCGACGGGGCTGGTGAGCAGTGCGGACACGGCGGACTCCTGGGACTTCGAGCCGGACCAGGTCGACGGCGGGTGGTACGTGGGGCAGACGAGACGGGACGCGGGATGGACACGCGCCCCGTCAGGACTCCGTTAGTGTACCGTCCGGACGGTTTTGGTTGCAAATGCAACTGACGACGGCCGGGAGGCCCGTGCCGGTCCCGCCACGGGCCTTGCGTCGGTCCACTGGTCGCGTCGTCGGCCTACGCCGATTCGCGGAGCAGCAACCGGTGGCGCACCGTGCGCTCCACGGCCTCGCCCGAGCGCGGCAGCTCGCCCGCGAGCATGCCGAGCGCCAGGTCGAGGGCCTGACCCGCGACCTCGTCGAGGTCGACGGCCAGCGTGGTGAGCGTCGGCGCGACGAGCGTGCCGAGCGGCAGGCCGTCGACGCCGACCACGCGGACGTCAGCGGGGACGTCGACGCCGGCACGACGACAGGCCGACAGCACGCCGAGCGCCAGCACGTCGTTGAACGCCAGGACCGCATCGACCCGGCGGTGCTCGGCGAGGATCCGTTCGGTCCGTTCGGCACCGGTCTCTGCGGTGGGCGCGGACGCGACGACGAGGTCGGGCAGGTACCCGCGACGCCGGAGTGCCGCGACCATGTGCTCCCCGCGCTGACTCGGCGCGCCGTCGGCGGCGGCGTCGAGCACGACGGGGTGCTTCACCCCGACGTCGACGAGGTGGTCGGCGAGGTCCTCGATCGCGGCGGTCGGGTCGATCCGGACCGCGGCGCGGGTCACCGGCCCCGAGGGGTCGAGCTCGACGACCGGGACCGAGCCGAGCCGTTCGATCCACTCCGGGGCGCGGGACCCGAGGTAGCCGATCACGACGTCGGTCTGGGCACCGAGGGACTCCACCATCCGGTCCGAGTCGCTCGCGAGCCCGACGTCGGCGAGCATGACGTTCCACCCGCGGGCGGCGGCCAGGCCGAGCACCGCGGATGCGAGTGCCGGTGCGTAGGGGTTCCGCAGGTCGTTGACGACGAGCCCGAGCTGGTGGTCGCCACCCGTGACGAGCCCGCGGCCGAACCGTGACGGACGGTAGTCGAGCGCCGCCGCGGCCTGGAGCACGCGGTCCTTGGTCGCCGCGCTGATGCCGGACATGCCGTTCATCGCGCGGGTGACGGTCTGCCGGGACACCCCGGCGGCCGCGGCGACGTCGATGATCGTCGCGCGGCCGCCCGGGGTCAGGCGCGGAGGTCCAGCCATGCCACCTGTTCCGGGGAGAGTTCGACGGAGAGGCCGGTCATGGACGACCGGGCCTCCGCGATCGTACGGGGTCCGAAGAGCGGGAACGTCGGGAACGGCTGGTTGAGCACGTACGCCAGGGCGATCGCCGTCGCGGGGACGCCGAACTGCTCGCCGAGCTCCCGCGCACGCCGGAGCCGCTCGAAGTTGTCGTCCGAGTAGTAGCAGCGGACGAGTTCGGCGTCGCTGGTGTCCTCGGGCGTCGCACGGCCGGTGAAGAACCCGCGGGCCTGCGAGGACCACGGCAGCAACGGGACCTGACGTTCCTCCAGCCAGGCCTTCGATGCCGCATCGGTCGCGTGTTCGCAGCCGTCCCACGGCACGTCGTACGCCTCGGCGAGACCGAAGTGGTTGCTGAGCACCTCGAACCCGTGCTTGCCGTTGGCCCGTGCGTAGGCGTTCGCCTCGTCGAACCGTGCGGGGGTCCAGTTCGAGCCGCCGTACACGCGGATACGCCCGGCTCGGCGGTGCTCGTCGAGCACGTCGACGAACTCCCCCACCGGGATGTCGGGGTTGTCGCGGTGCATCATGTAGATGTCCGCGTAGTCGGTGCCCTGGCGCTCGAGGCTCTCGAGCAGCTGGCGGGTGATCGACTCCGGGTCGCAGTGCGGGGTGTGGGCGCCCTTCGTGATGACGACCACGTCCTCGCGGATCCCCCGGTTCTGGATCCACTTGCCGAGCCTGCCCTCGAGCACACCGCCGCCGTAGATGTAGCCGGTGTCGAAGACGTTGCCGCCCTGCTCGACGAACAGGTCGAAGATCGCGCTGGCGTGTGCCAGGTCCGGCTGGTTGTCGACGCCCATCACCAGGCGGGACATCCGCTTGCCGACGCCCGGCACCTCGCCGTAGCGCATCGGGTTGCCGTCCTGCACGGTGAGCGGTCGGCCGGACACCGTCGGGATGTCGGCGGTCTCGGCCTCGAAGGGGTAGCGCAGGCCGATCGCCGCGCGCCACCTGTCGAGCGTACGGGCGGTGGCGAGGGTCTCGTCGATGGTCATCTGGGCCGCTTCGACCACGCCGGCACGCAGGGCGTCGGTGGTGGCGTCGGCTTCTCGGGCGTAGGGGTGCTCACCCGCGAACGACAGCGAGCGAGGGGGTTCGTCGACGGTGTGGACCTCGATGGTGGGGTCGTCGCCCAGGGTCCACGGGTCGGTGAGCACGATGCGACCGCGCGAGCCGTACACCGACACGGCGTTGTCGTCCTGCACGAAGACGCCGGTCCGGACCGTCGCCGTGATCCCGCCCTTGTAGGTGAGCTGCGCGACCGTCCACTCGTCGACCCCGGTCGGCCCGAGCGTGCCCGTGGCGGTGAGGTCGACCGGCTCGGCGACGGCGACCCCGGTGGCGGCCTGCACGATCGCCGCGGCCATCGTCACCGGGTACCCGCCGACGTCGAGGATCCCGCCGCCGGCGGTGCCGACGTCGAACAGTCGACCGGTGCGCTCGCCCGTCCGGAACGCGAACGAGGCGTCGACGTGGGTCACGTCGCCGATCACGCCGTCGCGGATCAGGTCGAGCAGTGCCGCGGTCTGCGGGTGGAAGCGGTACATGAACGCCTCGACGAGCGGCAGACCGGCCTGGCGTGCGGCGTCCGTGAGCGCCATCGCGGTCCCGTGGTTCACGGCGAGGGGCTTCTCGCACAGGACGGCCTTGCCGGCCTCGAGTGCGGCGAGCACGAGCCGGGCGTGCCCGGTGTGCACGGTCGACACGTAGACGGCGTCCACCCGCGGGTCGGCGAGGACCTCGTCGTAGGTCCCGGCGGTCACATCCGTGAACCCGAACCCGGCGGCCTCGTCGGCGAAGACCTGCGCCCGCTCGGCGGACGAACTGCCGGCCGCGACCAGGACGCCCCCGCTGGCGGGCAGCTGCGAGAGGAAGCGTCGGGCGATGCCGCCGGGGCCGAGGACGGCCCACCCGGGGCCGTCGGTGGTGGTCGAGGTCGGAGTGGTGGCGGTGTTCGCCGTCTGCGCTGACATGCGGATCCTTGTCGTCTCGTGAACCTTCACGGTCGGTTCGACGCTAGCCTCCACGGGAGCGATCAGCAATGGTCCTGCGGCGATTCGTGAGCGTTCACGGCGGCGACGGAGGAGCTGGCGTCCGCGCCCCCCGGAACTGCTCCTAGACTCTCGGCATGGCCAGTGCCCGCGACCGTGTCCTCGACAGCTTCGTCGCCATCGTGTGCGAGGAAGGCGAGCGTCCCGCCACGCTCGACGCCGTCGCTGCGCGCGCCGGCGTCTCGAAGGGCGGGTTGCTCTACCACTTCGGCTCCAAGGCGGCCCTGGTCGAGGGGCTCTGCGAACGCCTGTCCGACCTGTCCGCGATCGACGTCGAGCGCATGCAGGACGCCGAGGACGGCGCCGCGCGCTACTTCGTCCGCAACTGCCTGTTCGTCGGCAGCGAGCTGGACCTCGCCCTGCTCGCCGCGAGCCGCCTGCAGCAGGCCGGCTACGAAGAGGCCGGACGCACCCTCGACGACACCGAGAACGCCTGGCTCGCCACCCTCGTCGACGCCCTCGGCGACGAGCCGACCGCGCAGGCCGTCAAGCTCCTCGGCGACGGGCTGTACCACCAGGCCTCACTCGGTGCTGCGAGCGAGGTACGACCGAAGCGGGGCAGCGTCGACATGGAGACCCTGCTCACCGTCGTCGACCGTCTGATCGCGACGCGACCCGGAGCGTGAACCGGCACACCCCCGGCTGGGGATAGACTGGGGAACGATCCACTCGTCGACACCCGGAGGTATCCCGTGGGCCGCGTCATCGCCGCTGTTTTCTCGATCCTGCTGCTGCTGGTGTCGATGTACCTGTTCGGGTTCGCCTTCCAGGTCGAGTCGGGCCAGGCCTTCGTCTTCATGGCCGGCGTGCTCCTGATGAGCCTCTCCTTCTTCCTGCCGATCCACGTGTTCGGCAAGCGCTAGCCAGCAAGCACTGCCGCGAGCCAGCAAGCACCGCCGCTGGCCAGCAAGCGCGGACCAGCAAGCACAGAACGGCCCCGCACCTCACCGGTGCGGGGCCGTTCTGCGTGGAGCGTCAGATCACGAGCCGATCAGACCGGGAGGCGCAGGGACCGCAGCGTCACCGCGGTGCTGATCGCCGCGTGTGCGGCCTCGGCGCCCTTGTCCTCCTTGGATTCGGGCAGCCCGGCGCGGTCGAGTCCCTGCTGCTCGTCGTCCAGCGTGAGCACGCCGAACCCGACGGGCTTGCCGGTGTCGATCGCGACCTGCGTCAGGCCGCTCGTCGCAGCACCCGAGACGTACTCGAAGTGCGGGGTGCCACCGCGGATGATGACGCCGAGCGCGACCGCCGCGTCGAACCCGGCCTCGAGCGCGGTCTTCGCGACCACGGGCAGCTCGAAGCTGCCGGGGACGGGGATGACCTCGGCCGTCGCCCCGAGCCGCTCGACCTCGCGCTGTGCGCCGGCCAGCAGGCCCGCCGCGATCGTGTCGTGCCACTGTCCGGCGATGACGGCCACCCGGATCCCGGTGCCGTCGACCTGGTCGCGGTCCGCCGCGCCTGCTCCGCTCATCGTGTCGTTCCTTCCGTGGGCGCTGCGGTCGCTGCCGCCGCCCGGTCTGCCGCGTCCAGCCACTCGGCGAGCGCGGCGATGGTGATGACGGGCACGCCCTCGCGCGCCCCGAGTGCGACGAGCGCCGGCAGCCGCATCATGCTGCCGTCCTCGTCGACGATCTCGCAGATCGCCGCAGCGGGCCGGAGCCCGGCTGCTGTGACGAGCTCGATCGCTGCTTCGGTGTGCCCGGCGCGCTCCCGGACCCCGCCCGGTCGTGCGCGCAGGGGCACCACGTGTCCGGGGCGGTGCAGGTCGTCGCGCACCGAGGTCGGGTCGGCGAGGACCCGCAGCGTACGGGCACGGTCGTGGGCGCTGATGCCCGTGGTCACGCCGACGGCGGCGTCGACGGTGACCGTGTAGGCCGTGCCGCGGACGTCCTCGTTGTGCGCCACCATCGGCGGCAGGTCGAGGGCGTCGGCGATCTCGGTGCTGAGCGGCGCGCAGATGAACCCGGACGAGTGCGCGACGGTCCACGCGATCCACTCCGGCGAGGCGAGCTCGGCGGACAGGATGACGTCACCCTCGTTCTCGCGGTCCTCGTCGTCGACCACGATCACCGGGCGCCCGGCGGCGATCGACGCGATCGCGGCCTCGATGCTCGACAGCCCGAGTGCCTGCGGGACGGCACCGGTCTCGGCGACCATCACCGGGCCTCCGATCCGACGGTCTCGAGCGACTGCGCCGCGGCGTCGAGCCGCAGCATGCGGCGGACGTGCCGTGCCAGGACGTCGGTCTCGACGTTCACCCGGTCACCCGGCACGCGGAGCCCGAGCGTCGTCGCCTCGAGCGTCTCGGGGATCAGGCTCACCTCGAACCAGGCCGCGTCGGGCGCGGTGTCCTCGGGTGAGACCGCGCTGACCGTGAGCGAGACGCCGTCGAGCGCGATCGAGCCCTTGTCGACCACGAGCGGGCTGAGCGCCGGCGCGAGCGAGAACCGCACGCGTCGCCAGCCGTCACCGTCTGCCGTCTCGAGCACCGTGGCGGTGCCGTCGATGTGGCCCTGCACGATGTGCCCGCCCAGGCGGTCACCCACCGAGGCGGCGCGCTCGAGGTTCAGGCGGTCGCCCACCCGGAGTGCACCGTGGGCGCTCATGTCGAGGGTCTGCTTCATGACGAAGGCGGTGAAGGTCTCGGGGGTCTGCTCGACGACGGTCAGGCAGACACCACTCGTCGCGATCGAGTCGCCGTGCCGGGCGTCCTGCACGACGACGGGGCCGTGGACGGTGAGCGCGACGGAGTCGCCCTGCTGCTCGACGGCGGTGACGGTGCCGAGTTCCTCGATGATGCCGGTGAACACTGGTGTCCTCTCAACGGGACTCCGGGGGCGTTCGACGATCGTCGGCATCGACGGACGGGTCGCACCCCACGGGTCGTGGGGTCGTCCTGTCCGCCCAGCGCGCCTCCCATCCGGACTTTCACCGTCGGTCCCGGAATCCCACCGGGTCAACCTCTGTCGGGTTCGCACCCGTCATCAGTTCGTGGACTGTCACCACCGGCTCGGAATTACACCGACCCCGGAGCGCTTGCGTAGTCGGAACGATACCCCAGGCCGCTGACGGTCGCGCCACGGTGGCAGCGCCGTCGTAACCGGGCGTCTCCCCCGGGCGCGGTGAGCACGTGGCACCCGCGGTCTCCGACGTCCGCGTCCGGCGTCCGGCGTCCGGCGTCCGCACTGCGACGATGCACGAGTCGATCGACGAGCGGTCCGTCGGAACATGCACACGCATCCGATGCGCCGACATGTTCCGACAGGACATCCGTCGATCCTCCGGTGTTCTGTCGTGGAACGCGCACGCCCCCCCCGGGCATGGTGACGAGGGGCGCCACGGTGTGACGCCCCTCGATCACCCGCCGGTCAGTGCCGGCGACGGAGCACGAGCGTGCCCGCTCCGGCGAGGAGCAGCAGGAGCGCGAACCCGGCGGGCAGGATCGGCGAGCCGGCTCCCGTGTAGGCGAGCTCCGGCTGGCCGTCACCGGCCGCGGCGGCTGCCGCGACGGTCCCAGCGCTGGTGCGGACCCCGCTGGTGGCAGCGGTCGTGGTGGTCACCACACCCGTCGTGGAGGCCCGGGTCGGCTCGACGACGTCGACCGTGCCCACCGGGATGGTCGCCGTGCCGGGCGTGGTGCCGGTGTCGGTGCCCGTCCCGTCGGTGGGGACGGTGCCCGGGTCGGTACCGGGGTCCGTACCGGGGTCGGTACCGGGGTCGGTGCCGGGGTCCGTGCCCGGGTCGGTGCCGGGGTCCGTGCCCGGGTCCGTGCCCGGGTCGGTCCCGGGGCTCGTGCCGGTGCCGGGGGTGGTGCTGGTGCCGTCACCGACGATGCCGATCCCGTTGCCGCCGATCGTGATCGGCAGGCTGATCACCGGGGTGACCTGGGTGCCGGAGAGCAGGCCGCCGTCGCCGGAGGTCGTACCGCCGGTCGTCGGGGTCGTGGTGCCGGTGGCCGGAGCCGTGGCGCCGCCGGTGCTCGTGCCGTCACCGAGGACACCGATGCCGTTGCCCCCGATCGTCACCGGGACGTCGACGACCGGGGACACCTGCGTACCCGAAGCCGTGCCGTCCGAACCCGAGGTCGTACCACCGGCCGCCGGAGCGGCCCCGGCACCCGTGCCCGTGCCCGCAGCGGGCGCCGTCCCCGTCGCGGTGCCCGTCCCGAGCAGCCCGATGCCGTTGTCCGCCACCGTGACCGGGATCGAGACGACCGGGGACACCTGCGTACCCGAGGCCGTGCCGTCCGAACCCGAGGTCGAACCACCGGCCGCCGGGGTCGTCGTGCCGGTGGCCGGAGCCGTCGTGCCGCCGGTGCTCGTGCCGTCACCGAGGACACCGATGCCGTTGCCACCGATCGTCACCGGGACGTCGACCAGACCGGTCACCTGGGTGCCGGAGAGCAGTCCGTCGGTGCCCGAGGTGGTGGGCGCCGACGGGGCTTCGGCAGCCGGCGCCGGTGTCGCCGCCGCCGGGGCGGTCGATGTCGAGGTGCCGTCGCCGAGGACGCCGATCCCGTTGCCGGACACCGTCACGGGGACGGTCACGGCCGGAGCGACCTGGGTGCCGGAAGCGGTGCCGTCCTCGCCCGAGGTGCTCGGAGCGGGAGCGGCAGGAGCGGCAGGAGCCGGTGCCGGTGCTGCAGGCGCCGGAGCTGCAGGTGCCGGTGCTGCAGGCGCCGGAGCTGCCGCGGGTGCGGGTGCGGCGGCCGAGACCGCGTCACCGGCGACCGCCACGGCGTTGCCGCCGACCGTCACCGGTGCCGCGACGTCCGGCACCACCTGGGTGCCCGAGAGCGTGCCGTCCTGGCCCGAGGTGCTGGGGGCAGGAGCGGTCGTGGCCGGAGCAGGCGCCGTGGCCGGAGCAGGCGCCGGAGCGACGGGCGTGGACCCGGTCGCCGTCGACACCGCGTCGCCGAGCACGGCGATCGCGTTGCCGCCGAGGGACACCGGGGCGTCCACGGTGGGGGCCACCTGGGTGCCTGAGACGGTGCCGTCGGCACCGGATGTCGTGGCCGCGTTCGCCGCAGCCGTGCCGCCGAGCGTGAGCCCGCCGACGAAGAGGGCGAACCAGAGCCCTCTGGAGACGTACTTGTTCATGGTCGTACTCCCTGATCGAGATCGTCACCGACCGCGGACGCAGCCGGGATGTGTGCGTGCCTGCCGTGGCGGACAGGCGCACCGATCTCAGTCAGGGGCGACGTCGTGCTCGCCGACGACCGATGCGGGGACCGCGTCGTCGGAGAGCGTGCCGCGAGACCCCGCGGCGAGGGAGACGACGTCGTCGGTCGAGCCGACGACGCCGACGGCTGCTGCGCCGCCGGAGGTCGAGGAGGCGCTGCCACCGAGCACGCCGGCGTCGGCTCCGTCGAACGGGAGCCCGTGGCCCTCACCGTCCGCGGGGACGAGCAGCGCGTGTCCGCCGAGGGTCGCGTCCTGCACATCGACGGCCGGGCCGACCGGGCCGACCGTTACCGTCGTGGCAGCTGCGGCGACCCGGTCGGACGGGCGGAGCCCTGCTGGGCGGTCACCCACGGCATCGGCGACGCGTGCGGGCGCGGGTGCGGGTGCGATGGGCACCGTGGCACCCTGCGGGGCGACGGTTCCGGGCCGGACGGGTGCGTTCGCGACCGGCACCGACGGGACGGGCCCGGCGGACGGGTTCGAACCGCCGCCCACCGGGAGCGCGGGGACGTCGACGACGGGGGCCGTGCCTCCTGGCAGGGTGCCGCCGACGGACGGGACGACGCCCTCGACCACGTCGGGGACGGTGCCGACGGTCGTGCCGACCGAGCCGAGCGTGTCGTCGACCAGGCCCGTGACCGGACCGGTGACGGTGCCGAGGGTGTCGTCGCCGAGGACCGTGCCGACCACCGGGACGCTGCCGACCACGTCGTCGACGGTGTCGACGACTTCGGTCACGGGGTGCGTGTCGGTGACGCGTTCCACGGTTCCGGTGACGGGGCGCAGGACGTTCGCGACGGTGTCGGTGACCGGCCGGGAGGCGCTGCTCACCTGGTCGACGACCTGTCGCACCGGGCGCGTGGCCGGGTGGGCCGCAGGGGCGGTCGTGGTCGGCTGGGCAGCCGGTGTGGTCGCGACCGGAGCGGGGCTCGACGGCGCGGGGGCTGCGGGAGCTGGAGCGGGTGCTGCTGGAGCCGGTGCGGGCGCTGCGGGCACCGGAGCAGGTGCGGGCGCGGGGGCCGGAGCGGGCGCAGCAGGTGCGGGTGCAGGTGACACGGCCTTGCGGACGGGATCCGTCACGCCGCCGACGACCTTGCCGACCTCACCGGTCACGCCCTGCACGGTGCCACCGACGCCGTCGACGACGCTGCCGACGAGTCCGCGCTGCTCGGTCGGTGCGGCAGAGGTCGTCGCGGCGGAGGCCGGTCGCGCGCCGAGGAGCAGGGACAGCAGCACGAGGGCGGCGAGCGTCCCGACGCCCAGCAGGACGATGCGGAGTGCGGCGCGCCAGGGTGCGCGCAACGGGTGGTCCATGCGCTCACCTCCTGATCTCGGCTGCGCACGTAGAGTGGTTGACCGGCAATGTACGCCGATCCGGTCCGGAACACACCCTGTTTCGGAAGAAATTCTCAGGAAGGGCCGTCCGTGGTCTCGATCTTCAACGCTCCGACCCGCAACCTGGACATCGTCACGCTGCACGAGATCCTGCGGCTCCGCCAGGACGTCTTCGTCGTCGAGCAGGAAGCCGCGTACGGCGACATCGACGGCCGTGACCTCGAGCCGGGCACGGTGCAGTTCTGGGCCGGCAACGGTTCGGTGGACGCGACGCTCCGCCTGCTCCGCGAGCCCGACGGCACCGAGCGCATCGGCCGGGTCGCCACCGCGAAGCACGCCCGCGGCCAGGGCCTCGGCGCGCAGCTCATGGAGGCCGCGATCGCCGAGTCGCGCTCGCCGAGCATCGCCCTCGGCGCCCAGTCGCACCTGGAGCAGTGGTACGGCCGCTTCGGCTTCGTGCGCTCGGGCGACGAGTACCTGGAGGACCGCATCCCGCACATCCCGATGACCCGGAAGCGCTGACCCGACGGCGCTGTTCTGACCGCGCTGATCAGGTCTTTCGCGCGTCAGGCCCGCCAGCGCCGGAGTTCGTCGAAGGAGCGGCCCTGGGTGGCCCGGTCGGCGACGAGGCGTTCGAACACGATGTTCGTCTGCGTCGTCGCCACCGAGGGGTCACCGCTGAGCTCGTCGGCGACGAAGTCCCGGAGCTGCTCGGTCGACTCGCACGCGATGTGCACGAGGAAGTCCTTGTCCCCCGCCAGGAACGACACGTCCTGCACGACGGGCACCCGCAGCAGGCGCTTGGCGAAGTCCCGCAGTTCGTGGCGGGCTGCGGCGTGCACCCGGACGGACACCATCGCCTCGATCGAGAACCCGAGCCGGGCGACGTCCACCTCGGCCCGGTAGCCGCGGATCACCCCGGCGTCCTCGAGCGCACGGACCCGTGCCAGGCAGGTCGACGGCGCGATGCCGACGGCGGCCGCGAGCCGGTTGTTCGGGATCCGGGCGTCGGCCGACAGGGTCCAGAGGATGCGCTCGTCGACCTCGTCGAGGCGCGGAGCGGGGTCGGGGCGACGTGCGGGACGGTCGGACACGCCTCGACGCTACCGCGACGGCGCGAGCAGGGCGCGGAGGGCGTCCTCGAGCGCGGCCGACACGACGGCGTCGTCGGCGGATGCCAGCGGTTCCACCGCGGTGGACTGCCGGAGCATCGACATCCCGAGCACCACCGCCAGCGCGATCTCGGCACGGACGAGCAGCTCCTCGGACCCCGCACCGCCGACCGTGCCCGCGAGCCGTTCGGCGTACCGGCGCAGCGTCTCACGGCGGATGGCATCGGCGCCGTCGTCGCCGGAGGACCGGAGCAGGAGCATGAGCTGCAGGGAGTCGTCGTCGGTCGGGGCGCGCACGATGTGCGTGATGATGCCGGTCAGCGCCCGTTCGAGGCCCTGCTGGCTCGCCTCTTCGGCCCCCAGGTCGCGGACGACGCGGTCGAGGCAGGCGCGGAAGAGCCCCTCCTTCGAGCCGAAGTACCGGTTGATGAGGGCGAAGTTCACCCCGGCGTCCCCGGCGATGTCGCGCACCGTCGTCCCGCGGTATCCGTCGAAGGCGAACCGACGCCGGGCGGCCTGCACGAGCAGGAGTCGGGTGGCCGCGGCGTCCTTGCTCATGGAGCGCAGCCTAGCGGTCCTCACAGGGATGTAAGCAAGCGTTGACATGCCCTCTCGAACGCGTACGCTCGTCATGTCAGCAATTGTTTACATCGACGACCACGACGACACGGAGCACGATGACCGACACCATGCAGAGCCCACGCACCGGCTCGCACCCCACCACCGACGGACGCCGGCCGAACAGCACGGCGATCATCGTCTACCTGTCCCTCGGCGGCCTGTCCTTCGCGGTCCTGCAGTCACTGGTCGCCCCGGCACTGTCGACCATCGGGCAGGACCTCGGCGCCTCCACCAGTGCGACGAGCTGGGTGCTCACCGCGTACCTGCTCTCCGCCTCGGTGCTCACGCCGATCCTCGGTCGCCTCGGCGACATGATCGGCAAGCGCAAGGTCCTGATCGTCGTGCTGTCGATCCTGCTCGTCGGCGCCGTGCTCGCCGCCCTCGCACCGAACCTCGGCGTCCTGATCGTCGGGCGCGCGCTGCAGGGCGCCGCCGGAGCCGTGATGCCGCTGTCGATCGGCATCGTGCGTGACGAGCTGCCGAAGGAGAAGGTCAGCGTCACGATCGGTCTGCTGTCGGCGATCTTCGGCATCGGTGCCGGTGTCGGCATCGTCGCGGCCGGGCCCATCGTCGAGCACCTGTCGTGGCACTGGCTGTTCTGGCTCCCCGCCGTGCTCGTCGTCATCGCACTGCTCGGTGCGGTCTTCGGGATGCCGGAGTCCCCGGTCCGGAAGCCCGGTCGCCTGGACATGGCCGGCACGTTCGTCCTCGCGGTGTCGCTCGTCGCCATCCTGCTCGCCGTCAGCGAGGGCGAGACCTGGGGCTGGGGCGACGGCAAGACCATCGGCCTGCTGGCCCTCGGCGCCGTCGCACTGGTCGTGTTCGTCCTGGTCGAGCTCCGGGTCGCCGAGCCGCTCATCGACGTCCGGCTCTTCGCGGTCCGCGGCGTCTGGACCGCCCACGTCGTCGCACTCGTCTTCGGGTTCGCGATGTTCGGCACCTTCGTCCTCGTGCCGACGCTGCTGCAGCTCCCGACGGCGCTCGGCTACGGCTTCGGCAAGGACGTCACCCAGGCCGGTCTCTTCCTGCTGCCGACCGTCGTGATGATGGTCGTCGCCGGGCCGATCGCGGGCATCCTGGTGCGCAAGGTCGGCCCGAAGCCGCCGATGCTCATCGGTGGGTTCGCCATCGTCGCCGCGTTCGTGCTGCCGGCGATCGCACACGCCGAGCTGTGGCAGGTGGTGGCCTCCGGTGTCCTGACCGGCATCGGCATCGGCATGGCTCTCGCCGCCTGCTCGAACGCGATCATCGAGAGCGTCCCCGCGAACCAGACCGGTGAGGCCATCAGCGCCAACACGGTCGTCCGCACCATCGGCTCGAGCGTCGGCACCGCCGTCATCGCAGCGCTGATCACCTCGCACAGCACGCCGCAGGGACTGCCCACCGACGACGCCTTCACCATCGGCTTCTGGGCGTGCACCGGTGTGGCGGTCGTGGCCGTGCTCGCCGCCGTCGCCGCGCCGTCGATGCGCGCTCGCCGCGCAGCGGCCGCCGCCCGTGGGATCGACGACCTCGAGGAGGTCGCCGAGTAGGGCCGTGGGCCCGACCACCCGGGAGGCCCGTCCAGCGTCGACGACGCGGGGTGGGCCTCCCGTCCGTTGCGCAACCTGGGAACGCACCGGGCGCACGCGAGTCAGCGTGACGATCATCGGACCGGTCGCGTCCCGTCAGGGGACGCGGACCGCCGCGCCCGGACAGGAGACCCCATGAGCAGCACCGACCACGACGACAGCACCACTCCCGGACGGCCGTCGTTCCGCGACACCGTGACCGCCGGACTCGTGCAGAAGGCCCTCGAGCCGGTGCTGCGCGCCGTGCGCGAGGAGGTCGCCTCGGCGCGGCGCGAGATCGGCGAGCGCGCGAGCGGTGCGAAGACCGGGCTCGTGCTCACCGGGGTGGCCGTCGGGTTCGCCCTGACGACCCTGGTCGCGCTGGCCGGCTTCGCGGTGGCGCTGCTCGCCCTCGCGCTGCCGCTGTGGGCGGCCACCGGGATCACGTTCGTCGTGTTCGCGATCGTGACCGCGATCCTGTTCGTCGTCGGCCTGCGCGGGATCCGGCGGGGTGTGCCGCCGGTGCCGAAGGACACGATCCAGGCGGCGAAGCAGCGGGTGACGCACGCGGCGGACGCCCAGACGGACAGCGCCGCGCGCGACTGACGCAACCGCTCTCGCCGTCGCTGCCGCCGCCGGCACGGTCTGGGCTACATCGCCAGGGTCATGCCCACCACGGCGACGGTCATCGCGAAGACCTCGCCGCTGCGGACGGCCCGCCGGTCCTCACGGCCCCACTCGTACCGGAGCAGCCAACCGCTGAACGCGCAGTAGCCGATCACGCCGGCGCCGAGCACCGCGGACAGTGCGATGCCGTGCCCCGCGTGGTCGCCGGCGACACCCGAGGCGTGGCCCATCAGCAGCATCCCCGCCATCACGACGGCGGAGAGCGCGCGGTGGACGTCCATCGGCTCCGCGCGGCGACCGTCGGCGCGGCGGCGACGCATCACGGGCAGCGGCGCGAGCAGGAGCAGGAGGGTCGCGGCGAACAGGGTCCACACCGCTCCGGCGTCGACGACGGGCATCAGCATCGCGACGAGCATCACGCCCGCCGGCACGATCACGCCCGGGCGCGGTCGGTAGCGGTCACCGACGATGCAGCACACCGACGCGAACTGCGGCACGACGAGCATGGCGTCGGCGACGGTCTCGTGCACGTGGGACGTCCTCGGTGCGGCGGAGTGGTGCGGGGTGGGGTCAGTCCTCGGCGCGGGCAGCGGCCTTGGCGGCGCGCTCCTGCTTCACGCGGGCGTTCTCGGCGTGCACGGCGGCCTGCGTCGCACGCTCACGGACGAGCCACTCGGGCTTCTGCTCGAGCAGCGTCTTGATGTCCGCCGTCGTCAGTGCGTCGTCGATCCCCGCACGGCTCAGGCCGGAGATGGAGATGCCGAGCTTCTGCGCCACGACGGGTCGCGGGTGCGGGCCGTCGCGTCGGAGGTCCTCGAGCCAGGTCGGGGGTTCGGTGCGGAGCTCGTCGAAGGCGGTCCGCGTGAGGGGAGCGCTCTGGAAGGACTCCGGAGCCGCCGTCAGCAAGATGCCGAGCTTCTTCGCAGCCGTCTCGGGCTTCATGGTCTGTTCCTGCGCCATGAGGACAAGGGTACGGCCCCTATGCTCGTCTGCATGACCGCGGCTCTCACCATCGCCTTCGTGCCGGGGGTCTCCCCCGCAAAGTGGGCCCGTGTCTGGCGGGAACGCTTCCCCTCCATCGAGCTCCGGCTGCGGCCGATCGGCGCCGACGACGTCGACGACACGCTGGCCGGCGAGGCCGACATGGTCTTCGCACGCATGCCCGTGTCCGAGCAGCACAACGCCATCCCGCTCTGGACCGAGACGGCCGTCGTCGCGATGCCCAAGGACTCCCCCCTCGCCGAACTCGCCGAGGTCGACCTCGCCGACGCCGAGGTCCACGTGATCGACGCCGGACCGGTTCCGGCCGACATCGACGGATCGCTCGACCTGGTCGAGGCGAACGTCGGCGTCGTCGTGCTCCCCCAGTCGCTGTTCCGCGCCGCCAGCCGCAAGGACCTGGTCGGTCGTCCGCTCATGGACGCCGAGGGCACGCGCATCGCGCTGGTCTGGCGGGACGAGGACGCCACCGAGACCACCGAGGAGTTCATCGGCGTGGTGCGCGGGCGGACCGCCAACAGTTCGCGCCAGCCAGGAGGCCCGGATCGCGACGCCGACGACGACTCGCGTCCGGCTCGTGGCGGTGCCAAGGCAGGGTCGGGTGCCAAGGGCTCGTCCAGCGGGTCGGGTGGGTCCGGCGGGTCGGGTGCGTCGGGTTCCAAGGGCGGCGCCGCGGGCGCCGGCGGCAAGGCCAAGGCGAAGTCCCCCGGCAGCGGCAAGTCCGGCGCCGGCAAGAAGTCGAACACCGGCAAGGGGCCGACACCCGGACGCGGCAAGATGCGCGGGAAGCCGAGCCGGGGTTCCAAGGGCAACCGATGACGGACACGCGGCTGGCACTGATGCCGGCCACGCGCCTCCCGGCCTGGCTCCAGCGCACGATGGCCGAGTACGTCGAGTCGCGGATGCAGGCGGGCGAGACCCGCGAGCAGGCCGAGGCGAACGAGCAGCAGTCACGGGACCGCTGGTTCCCGGGCGGGTCCCCCGCTGACGGGCACCTCGTGTGGGACGTCACCGACCAGGACGACACCGTCATCGGGTACCTGTGGATCGGACCGCTCACGCCGGGCAGCACCGACTGGTGGGTGTTCAACGTCGAGATCGACGAGGCACACCGGCGCCGCGGGCACGCACGGCGGGCGCTCGAGCTCGGGCACCGCGTCGCTGCGGAACACGGTGCGACGAGCATCGGGCTGAACGTGTTCGGCTACAACACCGGGGCGCAGGAGCTCTACGCGGCGCTCGGGTACCAGGTGACGTCGGCGCAGATGCGGAAGCCGCTGGTCTAGCCCGCGGCGGCCGCGCGGCGGCGGCTGCTGCTGCTGCCGCTGCTCGGGTCACAACACCCCGCGTGCATGGCCCCGAGCGGTCACGAAGTGTCGACTGGCCGCGCCCGGAACGACGTGTCGTGACCACTCGGCGGACACCAGCGGGGATTCGTGACCGTGTGAAGGTCCGCGTCAGCGCAGGACGGCTGCGGCGGCGCGGGTCACCCTCGCGCCGCGCGACTCCTCGGCTGCTGCCCGGGCCCGCGTGACGACGACGGCGTCGGCGCGTTCGGCCGACCCGCGGTCGAACGGCGGTTGCGGGTCGTACTCGATCTGCAACTGGATCGCCTCGGCCGCGGACTGTCCGGCGAGCTCGGCGGCGAGCCACAGCGCCATGTCGATGCCCGCGCTCACCCCGGCGGCGCTGACGACGGCGCCGTCCCGGGCGATCCGGGCGTCCACCGGCTGCGCTCCGAAGGCCTCGAGCATCGGCTTCGAGGCCCAGTGGGTCGTCGCGCGTCTGCCGGCGAGCAGCCCCGCGGCGCCGAGCACGAAGGCACCGGTGCACACCGAGGTGATCCACGTCGCGTGCTCGGCCTGGCGCCGCACGAAGGCCACGACGTCCGGGTCGAGCATCGCGTCGAAGGCACCGTCACCACCGGGCACCACGAGCACGTCCGCGGGTCCTGCATCCCTGATCGTCACGGTGGGGACGAGCGCCAAGCCGCAGTCGCTCGGCACCGGGTCGAGCGTCGCCGCGACGTACTCGACGCGTGCGCCGGGCACGCGGCTGAGGACCTGCGCCGGACCGGTCAGGTCGAGCTGGGTCAGGTGCGGGAACAGCAGGAACGCGATCCGGAAGTCGTCGGCCATGTCGTGACCATAGTCCCGGCGAGGACGTGCGTCATGGGCGGGCTGGCTCGTGCTTGCTCGTGCTCCTGGGCTGGACTGGGCTCGCCTGTCAGCCCCAGATGCCGGAGGTCCCGCGCCGGTGGCTGCCCACCAGGTGGGTGTCGACGATGCCGAGCGCTTCCATCAGGGCGTACATCGTGGTCGGTCCGACGAAGGCGAATCCGCGCTTCCGCAGCGCCTTCGACAGGGCGAGGGACTCGTCGGACTTCGTCGGGACCTCGGCGGAGGACCGCGGCTCGGGCGTGGTCGCCGGCCGGAACGACCACACGAAGTCGGCGAGCCCGCCGTCCTGCCGCAGGGCGATCGTGGCGTTCGCGTTGGTGATCGTCGCGAGGATCTTCGCGCGGTTCCGGACGATCCCGGCGTCGGCCATGAGCCGTGCGACGTCGTCCTCGACGAAGGCTGCGACGGTGTCGGCGTCGAAGTCCGCGAAGGCGGCCCGGAACGCCGGTCGTTTGGCGAGGATCGTGCGCCACGACAGACCGGACTGGAACGCCTCGAGCGAGAGCCGCTCGAACACCCCGCGTTCGTCGCGGACGGGCATGCCCCACTCGGTGTCGTAGTACTCGCGGAGGAGCTCGTCCGACGACGCCCAGACCGGCCGGGCGAGGCCGTCGTCGCCGGTGACGAGGTCGGGCACGGGCGGGGCGTCGACGGGCTCGGTGCTCATGCGACCATCCTGGCGGGCGCCGCCGACAGCCGATCACTCACTCGGCGGGCGGGCCGTCCTGCGTCGCCTGCTCGTCCATCCACACGTACTCCCAGCGGTGTCCGTCCGGGTCGGTGAAGCTCCGCTGGTACATGAAGCCGAGGTCCATCTCCGGGCGGTCTTCGGTGCCGCCGGCGGCCACCGCGGCGTCGACGATGCGGTGGACGTCCTCCTTCGACGGGGCGCTGAGCGAGTTGATGACCTCGATCGTGTCGGCGTCGGCGATCGTCTTGTCCGTGAACTCGGCGAACTTCGCCGTCGTCAGGATCATGACGGAGATCGTGTCGGACACCACCACGCACGCCGCGGTGTCGTCGCTGAACGCCGGGTTGATCGAGTACCCGAGTGCCTCGTAGAACGCCTTCGAGCGCTCGAGGTCCGTGACGGGCAGGTTGATGAAGACCATCGTGTCCATGGCGGTTCCTTTCGTCACGCTCAACCTGGACCCACCCGGTCCAGCGCGCAACCGTTTCGTGGGGGAACCAACCGGTACACAACATGCTGGTCGGATGCGGGCGTACGTGGACGAGTCAGAACCCGGTGGTGGACGGGACCACACCGCGTACGTCCTCGCTGCGGTGATCATGCGGATCAACGGCGAGGACGAAGCCCGCGAGGCGGTTCGACGGGCGACCCCTCGGCGGATGCGGAAGCTGCACTGGTACGAGGCACTCGGAGAACAGCGACTCTCATGGCTCGCCCTCCTGCGGCATGCCGTCGCCATCGTCGTCGTCCGTTACGCCGGTCATCCGGCCCGGACGGAACGCCGTCGCAGGCGGTGCCTGGAGCGCCTTGCTTGGGAGCTCGATCAGCGAGGAGTCAGTCGCGTGGTCTTCGAGTCGCGCGGGCCGTCACGCGACGCGAGTGATGCTTCGATGATGGAGTCACTCCGCGGTCGGGGCCTCGGCGCAGAGTTGCAGTACGAACACGTCCGAGGCGGTGTGGAGCCGCTGTTGTCACTCGCCGACATCGCCTGCGGGATGCACGTGCACGGCGCCGAGAGCGAGCACGTGCGATTGGAGGTCGTGCGGGCCGAGTGACGGTCCGGACAGCGCAAAACCCCGGTCCCGCGCTGGCTGCAGGATGCTCCGGGGCTCACTTTCGACCGAGCAGCACCCGATCGACATATCAATGCTACCCGCAACGCTCGGCCCCGGTCAAGGCGCCGGCCGCCGCGGCCGGAAACGACGAAGCCGCTGTCGTCCGACAGCGACTTCGTCGTTCCGCGTCTGGCCGGGGACGCCCGACCAAAGCAGCCTCAGGCCAGCTCGCGCCCCTCGCCCGCGGCACGCTGGTGCGACTCGGACTCAGCCTGGCCGATGATGTCCTCGGCGGGCACCGGGTTCAGGCGGTCCCAGAGGAAGAACAGGCCGCCGCCGACGAGCAGCGAGATCCCGACCCACAGGTTGATGTGGATCCCGCCGGTCTTCTCGGGGTCGGTGTTCCAGTGCACGATCCCGACGATGGTCGTGATCACGCCGTAGAGCACGAACAGGCCGCCGAGGATGCGGCGCAGGTCGAGTCGGCGGGTGGAGCGGACGAGGGCTGCCTTCTGCTCCTCGGTCATCGCGCCGGGGGTGGTGGTGTCACTCATGAGAAGTGGTCTCCTTCGCGGATCAGAGGAACGGGAGGTACAGGACGACGCACAGGACGAGCGCGACGGTGCCGAGCAGTGCGGGCGAGCGGTACCAGGCGGTGTCCGTCGCGACCGAGTCGCCGTGCAGGTCGATCTTGCCCACGCCGTAGACGAGTCCACCGAGCTCCTTCTCGTCCTTCGGCTTGGTGAGCATCGAGACGACGAAGCCGACGACCAGCACGGTGACGAACGAGATGATCGCGCCGTACAGGGTCTCCGCGGTCGCGGTGGCGAACAGGTCCGGGTTGACCAGGTAGGCGATCCAGGTGATCGTCGGGGTCACGATGCCGAGGACGTACCCCCAGAGCGCACCCTGCGTCGTCATGCGCTTCCACAGCAGGCCGAGGATGAACACGGCGAACAGCGGTGCGTTGAAGAACGAGAACAGCGTCTGCATGTACGTCATGATGTTCGACGCCTGGGCCGCGATGAACGCGGTCGCGATGCCGACCACGACGCCGACGACGGTGACCCAGCGGCCGGTCTTCAGGTAGTGCAGGTCGGGCATGTTCGGGCGGATGTAGCGCTGCCAGATGTCGTAGGTGAAGACGGTGTTGAACGACGAGACGTTCGCCGCCATGCCAGCCATGAAGGACGCCAGCAGACCGGTCACCGCGATGCCGAGCACACCGGTCGGCAGGTACATCTGGATGAGCTTCGGGATCGCGTCGTTGTAGGTCAGCGTGCCGTCGGCGAACTGGTTGCCGACGACGGCCGCGGCGATGAGGCCCGGGATCACGACGATGGCCGGGATGAAGAGCTTCGGGATCGCGGCGATGAGCGGGGTGCGGCGGGCCGCGGACATGTTCTTCGCCGAGAACGCGCGCTGCACCTCGGTGAAGTTCGTGGTCCAGTAGCCGAAGCCGAGCACGAAGCCCAGGCCGAGCACGATGGCGAGCCAGTTGGCGCCGATCGGGTTGGTGACGTCACCGAAGCCGGTGCCGGCCCAGGCCTGCAGGTGCTGCACGCCCTGGGTCTCGGTGATGGCCTTCGACAGGCCGTCCCAGCCGCCGACGCGGTGCAGGCCGACGATCGTCAGCGGGATGAGCCCGGCGATGATCACGAAGAACTGCATGACCTCGTTGTAGATCGCGCTCGAGAGCCCGCCGAGGGTGATGTAGACGAGCACGAAGCCTGCGGAGACGATGATCGCCAGCCACTCCGGCCAGCCGAGCATGGCCTCGATGACGATGGCCATCGCGTACAGGTTGATGCCCGCGATGAGCACGTTCGACACCGCGAACGCGATCGCGTTCACCAGGTGCGGCGCCTTGCCGAAGCGGCGCAGCATGAACTCCGGCACGGAGCGGACCTTCGAGCCGTAGTAGAACGGCATCATCACGAGGCCGAGGAACACCATCGCGGGCACGGCGCCGACGAGGTAGTAGTGCAGGGTGGCCATGCCGATCTGGGCACCGTTGGCCGCCATGCCGAGGATCTCGGTGGCGCCGAGGTTCGCGGACACGAACGCCAGGCCCGTGATCCACGCCGGCATCGAGCGGCCGGACAGGAAGAAGTCCATGCTCGTCCGGACCTGCTTGCGGGCGGTGAACCCGATCCCGATGACGACCGCGAAGTACACGATGATCATCAGGTAGTCGACCCAGCCCAAGTCGAGCCGGATCCCTTCGTTCGCTGCAGCGAGAACCATTCACATCTCCACGTCAGTGTGTTGCAGTCGACAACTCTGCCGACCCGGACGGAGACGTTACACCGATTTGTGACCGTTCACATAGCCGGCGCATGCATCGTCCGAGCCGCGCAGCGCTCCGCCGGTTCGCTACGCTCAGCCCATGACCGACGCGTCGCGCATCCTCGTCCTCAACGGCCCGAACCTCGACATCCTCGGGCGCCGCGACCCGGAGCAGTACGGCACCGTGACGCTCGCCGAGATCGAGGCGATCGTGCACACCGAGGCGGCCGTGCACGGGCTCGAGGCCGACTTCCGCCAGACGAACCGCGAGGGCGACCTGGTCGAGTGGCTGCACGAGGCCCTCGACGACTTCGCCGCGGTCGTCATCAACCCCGCCGCCTACGCGCACACCTCGGTCGCGCTGCACGACGCGGTGGAGGCCCTGTGGGTCCCCGTCGTCGAGGTGCACCTGTCGAACACGTGGAAGCGCGAGCCGTTCCGCCACGTCGACCACGTCGCCACCGCCGCGACGGCGGTCATCGCCGGCGCGGGCGCCGATGGCTACCGCCTGGCGGTCGCGCACGTCGCGTCCCTGCTCGGCTGAGCCAACGACCGGACGGGAGGCCCGTGGCGGCGTCGCCACGGGCCTCCCGTCCGCCTGCTGGTCACGCTTGGTCGCGCCCGTTCCTTCCCAAAGCACGCGCGATGCCTGGTGGTTCCGGGCATACCTGGTGAGAACTTTCGACCCTGTATGCCCGGAAGCACCAGGTAAGCCCGGAAGAGCAAGGCGTGGGGATCAGAACTCGGCGGGGCGCCGCACGTCGGTCAGGCCGGCGGTGGCGAAGCCGCCGCGGATGAGCGGCACGGCCCGGCGCACGGCCTGGTCGATGCGGAGCTCGAGGTCGACGCTCGCGATGTCGTAGCCACCCTCGCGCTTGGTGAAGTCCCGCTCGTTCCCGAACACCCCGAGCGGCAGTGTCGTGGACTGGAAGAACCCGAACAACGGGCGCATCTGGTGCTCGACGAGCAGGGCGTGCCGGTCGCTGCCACCGGTGGCGGTCAGGAGCACCGGGGTGTCGACGAGGTCGTACTGCCCGACCCAGTCGAAGAAGAGCTTGAAGGCGCCGGAGTAGGCCGCACGGAAGGCCGGGCTGCCCACCACGAGCACGTCCGCGGCCTCCACCGTCTCGAGGGCACGCCGGGTGCGGTCGGACATCGTCTCGCGACCAGACGCCGCTCCGAGGTCGGCGAGCAGCGGGCCGATCTCGATCGTCTCGGTCCGGGCGCCGTCGATCTCCTCGGCCAACCGGGCCACCGTCGCCGCGACCAGGGTCGAGGTCCGCGAGGGGTCCGATGGGCTGCCACTGACGCCGACGACCAGTTCTCCGCTCATGCGGTCGATGCTCACACGCTGCCGGGGCGGGCGGCACGTTCGTGACGACATGTGTCGGGTGCCAGTCCGTCGGGGTAGCGTCCGCGCCATGCAGACCTTCCTGCCGTACGCCGACTTCCGGGCATCCGCCGAGGTCCTCGACGACCGGCGGCTCGGCAAGCAGCGCGTCGAGACCCTGCAGGTGATGCGCGCACTGACGCTCCCCGACTACGGCTGGCAGCACCACCCGGTGACGGCGATGTGGCGTGGGTACCGTCCTGCGTTGATGGCCTACCAGGAGGCCACGTGCCGCGTCTGGGCCGAGCGCGGGTACGCGGACACGTGTCTCGAGAAGACCCTGCTCGACCTGGGCCGCGTGCCGGAGGACCTGGCGGCGTACGAGCGCGGCGACGTGCCGGTCCCGCCGTGGAACGACGACGAGGCCCTGCACGTCTCGCACCGGTCGAAGCTCGTGCAGAAGGCGCCGGAGCACTACCGGGAGCTGTTCCCCGACGTGCCGGACGACCTGGACTACGTCTGGCCGGGGACCCCCGAGACGGCGACGCACACTGCCTGACCGTCAGGCGACCGCCCGGCGGTCAGGCGACCGCCCGGCTGTCAGGCGACCGGGATCCAGCGACCACCCTCGCGCCGGGTGACGACGTCGGAGCGGATCACGACCACGTCCCGCAGCCCGTCGACTGCGGCGTCGCGGACGGCCGCGGCGGCACGGTCGTCCTCGGCCTCGAAGCGCACGACGGCACAGGGGACACCACGGAGCAGCCGGACGTCCTCGGCCTCGACCACGGCGTGTTCGCGCACGAGGGCGGCCGCGGCGGGCAGGACGGCGTCCGGGGCGGTGCCGGGCGCGAGGGCGCCGATCGCCAGGGTCGCACGGTACGAGGGCATGCGACGACGCTACCGGGGAACCGGATCCCGCCGTGGGCTGCAGGGGAACCGACGCCGCTCAGGGGTGCGGACGTCGACCCACGGCGGGATCGCGGTGTACGGCGGGACACGACGACAGGGGGAACGTCGCGCCCCGCGCCGGACGTCGATCAGGGGGTCGACATCCGGTCTGGGTCCACCGCGCGGCTCGGTTCAGGGGAACCGCACGGTGGTGGACCTCAAGGGTGTTCGGTGTCCTCTCGGTACCGGTCCGTCTCGGTCGGTGCGGGCATCGACCGGTGGGCGGCGGCTGGCCGGACCATCGGGAGCAGGGCACTCCCGGCGGTCGCGAGCGCTCCGACCACGGCGATGATCCCGAGCGGGGCCGTGCCGAGGTCGTGCTGCGCTGCCAGGGCGAGCGCGACGAGGGTGGCCGGCGCCGGCAGGAGCTGCACCGCTCGGAAGCGGTCGTCCCGTCGTGTCCGGGTCATCATCGCGTTTGCCATGACGACACTCTGACGCAGATCGGTTGTCCGCAGAAGGGGGGACACGTACCCAGAGATGGAGTAGAACGTCTAGTACACCTCAGCCGAGGGCACGGACGGTCGCCACGGCGTCGGCCATGGCCCCGACGACGACCGGGACGTCGTCGGCGGTCAGGGCCGCGTCGAACGTCAGGCGGAGCGCGGTGCGGGCCACGTCCTCGGGGATCCCGAGCGCCGTGAGCACGTGGGAGGCCTCGGTGCTGCCCGCAGCACAGGCGCTGCCCGACGACGACACCACGTCGCGCTGCTCGAGCTCGAGCAGGACGGTCTCACCGTTGACGCCCGGGAAGCAGAACGACGCGTGCCCGGGCAGCCGGTGCTCCCGCGACCCGGTGACGAACGCGCCGGGAACCGCGGCGAGCACGCCGTCGAGCACCGCGTCGCGCACGGTGGTCGCCGTGCCCTCCCCCGACCGCACCGTCTCCGCCGCCAGCCCGAGGGCGGTCGCCACCGCCACGGCACCGGCCACGTCCTCGGTGCCGGACCGCCGCCCCCGTTCCTGTCCCCCGCCGTGCAGCAGCGGCTCGAGCGGGACCCCGGCGCGCACGGCGAGCACGCCGGTGCCCTTCGGGGCGCCGAGCTTGTGCCCGGACAACGACAGCGCGTCGACGCCCAGGGCCCCGAGACCGATCGGCAGCCAGGGCGCGGACTGCACGGCGTCGGTGTGGAACCGCGCCCCGACCTCGTGCGCCACCGCCGCGAGCGCGGGGACGTCCTGCACGGTGCCGATCTCGTTGTCGGCGTGCGCGATCGAGACGAGCGTGGTGTCCGGGCGGAGGGCCGCGCGCAGCACCGCCGGGTCCACGCGGCCGTCCGGGCCGACGGGCAGCACGGTGACGTCGAAGTCGTGGAAGCGGGCGAGGTACGCGCAGCTCTCCAACACCGCCTCGTGCTCGATGGCGCTCGTGACGACGTGCCGACCGCGGGGTGCGGCGAGGGCGATCCCCTTGATCGCGGTGTTCGCCCCCTCGGTGCCGCCGGTGGTGAAGACGACCTCGGCGGGCCGGCACACGAGCACACCGGCGACGGCGGCCCGTGCGGCGGTGAGTCCCCGCGCGGCTTCGTCCCCGACCCCGTGCGTCGACGAGGGGTTGCCGAACACCCCCGTCAGGTAGGGCCACATCGCCTCGAGCACCTCGCGGCGGACCGGGGTGGTGGCGGCGCGGTCCAGGTAGAACACGGCTAGTCCCGCACCGGCACCGCGACGTGCTCCGTCGGCACCGCGACGTGCTCCACCGGCACCGCGACGTCGATGTCGAGTCCGAGGTCGAGCGCCCGCGCCGAGTGGGTCAGCGCCCCGACCGAGATGACGTCGACGCCGGTCGCCGCGATCGCCGCGACGGTGTCGAGCGACACGCCTCCCGAGGCCTCGACGAGCGCGCGTCCGGCGACGATGCCGACCCCGGTCACGAGTTCGTCCGGGGTGAAGTTGTCGAGCATGATCGTGTCGACCCCCGCAGCGACGACGGGTTCGATCTGGTCGATGCGGTCCACCTCGACCTCCACGTGCACGGTGTGCCCGAGCCGCTGGCGGGCCTGGGCGATCGCGTCGCCGATGCCGATGCCGCCGGCCAGGAGCACCGCCAGGTGGTTGTCCTTGGCGAGCACGGCGTCGGACAGCGAGGTGCGGTGGTTGTGTCCGCCGCCGCACCGGACGGCGTACCGCTCGAGTGCTCGGAGGCCGGGCGTCGTCTTCCGGGTGTCGACGATCCGCGCCGAGGTGCCCGCGGCGGCAGCGACGTGCGCCGCGGTGGTCGTCGCGATGCCCGACATCCGCTGCACCAGGTTGAGGGCGACCCGCTCGGCCCGCAGCACGGCACGCGCCGACCCGGTCACGGTCGCGAGGACGTCGCCCGCGACGAAACGCGTCCCGTCGGCGACGTGCACGACGGCGTGGATCGACGGGTCGACGGCGTGCATCACGGCGACGAACACCGCGCCGCCACTCAGCACGCCGGGCTCGCGCGCGCCGAGGGTCGCGGTCGCGGTCGCCTCGGCGGGGATGAGGGTCTCGCTGGTGACGTCGCCCCAGGGTGCGTCCTCCTCGAGCGCGGTCTCGATCACGCGACGGAGCGCGTGCGGCGGGATGGTGCCGGGGTCGGTGGTCATGCGGGTACCTCCTGCGGGACGACTGCGGAGCCGTCGGTGCGTTCGTCCGTGTGCTCGTCGGGGTGTGCGTCGGTGTGGTCGGCGACCCAGGCGTACGAGGCCGGGGCGGTGGGGTCGGTGTCGGGGTGGTCGGTGCGGGCGTGCGCCCCGCGGGACTCGGTGCGGGCCTCGGCGGCGAGCGCGACGAGTCGCGCCAGGTCGAGCAGCGCACGGTCCTCGTGCTCGCGCACGCCCCCGCCGGTCGGCGCGGTCAGCGCGTCGAGCTCGCGGCGTGCGCTGGCCAGCCCGACGGCGTCACGGAGCAGCCCGACGCGGTCCGTCATGACGGACTGGACCGCCTGCCGGACGGCACCGACGTCGTCGAGGTGGGTCGCGCCTCCAGGCAGGGTCGGACGGGAGGAACGGATCGCGTCGGCCGCTCGAGGCACGCTGGTGACGTGGAGACCGGCGTCCCCGCGCAGGCGGAGCAGGCCGGGTCGCGGTGCGGCGACCGCGTCCGCTGCGCGGACCGCGAAGACGAGTCCCTCGAGCAGGGAGTTCGAGGCGAGCCGGTTGGCGCCGTGGACCCCGGTGCAGGCGGCTTCACCGACGGCGAGGAGTCCGGGCAGGCTGGTGCGGCCCTCGGCGTCGGTGGCGATGCCGCCCATCGAGTAGTGCGCGGCCGGTGCGACCGGGACGCCTTCGCGGGTCCAGTCGAAGCCGGCGGCGCGGGTCGCCCGGGTGAGTCCGGGGAACCGCGTGACCATGAACCGGGCGTCGAGGCCGGTGGCGTCGAGGAGCACGGGTGCGCCGCCCTGGTCGCGCACCGCGGCGGCGATCCCCCGGGCGACGACGTCACGCGGGGCGAGCTCGGCGTCCGGGTGCACGTCGGTCATGAAGCGGTGCCCGGCGGCGTCGCGGAGGACGGCGCCCTCACCGCGGACGGCTTCGGACACCAGGCCGCCACCGGGGACGGCGAGCCGTGTCGGGTGGAACTGGAAGAACTCCAGGTCGGCGAGGACGGCGCCGGCGCGCCAGGCGGCGGCGACCCCGTCACCGGTCGCGACCAGCGGGTTCGTCGTCTCGCGGTACAGGTGTCCGGCTCCCCCGGACGCGATGACGACGGCGTCGGCATCGAGCCGGCGGGGTTCCCCGAGGAGGTCGAGGACGTCAACGCCGACGACCACGCCGCCGCGGACAACGAGGTCGGTCAGGCTCGTGCGCTCGAGGATCGTGACGTGCCGTCGGTGCAGTGCCGCGATGAGGGTGCGTTCGATCGCGGCCCCGGTCGCGTCACCGTCGGCGTGCACGACGCGCCACCGGCCGTGCGCGGCTTCTCGCCCGCGGGCGAGGTCGTCGCCGTACCGGTCGAGGGTCGCCGGATCCGACGACCGGTCGAAGGGCACCCCTAGGGCGAGCAGGTCGTGGACGCGGGCCGGCCCGTCGGTGCACAGGACCTCGACGGCCCGGGCGTCGGCGCTGCCCGCCGCGGCGACGTGGGTGTCGGCCTGGTGCAGCGCCGCGGAGTCGTCGGCACCGAGTGCCACCGCGATGCCGCCCTGGGCGTACGCGGTGGCACTGTCGGCGAGCGCCCCCTTCGTCACCAGGGTGACGTCGTGCAGGGCACTGGCGCGGATCGCTGCGGTCAGCCCGGCGATGCCGGAGCCGACGATGACGACGTGCACGGTGGTCTCCCTCGTTCGGTCGGGTCCGCGTCTCAGCCGCGCGGCTTGGCGGCGAGCATGCGCTCGAGCGCGACCTTTGCGTCGGCCTGCACGTCGGCGGGGACGACGATCTCGTTGAGGACCTCGCCGCGGACGAGTGCCTCGAGCACCCAGGCGAGGTAGCCCGGGTGGATCCGGTACATCGTCGAGCAGGGACAGACGACCGGGTCGAGGCAGAAGATCGTGTGCTGCGGGTACTCGGCGGCGAGCCGGTTCACCATGTTGATCTCGGTGCCGATCGCGAACGTCGTCGGCTCGGTGGCCGCGGCGACGGTCTTCCGGATCAGGTCGGTGCTGCCGGCGTGGTCCGCGGCGTCGACGACGGCCATCGGGCACTCCGGGTGCACGATGACCTGCACGCCCGGGTGCTCGCGGCGGGCCTGGTCGATCTGGTCGACGGTGAAGCGGCGGTGCACCGAGCAGAAGCCGTGCCAGAGGATGACCTTCGCCTCGAGCAGGTCCGCGGCCGTGTTGCCGCCACCCGGCAGGCGCGGGTTCCACATCGGCATCAGGTCGGTGCTGATGCCCATCGCCTTCGCGGTGTTGCGGCCGAGGTGCTGGTCGGGGAAGAACAGGACGCGCTGCCCACGCTCGAAGGCCCACTCGAGCACGGTCGCGGCGTTCGACGAGGTGCACACGATGCCGCCGTTGCGACCGCAGAAGGCCTTGAGGTCGGCGGCGGAGTTCATGTAGGTGACCGGGATCACGGGGACGCGGCCGTCGGCGTCGGGCTCGGTGCCGTACACCGCGGTCAGCTCCGCCCACGCGGCCTCGACGCTGTCGATGTCGGCCATGTCGGCCATCGAGCAGCCGGCGGCCAGGTTCGGCAGGATCACGCGCTGGTCGTCGCGCGCCAGGATGTCTGCCGTCTCGGCCATGAAGTGCACGCCGCAGAACACGATCGCCTCGGCGTCGGGTTTCGTCAGGGCGGCGTTCGCGAGCTGGAACGAGTCGCCGAGGAAGTCCGCGTGCCGGACGACCTCGTCGCGCTGGTAGAAGTGCCCGAGGACGACGACCCGGTCGCCGAGGGTGGCCTTCGCCCGCTCGATGCGCTCGTGGAGCTCGTCGGTCGGAGCCGTCTTGTACTCGTCGGGCAGGACGCCCTGGCGCGGAGCGCTCGTCGGGATGACGTCGGACATCGACGACCCCGGGCCGTACCCGGGGCGGGAGTCGAACTCCCACGTCGGCATGGCGAGATCGGGCGTGCAGGTGCTGCCGCCGGCCTTGCCGTTGGAGATGAGTTCGATCGTCGTGGCGATGGACACGGGGCTTCCTATCGGTTCCGCTGCTGGTGCTGATCGGCCCCGGTCTGCAGCGGGCCGTTGTCCGCGTAGGCCAGGTCGGGGTTCGAGCGGTACAGCCGGGCCGGACGGTGCCGACCCCCGCTCGTGGTCTCGTCGGTCGGCAGGACCGCGTCGGTCTTCTCGACCTGCCGACGGAAGTTCGCGGGGTCGAGTGCACGGCCGAGCACCGCCTCGTACACGCCGCGGAGTTCGGCGAGGGTGAAGCGGTCACCGAGGAACGCCTGCGCGATCCGCGAGTAGGACATCTTGTTGCGCAGCCGCCACAGGGCGTACTCGACGATGCGGTCGTGGTCGAAGGCGAGGGGCGGGTGCTCGTCGGCCAGGAACCACCGGACGTTCCAGTCGTCGGGCACGACGTTCGCCTCGTCCGGGTGCACGAGTGCCCAGTACACGATCGACACCACGCGGCTCGGGGATCGTCCGACGTCCCCGAACGCGTAGAGCTGCTCGAGGTACCGCGGCTGGACGTTCGTCGTCTCGCGCAGTCGGGCGGCCGCGGAGTCCTCGAGCCCCTCGTCGTCGCCGACCCAGCCGCCGGGGAGCGCCCATGAACCCTCGAACGGTTCGGCGACGCGACGGACGAGCGGCATCCACAGCGCCGGGGCCCCGGTGTCGGGGTGCGGGCGCAGTGCGACGATCACGGTGGAGACCGCGACGCGGATTCCTGCTTCGTCCATGGTGGAGACCGCGACGCGGATGCCTGCTTCGTCCATGGTGGAGATAGTGTCAATCTGACTCGAAGTGTTCGGGTTGGGATGACACTATCACTGTCGCCGCGGTGCGCTCGTCACGAGCCGGAAACAGATCGTCACGGGGCCGAAAACTCCCGAGGGGCCGCCGCGGTTAGCGTGGAGGACATGACGACGGTGACGAGGGTGCATGCCGTGGTGTCGGGGACGGTCCAGGGGGTCGGCTTCCGGTACTGGACCGCTCGGAAGGCGGACGGGCTCGACCTCGTCGGCTACGCGAGGAACCTCTGGGACGGCACGGTGGAGGTCGAGGCAGAGGGACCCTCGGTCGCCGTGGACTCGTTGGTCGAGTGCCTGCGCACCGGGCCGCCGTCGGCGACCGTGACCGACGTCACCCTGCGGTCGGTGGTGC
The DNA here is from genome assembly GCF_003234485.1 of Curtobacterium sp. MCLR17_034. Taxonomy (NCBI): domain Bacteria; kingdom Bacillati; phylum Actinomycetota; class Actinomycetes; order Micrococcales; family Microbacteriaceae; genus Curtobacterium; species Curtobacterium sp. MCLR17_034. The sequence goes on from NZ_QKTH01000003.1 coordinate 252,223, forward strand.
CGCACGGCGACGCCGACGGGTTCGCGATCCTGCACTGAGCGGACGTGCATGGGAGCTGCGCCGACGACCGGCCGGCTCGGCACCGATCGTTCACCTGCGGATGTCGGAGCGAAGCGGAATAATCGCATCCACTCAGGGAGTTGGCCTGTCTGCGCGTCCTGCGCCACACCCGTTCCACCCGTCGTGACCCACCAGGAGCACCCGCATGACCCAGGCCGTCGATTCCGCCCCCCGCACGGGAAGCGTCTCGCAGCCGTCCGCTGCCGAGACCCGACTCGTGATCGGGCTGCTGCTCGTCTCCGCGTTCGTCGTCATCCTCAACGAGACCATCATGGGCGTGGCCCTGCCCCGGCTCATGGACGACCTGGACATCAGCGCCGCGACCGGCCAGTGGCTGACCACCGGCTTCCTGCTCACCATGGCGGTCGTCATCCCGATCACCGGGTTCCTGCTGCAGCGATTCAACACCCGACCGGTGTTCGTCTGGGCGATGGGCCTGTTCTCGGTCGGCACGCTGATCGCCCTGCTCGCGCCGGGCTTCACCGTCCTGCTCGTCGGCCGCATCGTGCAGGCCAGCGGCACCGCGATCATGATGCCGCTGCTCATGACGACGGTCCTGACCCTCGTCGACCCCGCACACCGTGGCCGCATCATGGGCAACATCTCGATCGTCATCTCGGTCGCTCCGGCCATCGGCCCGACGATCTCCGGCCTGATCCTCAACGCGTTCTCGTGGCGCTGGCTGTTCGGCTTCGTGCTGCCCATCGCGATCGCGGCGCTCATCCTCGGCATGGTCAAGGTGCAGAACGTCTCGACGCCGCGCAAGGCACCGATCGACGTCGTCTCGGTCATCCTCTCCGCCTTCGCATTCGGCGGCATCGTCTACGGCCTGTCCAGCATCGGTGAAGCCGGCACGACCGGTCCGCTCGTCCCGGTGGCCGCCCTGGTCGTCGGTGCCGTCGCCCTCGCGGTGTTCATCGTCCGGCAGACGCGCCTGCAGCGCACCGACAGCGCCCTGCTCGACCTGCGCACCTTCCGCACCCGTGGCTTCACGGTGCCGATCGTCGCGATGGGCCTGAGCTTCATGGCGATGTTCGGCACGCTCATCCTGCTGCCGATCTACCTGGAGCGCGTCCTCGGCCTCGAGGTCCTGCAGGTCGGCCTGCTGCTGCTCCCCGGTGGGCTGCTGATGGGCCTGCTCTCCCCCATCGTCGGGCGCATCTACGACCGCCGTGGCCCGCGCGTGCTGCTGATCCCCGGATCGATCATCGTCAGCGCCGTGCTCTGGGCGCTCTCCACCGTGGGCGTCGACACCAGCGTGTGGTTCGTCCTCGGTGCGCACGTGGTGCTGAGCATCGGCCTGGCCCTGACCTTCACGCCGCTGTTCACCGCGGCGCTCGGCGGGCTGCCCCCGAAGCTGTACTCGCACGGCAGCGCGGTGCTCGGCACGGCGCAGCAGCTCGCCGGTGCGGCGGGCACGGCCCTGTTCGTCACGCTGCTGACGATCGGTGCGGCCACCGCCGTCGAGGGCTCCGGTGCCCGTGGGGTCCAGGTGGCCACCGCGTCGGGCGTCGGCACCGCCTTCATGGTCGGCGCGATCATCTCGCTGTTCGGCATCCTCGCGTCGGTGTTCGTCCGCCGGCCCGAGGTGCCCGAGGGCGCGCCGACGCCCCCGCCCGTGCACTGACCGACGAGCCTCGCGCACCGACCGACGAGCCGGGCCGACGCCGAACCCGTGACGGGACCGGCGCCGGCCCGCGCCCGTCTCCGGACCGCGTGGCAGGGTGGGCGCCATGCGGTCGACGACGAGCGAGCTCAACTGGTCCGGCACGGTCACGTACACGGCCGAACGGGTCGTCCGCCCGTCGTCGACCGACGAGGCCGCCCAGGTCGTGGCCGACGCCGATCGGGTGCACGGCCTCGGCACCCGGCACTCGTTCAACGACGTCGCCGACACCGCAGGCACCCTGCTCGACCTGACCGGCGTCCCCACCGACCTGGTCGTCGACGCCGAGCACCGCACCGTGACCCTCGGAGCCGGCACCCGGTACGGCGACGTCGCGGCCGACATCGACCGTGCCGGGTTCGCCCTGCACAACACGGGGTCCCTGCCGCACATCTCCGTCGGGGGTGCGGTCGCGACCGGCACCCACGGTTCCGGTACGGCACTGGGCTCGCTCGCCACCGCGGTGCGCGCGTTCGAGGTGCTCGGTCCGGACGGCTCCGCCCGGACGATCGACCGGACGGACCCCGCGTTCGACGGTGCCGTGCTGCACCTCGGACTGCTCGGCATCGTGACCCGGGTGACCCTCGACGTGGAACCGTCCTACGGGATGCGCCAGGACGTCTACGGCGCGATCCCCTGGGACACCTTCACGGCGAACGTCGCTGACGTGCACGCCGCCGCGTACTCGGTGTGCGCCTACACCGTGTTCGGCGATGCGATCACCGAGGTCCTGGTGAAGTCGCGCGTCCCCGAGGGCGCCGAGGACGTGCCGGTCCCGGAGACCCTGGCCGGCGCACGCCGCCTGCCCGGCACCCCCGGCGACGACCACCGGACCGCGCGCGACGGCTCGGTCGGCCCGTGGTGGGACCGCCTGCCGCACTTCCCGATCGGGTCCGTCCCGAGCCACGGGTCCGAGGTGCAGAGCGAGCACTTCGTCCCGCTCCGGCACGCGGCGGCCGCCCTCGACGCGCTCCGGGGGCTCGCCGACCAGATCCAGCCGCACCTGCACGTCTGCGAACTCCGGACGATGGCCGCGGACGACCTCTGGCTCAGCCCGACCCAGGGCGAGGACGTCCTCTGCATCGCGTTCACCTGGAAGAAGCACCCGACCGAGGTCGCCGCGATCCTGCCCGACCTGGAGTCCCGGCTCGCAGCCTTCGACGGCCGACCACACTGGGGCAAGATGAGCTCCCTCGACCACGCGGCGATCGCCGGGCTGTACCCGCGGCTGGCGGACTTCCGCGACCTCGTCGCCCGGGCCGACCCGGAGCGGACGTTCGCATCCGCGTTCGGCGAGCGCGTGCTCGGGACCTGAGCCGGGCCTCCAGGCCGTGCCCCGCTAGCCGGTGGTGAACGCGAGCGGCGTGATCGTCCGCGTCTCGCCGTCCCAGTGCCGGACGCCGCCGACGTCGAGCGTCTCCGGCAGCGGCACGGCGCGCAGCGCAGCGACGGCGCGCGGCAGGTCCTCGTCACGCACCCGGCGGGCCAGCGTGACGTGCGGCGACCAGTGCCCGGGCACCGACGTCTCGACGCCGCCGGGCGCGACCGTGTGCACCTCGCCGTGGAAGGTCGTGAGCGCCGCGTCGAGGACCACCGCGCGCACGAGGACCGACCGACCGGCACCCGCGGGGAAGAGCAGGAGCCCGCCGAGCCGGATCGCGGTCGGGACCGACGTGCGGAACCCGGCCGGCACGGGCAGCGTGTCCCCGGCGGCCAGGGTGACGTGCGGGGCGTTCGACGGCGACGGGTGCCGACCGAGGCTCGGCAGGTCGGCGTCGATCAGGGCCTGCCAGGCGGACCGCACGGCGGCGTCCGACTCCGGGCCGAGGACGAGTTCGATGCTGCGCACGATCCGAGTCAACCAAGTCGTGTCGGGACGCGTGCTCCCACGCAGGCGGCACGGGTCGAGTGCTGCGTAACACGACGGAACGGAACTCGCACCGGGGGTGGACCGCACGTCACACTCGTCTCCACGCCGCGGACCACCGCGGCTCCCCCACACGCACTGCCCACGAGGAGCACCAGCATGTCCGCAGCCCCCGCACTGCCCGAGAAGCCGAAGGGCAAGCGCCCGATCGGCTGGATCGTCGCCGCCGCGATCGTCGTCGTGGCGATCGTCGTCGCCGTCGTCGTCGGCGCCCTCCGCTCCGGGAGCAACGACGCCGGTGCCGCCGGTGACGCCGCCCCGAAGACCGTCACGATCGGTGTCGCGGACAAGTCGCTCGGCTACTGGAGCACGTACACGAAGCTCGCGAAGGACAAGCTCAACGTCACCGTCAAGCTGACGAACTTCTCGGACTACTCGCTGCCGAACCCCGCCCTCAAGGACGGTCAGCTGGACATCAACCAGTTCCAGCACATCCAGTACCTGGCGGACTACAACGTCACCTCGAACGACGACCTGCAGCCGATCGGTTCGACCGCCGTCTACCCGCTGCCGCTCTACGCGACGAAGTACGACAAACCGTCCGAGCTGCCCGCGAACGCCAAGGTCGCGATCCCGAACGACTCCATCAACCAGGCCCGTGCGCTCCTGATCCTGCAGGCGGCCGACCTGATCACCCTGAAGGACGGCGGCTCGGCGTTCTCCACCGCGGACGACATCGAGACGAAGAAGGTCGACGTCCAGCCCCTCGACGCCTCGCAGACTGCGAACGCGCTGCAGCAGGGCTCCGTCGCCGCCGCCGTCGTGAACAACAACTTCGCCACCGCCGCCGGCCTGCCGATCTCGGACGCGATCTACCAGGATGACCCCTCGAGTGCGAGCGCCGCCCCGTACGTGAACGTCTTCGCCGTCCGCGACGAGGACAAGGGCAACAAGACCTACCTCGACCTGGCGGAGCTGTTCCAGGACGACGCCGTGCAGAAGGCCTTCGCGAAGGACCTGCCCGAGGCCGTCGCCCGCGACGAGAGCGCCTCGAAGCTGCAGGACGAGCTCGCCCAGGTCGAGCAGGACGCGAAGGCGGCCAAGCAGTAGTGCCGGTCCTCGTCGAACTCCGCGGCGTCTCGAAGCACTACCGCCGCGCCGACACCGGCGAGACCGTGGTGGCCGTCGAGGACGTCTCCCTGGACGTGCACCAGGGAGAGGTCCTCGGCGTCATCGGGTACTCCGGTGCCGGCAAGTCCACCCTGGTCCGCCTGGTCAACGCGCTGGAACTGCCGAGTTCCGGCACGGTGACCGTCGCGGGCCGCGAACTGACGGCGATCCCCGAGCGGGACCGCCGTCTGGCGCGTCGCAACATCGGGATGATCTTCCAGCAGTTCAACCTGTTCCGGTCCCGCACGATCGCCGGAAACGTCGCGTACCCGCTCAAGGTCGCCGGTGTGCCGAAGGCCGAGCGGAACCGTCGCGTCGCCGAGCTGCTCGACTTCGTGGGCCTGCTCGAGCGCGCCCACGCCTACCCGGAGCAGCTGTCCGGCGGCCAGAAGCAGCGCGTCGGCATCGCCCGCGCCCTCGCCGCGTCGCCCGACCTGCTGCTCGCCGACGAGGCGACCAGCGCTCTCGACCCGGAGACCACCTCCGAGGTGCTCGCGCTGCTCCGCCGGGTCAACCGGGAGCTCGGCGTCACCATCATCGTGATCACACACGAGATGGACGCCGTCCGGCAGATCGCCGACCGGGTCGCCGTGATGGAGCAGGGGCGGGTCGTCGAGGTCGGGGACGTCTACGACGTGTTCTCGACCCCGAAGACCGGCGCCGCGCAGCGCTTCGTCCGCACCGCGCTGCACGACCGGCCCTCCCCCGAGACGCTCCGGCGCCTGCGGGACCGCCACCCGGGTCGGCTCGTCACGGTGCAGATCACCGACGAGGCCGGGCTGCAGAACCGCATCGACGCCGCGTTCCGCGCCGCCGGGGTCACCGCCGAGCTCGTCTACGGCGGGGTCGGCGAGATCCGGGAGCGTCGGATCGGGTCGCTCACCTACGAACTGAGCGCGCCCGGCGCCGAGCCCGACGCCATCGATCGCGCGATCGCCGCACTCCGCGCCGACGGCGTCACGACCGACGAGGAGGCCGCCGCGTGAACAACAACTCGTTCCAGAGCGTGATCGACACGTTCGACGTCTTCCTCGCCGCGATCCGCGACACCATCGTGATGTCGCTGATCTCGCTGGTCATCGCCGGGGTCATCGGCCTCGCGCTCGGCCTGCTGCTCTACGCGACCCGGCCGGGCAACGTCCTCGGCAACCGCACCGCGTACACGGTGCTCAACGTGTTCGTGAACCTGATCCGCCCGATCCCGTTCGTGATCTTCCTCGCCGCGATCGCGCCGCTGTCGCGGGTCGTCGTGCAGACCACGATCGGTGTCCCCGCGGTCACCTTCGCGATCTCGTTGGCCGCGGCCTTCGCGGTGTCCCGGATCGTCGAGCAGAACCTGCTGTCGGTCGACCCAGGCGTCGTCGAGGCTGCTCGGGCCTCGGGTGCGCACCCGGTCTCGATCCTGCTGACCGTGCTCATCCCCGAGGGTCTCGGCCCCCTGATCCTCGGCTACACGTTCATCTACATCGGCATCGTCGACATGACGGCGCAGGGTGCGCTGATCGGTGGCGGCGGACTCGGCGAGTACGCGATCACCTACGGCTCGCAGCGCTACGACTGGTGGGTGGTCTACGTCTCGGTGGCGGCGATCGTCGTCATCGTGCAGCTCGGCCAGTTCATCGGCAACCGCTTGGCGCGGGCAACGCTGCGTCGCTGACGCGGGCTCGCGGGTTCTGAGGGCAACCGCCTGGAGGCCCGGTGCCGGTCCACGAGACCGGCACTGGGCCTCCGGTGCGTCGCCGCCCGGACGGACGCGCCCAGCGTCGTGCGCCGAGCGGTCACGACTCCCCGCTCATCTCCGCCGAGGTCGCACGCTCCGTCGCCCGACGCCCCCGCAACCGACAGTTCGGGACCACTCGGGGCCGCGCACATGGCACGTCGTGCGACCTCGGCACGCGCCGCCGACGCGCCCGACGGCCCCCTGCCGAGCGGTCGCAACTTCCCGCTGACCTCCGCCGAGGTCGCACGAACCGTCGCCCGGCGCCCCCGCAACCGACAGTTTGCGACCACTCGGCGACGCACCCGCGGCATGTCGTGCGACCTCGGCACGCGCCGCCGACGCGCCCGACGGCCCCCTGCCGAGCGGTCACGACTCCCCGCCCACTTCCGCCGAGGTCGCACGAAGTGTCGGCTGGCGTCTCCGCAACCGACAGTTTGCGACCACTCGGCGGCACGCACGCGGCATGTCGTGCGACCTCGGCACACGCCGCCGACGCGCCCGACGGCCCCCTGCCGAGCGGTCACGACTCCCCGCTCATCTCCGCCGAGGTCGCACGAACCGTCGCCCGACGCCCCCGCAACCGACAGTTTGCGACCACGCGGCGATGCGCACGCGGCATGTCGTGCGACCTGGGCGGCCGACACGAGCGGCCGCCGACGCGTGTCAGGCGGCGGGAGCCTCGACGGTGGTGACGGCGCCGGTCTCGCCGGGGTGCTCGTAGTGGGCACGGACCAGGATCGGGCGGTGGTCGGAGATGCCGGCCGGCAGGGTCTCGACGCCGGCGATGTGCAGGCCGACGCTCGTCGCGAAGTCGAAGTGGCCCGTGAACTTGCGGTAGCGCAGGTACGTCGGCTGGTCGGACAGCGACAACGCGAACCCGCCCTGCTCGATCTTGCGGCGCAGGTTCGTCTGGAACCACGGGTAGTTGAAGTCGCCGACCATGACCGCGGGGACGTCCTTCGCAAGTTCGCGCAGGAACTGGTGCGCGGCCTCGATCTGCTTGCGGCGCAGGGAGTTCGTCGCGGTCAGCGGTGAGGCGTGGAACGAGGCGACGACGACCTCGGCATCGGCCTCGGTGTCGCGCAGGTGCATCGCGATGAGCCGTTCGTGCGCGGGTGCGAGGACCCGGTCGTGCAGCGACTTCTGCAGCGAGTGGATGCTGAAGTCCTGCACCTCGAAGCGGTCGTCGCGCTTGTAGATCGCGAGCCCGAGTCGGTTGGTGCGGGTCGACGCGGCGAGCGAGAGGCCGCCGATCGACGGTGCGAGGTCGTTGCTGTCGCACTCCTGCACGCACAGGACGTCGGCGTCGGACGCCTCGGCCAGTGCGGCGAGCTCGCTGTTCGCGGTGTGCTCGCGGAGGTTGTAACTGACGACACGGAGCTGCGTGGGCTGCACGGTCTGCTCTGATGCGATCGTCCTCTGCTGCTCTGGCGCGGCCATGCTGCCTTCCTGTCCGGGTGTTCCGGTCACCCTGCCGCGGTCACCGTACTCGGGTACCGCGGACGGTTGCTGAGACTGTAACGCCTGCCGGGTTTCGTCCGTGTGACCGTGACGGAAACGGACAGCGGCGGGATCAGGCGCGGACACGGCGGACCGGGCGGACGGTGTCACCCGCTGTGCGACTCATCAGGATGCCCTCCACGCAGGCGACCACGAGCAGGGCGGCGATGACCCAGAACGCGGCCGCGTACGGCCCGTCGCCGCCCAGCCCGGAGGCCGCGCGGATGACCACGGCGGCGACGGCGACACCGAAGCCCGCGGCGGTCTGCTGCAGCGTCGACGACAGCGTGTTCGCGGGGGTCATGTCGGCCTGCTCGACGTCGGCGAAGGCGATGGTGTTGTACGCCGTGAAGCCCACGGAGCGGGCAGCACCACTGACGACGAGCAGGACGGCGAGCAGCCAGAACGGGGTGTCCTCGGTCATGAACGCCATCGCGACCACGGTCAGCGCGGCGACGGCCGACGACACGACGATCACCGGGCGGTAGCCGAACCAACGGAGGAACGGGGTCGTCATCGGCTTGATGCCGAGGTTGCCGACGAACACCCACAGCACGGCGGACCCGGCGAGCACGGCGCTCCAACCCCAGGCGTCCTGGAACAGCAGCGGGAGCACGAACGGCACCGCGGACACCGCCAGGCGGAACAGGCCGCCGCCGGCGTGCGACACCCGGAAGGTCTCGAGCCGGAACGCGTCGAGCCCCATGATCGGGTGCGGAGCCCGGCGGAAGTGCCGGATCGCGAGCCAGCAGCACACCGCGCCGAGGATGCCGGAGACGACGACCGCGGTGACCGGCACGACGTCGAGCGCGAGCAAGGACGCCATGACCACGAGCGAGCCGAGCCCGACGCAGGCGAGCAGCGACCCGAACCAGTCGAACGGCACCCGCTGCGCCGCACGCTCCTGCGGCACGAGCACCAGGGCGGCGATGAAGGCGACGACGCCGAGCGGGATGTTGATGAGGAAGATCCAGTGCCACGACAGCGTCTCGACGAGCACGCCGCCGATGAACGGCGCAATGATCGGTGCGGCGAGGGCCGGCCAGGTCAGGATGGCGATGGCGGTGACGAGTTGTTCGCGCCCGGCGCTCCGGAGCACGACGAGCCGGCCGACGGGCACCATGAGCGCCCCACCGAGCCCCTGCAGGATGCGCCACAGCGTCAGCTCGACCAGCCCGGTGGACAGCGCGCACAGGGCCGACGCGATCGTGAACAGCGCGATGGCACCGGCGAAGACGGTCCGGGAACCGATCCGGTCGGTGAGCCAGCCGGACACCGGGATGAACACCGCGAGGGTCACGAGGTACGCGGTGATCGTGACGCCCACCGCGGCGGAGTCGACCCCGAGGTCACGCCCCATGGCCGGGGCGGCGGTCGCCAGGATCGTGCCGTCCAGGAGTTCCATGAAGAAGGTCCCGGCCACCAGCACGGCGACCGCCGTGCTGCGCGTCCGTCGTCTGGGTGTCGTCGCCGTCGTCGTCATCGCCCACCGAGACTATGCCCGCGGACGTCCGCGCCGTCACGGACGGGCCGCCCACCGGACGCCGCACCGGCCGCCCACCGGGCGCGACGTAGCGCACATGACGCGGGACGGGCCTCCAGGCGCAGTTCCGGGCGATCCTCATGCTCGGGCCGACTACCCTGGCCGGGTGCCGACCCGACCACCCGAACGCCGAGGAACTCGCGCGTGAGCCGCACCGACAGCGCCGGTGTGGTCGCCGCGGGCACGGCCAGCGGTCGACGACGTGTCCTGGACACCGTTGCCTCGTTGCCGGCGTGGGCGGCGGTCCTGCTCGTCTGGACGGGCGGCCGGGTCCTGTCGACCCTGTGGCTCGCGCTCGCGTACCCGCTCATCGGTCGTGCACTGCCGGGCAACGCGATCTGGGGCAACGAGCACGGGTTCGGCGCGTTCCTGGTGGCCTGGGACGGGCAGTACTACGAGCAGATCTCGCTGCACGGGTACCCGGACGCGCTGCCGCTCGACGCCGCCGGCAACGTCGCGCAGAACGCCTGGGCCTTCCTGCCGGCGTTCCCCTTCGCGATCCGGGCGCTGACCGCCTCGACCGGGGTGCCGTTCGAACTCGGCGCACCGCTCGTCGCGATCGTCGCCGGACTGCTCGCCACCTACCTGCTGCACCGCCTGGTGCGGGACCGCGCTGGGCACGCCGCCGCGATGTGGGCGGTCTTCTTCTTCAGCTGCGGTCCGCTGTCGTTCCTGCTGCAGGTCGGGTACGCGGAGAGCATGTTCCTCGCGCTGTCGTTCGGGGCGCTGCTCGCCCTGGAGCGTCGGCGCTACGGGCTCCTGACGGCACTCGGCGTCGCCGCGGCCTTCACCCGCCCCGGTGCCCTGGCGATCCCGCTCGTGCTCGGCGTCGTCGCACTCGTGCGGTGGGTCCGTGCACGGCGCGAGACCGGCCGGGTGCTCGAGGGCTTCCCGCTGCGCGAGCAGGTCCGGGTCGTCGCCGCGGGCCTGACCATGGTCCTCGCCGGGCTCGCCTGGCCGGTGATCGCCTCGCACGCCACCGGGACGCCGAACGCCTACCTGGAGACCGAGATGTCCTGGTGGGTGAACTTCATCGGCCGGGTGGACTTCGTGCCGCTGACGCCGTGGTTCCTCATCGCGGGCCGCTGGCTCGGCGTGGGCGGGATCCTGATCGTGGTGTTCCTGCTCGTCGCGTACCCGATCTGGCTGCTCCGCCGCTCGACGCTGCGGCTCGGGCCCACGACGGTGCTGTACTCGGCCGCGTACGCGCTGTACATCTTCGCGGTGTCGCTGCCGATGGCCTCGACCCCGCGGCTGCTCATGCCGCTCGCGCCGCTGTTCGGGTCGCCCGAGCTGGTCGCGAAGCCCTGGATGCGGTGGACCTTCGTGACGGCCGCGTTGGCCGGGCAGCCGGTGCTGGTCGCGGTGCTGTGGCTGCTCGGCCCTCCGTGAGCGGCTGACGCGGAGCACTCGCAGGCGACGTGAGCGGCTGACGCGCAGCCCTCGCAGGCGACGGCCCGGTGCACGCGCCCCGACATGACGCGACGCCGCCGTCCGGACAGGACGACGGCGTCGCGCGTCGGGCGTGTCGCCTCAGAGCTCGACCGTGCCGTGGTCGCCGGTGTCCGGCTGGCTCTGCTTGCCGAGCGCCGCCTTGAACATCTGCACCAGACTGCCGACCGGCCCGGTGTCCTGGGTCCAGTACTCGACCGAGACCCCCTCGACCGTGAGCAGCCGGATCGACGGGTCCTGGCGGCCCTCGGGGAACCAGGCCTCGGCGAACGGGGACCACAGCTCGTCGACGACCGAGTCGTCCTGGGTCACGGTCGCGGTCCCGGCGATGGACAGGTACCCGCCCTGCGACTCGATCGAGACGTTGACGTGCGGGTTCCGCGCGATGTCCTCGACCTTCTCGCTGCCGTCCTGCACCAGGAACCGCAGGGTCCCGTGGAACGTCTTGTCCTGCACCGCGAGGGGCCTGGCGTGCAGGTTCCCGTCCTCGCTCACCGTGGTGAGCAGTGCCGTGTGGGCGCCGTGGACGATGTCCGAGATGGCGGCGCGCTGCTCCGTCTGTGTGTCGGTCATGGTGCTCCTTTGCGTCATGCGCCCCGCTCCGCTCGACGTGCGACCGTCGGTGCTCGGGGCCGTACCGTTCCGACCAGTGTGCCCCTCCGGCGCTGGACGCGTCAGCCCCGCGCGTCGAGGTGGTCCGGTCGCGGTCGGCCTGGAGGCCCGGTGCACGCCCGCCGCGCCGCCCCCGCCCGGCGCGCGCCGGCCTCCGAGCCGTGCATGCGTGTGCAGGAAGCGACACCACACGCGTCGATCGACAGGTGGAACGTCGTTGCATGCACACGCACCGGATGCGTGTGCATCGAGCGACCGGACACGAGTCGATCGACGCGCGGATCGTCGGAACATGCGCACGAACGGAACCGGCGGGCGGCACCGTGGGCGGGCCAGCCGGCGTCAGGCGGGTTCGCGGATCGTGGTCTCGACGTCGACGACCTGGGGGATCTTCGGCATCGAGGCGAAACCGAACGCCACGGGCGGGTCGAGCGGCGCAAGGTCCCCGAGCGGCTCCCCCGCCCAGGTCCCGCGCACGCCGGTGACGTCGTGCGCCCCGGTCACGCCGTAGTACTCGCGGCGGCCGTTGCCCGCCGAGCCCGCGGTACCGGACCCGGGCGCGAGCAGCCGTGCCACGGGGTCGATCGCGGCGAGCCAGCGCGGGTCGCGGGCGATCGGCTTCGGGACGATGCGCAGGATCCGGCCGAGCGGCGAGATGCCGCCGACGTCGATCGAGGCCTGCAGCGCCCCGGCGGACAGCTCGAGCCCGCTGGCGGTGCGGCGGGCGCGGACGTCGACGACCGAGACGGTGTCGAAGCGGTAGGTGCCGGAGACGTACGCGGCGACGATCTCGTCCGGTGCGAGCAGCACGCTGGTGCCGTCGGGGAGTTCGAGGAACACGTCCGTGAACGGCCCGAACGGCGAGCGGTCCCACATGCCGACGACGATCCGGACGCCCGAGGTGGTGCCGACGCCCATGATCCGGCCGCGGAACCGGCGTTCGACGACGGAGTCGGAGGCGTGACCAGCAGCGGGACCGGAGGCGTGGTCGGGGCGTGACGACATGCCCTGGACCGTACCCGCGGCCCCCGTGAGCCGATCTCGGCGGCCGCCCCGGGCCTCCCGGCCGTTGCCTGCGCGGCCGTGTCAGACGGAACCTGAACGCAAAACACCGGTGTCCACGCTCCGAACACCCGTGAAGGGTGGTGTGGAGCGCGAACACCGGTGTCTTGCGGACCGAACCGGACCGGACCCCGGACGGGCCCGCGGCCGTCAGGCGACGGGGACGGGCTGCGCCAGCAGCTCGCGCACGCGGGGTGCGACCTCGGTGCCGTAGAGCTCGATCGAGCGCATCATGTCGGCGTGCGGCAGACGACCCGTGGCGTACCGCATGTCGAAGCGCGAGGCGCCGAGGATCCGCATGTTGCGCGCGACCTTCCGGGCGACGGTCTCCGGCGACCCGACGTAGAGCGACCCGCCGGCCGACAGGCTCGCGCGGTACCCGGCGACGTCGAGGGGCGGCCAGCCGCGCTCCCGGCCGAGCTGGTCGGTGACGGCCTTGTGGTACGGCCAGTAGCGCTCGGCGGCCTCTTCGTCGGTGGCGGCCACGAAGCCCGGCGAGTGCATCGCGATGGGCTGCTGCGGCAGGTCGAGCTGCGCGAGGGCCTGGCGGTACAGGCGCGAGAACGGGGCGAACTGGGCCGGCTGCCCGCCGATGATGGCGAGGAACAGCGGCAGGCCGTAGGACGCGGCACGGATGACCGACTGCGGGGAGCCGCCGACGCCGATCCAGGTCGGGATGGCACCGTGCTCGAGCTTCGGGAAGACGTCCTGGTCGACCAGACCCGCACGCTTCGTGCCGGACCAGGTCACGGCGTCGCCGCCGCGCAGGGCTGCCCAGAGCTGGAGCTTCTCCTCGAACAGGACCTCGTAGTCGCTCAGCTCGTAGCCGAACAGCGGGAACGACTCGGTGAAGGAGCCACGCCCCAGGATGACCTCGGCGCGACCGTTCGACAGGGCGTCGACGGTGGCGAAGCGCTCGTACACGCGGACGGGATCGTCGGAGGACAACACGGTGACCGCGGAGCCCATCCGGATGCGCTCGGTGCTGGCGGCGATCGCGGCGAGGACGACCTCGGGGGCGCTCACGACGAAGTCGGCTCGGTGGTGCTCCCCGACGCCGATGAAGTCGACGCCGACCTGGTCGGCGAGGACGGCCTGGTCGACGACGTCGCGGATGCTCTGCGCGTCGGACTGCAGGCTACCGTCGGCGCGCTCGGTGACGTCACCGAAGGTGTCGAGGCCGAGCTGCAGCGGTCCGATCCGGTCGGGTGCGGGCGGCGGGACGTCCGAGGGACGGTCGGTGCCGAATGCGTTGCTCATGGTGTCCTCCTGGTCGCACTTCCATGCGTTTGCATCAACATAGCACGGCGGCGGAGTGCGCGCACGGGGTCGGCGACCGGGTCGGCACGGTCCCGGGCCGGGCCCGGGCCGGGGTCGGGCCCGGGCCGGGGTCGGCCAGCCCGGACGAGTACGGTCACCCGCATGCCGAACCTCCCCGACCAGACCGGACGCCGCATCGTCGTCACCGGGTCCAACAGCGGCACCGGACAGGAGGCCGCCCTGCGCCTCGCCGGAGCCGGCGCCAGCGTCGTGCTCGCCGTCCGCAGCACCGAGAAGGGCGAGACCGCCGCCGCCGGCATCCGCGCCGCTAACCCCGGAGCCGACGTGGAGGTCCGCGAACTCGACCTCGCCGACCTGGCGAGCGTCCGCCGCTTCGCCAGCGGCATCGTCGACGAGGAACGTCCGATCGACGTCCTGGTCAACAACGCCGGCGTGATGGCGCCGCCGGAGCGCTTCGAGACCGTCGACGGATTCGAGCTGCAGTTCGGCACGAACTTCCTCGGCCCGTTCGCCCTGACGAACCTGCTGCTACCGTCGCTGCTGCGTGCGCGCACGCCCCTCGCCGACGGTCCCCTGGCCGAGGCACCCCGGGTCGTCACGATGTCGAGCCTCGCCGCGATCCCCGGCCGGATCCGCTTCGCCGACCTGCAGTGGGAGCGCGGCTACAACGGCTGGCGCGCCTACGCGCAGTCGAAGCTCGCCGACCTGTTGCTCGCACTGCACCTGCACCGCCTGACCGTCGAGGCCGACGTGCCCCTGGTCAGCACCGCTGCCCACCCCGGCTACACCCGGACGAACCTGCAGGCCGCAGGGCGCTCGCTCGGTCGGTCGAAGCCGGTGCGGTCGAGCAACCGCGCCCTGCCGTTCACCCAGGCCGTCGAGCAGGGCACCGAGCCGCTGCTCTACGCGGCCGTCGGGCCGAACGCCGTAGGAGGCGCGTACTACGGCCCCTCGGGTCCGTTCGGCATGACCGGTCCGACCACCACCGTGTCGATCCCCGGGTCCGCGCGGAGTGCCGACCTCGCCCGCTCGCTCTGGGCAGTCGCCGAGGACCTCACCGGAACGCGCCCGCCGCTCTAGCAGAGACGCCGGCGTCTCGCCAAGACTCCGGCGTCTCGCCAAGACGCCGGCGTCTCGCCAGGACGCCTCCAGCTCCACGAGACGCCGCTGAATCCGGAGGCGTCTCGCGCACCTGGCGGCGTCGAACGGGCACGCCGGCGTCTCGCGGGAGGCCCGGGGCGGGCCCGGAGCGTCGCCAGCGTCAGGCGCGGTGCAGCTCCACCGACCCGTCCAGCTTCCCGGGTTCGGTCAGGCGGGCGTGCTGCAGGACGGTGCGGCCCGGCGCGATCGCCGCGGCGACGATCGACAGGGTCGTCATGTGTCCCTCGGCCTCGTGCACGTCGCGGAGGATCGCGTCGGGGTGGTCGCTCGGCAGCGCCGCGGACTCCGCCAGCACGCCGAACCAGCCGCCCCAGCCGTCGCCGGCGTCGCCACCGGAGTCCACGGCGCGGAGTTCGTCGAACGGGCCGAGCACCGGCGGGCCGGCCGGGGCTTCGACCGCGCGGAAGGCCTCGAGCCACCGACCGATGCGCGGCGCCGCGGGGTCGTCGGCCGCACCGTGCGTGACCATGTGGACGCCGGGGCCGAGGTCGGTGGTGCGGACCTGTTCACCGTCCCAGGTCAGCACCGAGGCGCCCTCGGCCGTGGCGCGCACCAGGTTGAAGGCCCGGGTGGTCGGCAGGGTGCCGTCGTGTCCGGGCAGCAGGTCGTCGGCGACGGCGTCCACCGGCACCACGCCGCGGGTCGTCCACGTGCCGTCGACGCTCGTCACGGGTTCGGCGCGGTTGAGCACCACGGCCAGGCCGGCGCGGTCGGACGCGGCGAGCCACGCACCACCGGCGGAGCGGTCACGGACACCACGGAGGTCCGGGTCCCGGTCCGGCCACCAGGCAGCGGGCGGGTCCCACGGGCGCTCGGGCGACTCGTCCCGCAGGGCGAGCACGGTGACGGGCCACGCGGACCCGGGGTCGACGCGGACGACGACGGTGCACATGCCGTCGATCCTCGCACGTGGCCCCGGTAGCGTGAGCCAGGTGAACGCAGCAGCAGAGCGCGCCCTGACCGTCATCGTGGGGATCACCGGGGGCATCGCCGCCTACAAGGCCGTCGGGGTCGTCCGCGACCTCGTCAAGCGCGGCCACGACGTGCACGTCGTCCCGACCGAGGGCGCCCTGCGCTTCGTCGGGCTGCCGACGCTCGAGGCCCTCAGCCGCAACCCCGTCACCACGAGCGTGTGGGACGACGTCGCCGAGGTGCGCCACGTCGCGCTCGGTCGCCGGGCGGACCTGGTCGTCATCGCACCAGCCACCGCCGACTCGTTGGCGCGGATGGCGCACGGCCTGGCGAGCGACCTGCTGGGCACGACGCTGCTCGCGACCGAGGCACCCGTCGTCGTCGCCCCGGCGATGCACCCGCAGATGTGGGAGCACCTCGCGACCCGTGCGAACGTCGCCACGCTGCGTGAGCGCGGCGTCCACCTGGTGGGCCCGGTCGTCGGCGCGCTCACCGGCGACGACGCGGGCATCGGTCGGATGGCGGAGCCCGAGGACATCGTCGTCGCCGCGCTCGCCGTGCTCGACCAGCACCCCGCCCCGGCCGGCCGCCGCAGTGCGGAGACCGGCACCGCTGCCAGCACCGGGGCCCGTGGTGAGCAGGGCGACCTTGCGGGCGTCCGCGTCGTCGTCAGCGCGGGCGGCACCCGCGAGCCCTTCGACCCGGTGCGGTTCGTCGGCAACCGCTCGAGCGGCCGCCAGGGGATCGCGATCGCCGCCGACGCCGTCCGTCGTGGCGCATCCGTGACCCTCGTCGCGGCGAACGTCGAGGGCTCGCTGACCGCCGGGCTGGACGCGACCGTGGTGCCCGTCGGGTCCGCACTCGAGCTCGCCGAGGCCGTGCACACCGCCGCCACCGAAGCCGACGTCGTCGTGATGACCGCCGCCGTCGCCGACTACCGACCTGCCGAGGTGCTCACCGAGAAGCTCAAGAAGGACGCGCAGGGCGAGCGCATGACGCTCGAGCTGGTGCGGAACCCGGACGTGCTCGCCGACCTTGTCGCGGCGCGGCGGACCGGGCAGATCATCGTCGGATTCGCCGCCGAGACCGAGCCCGACCGCGACGCGCGGATCGAGCTCGGTCGCGCCAAGATCAGCCGGAAGCCCGCGGACCTGCTCGTCGTGAACCACGTCGGCTGGTCGGCCGGCTTCGAGCGCGAGGAGAACGCGATCGAGGTCCTGGTGCCCGGTGGCGAGGTGGTCCGCGAGACCTCCGGCACGAAGGCCGAGGTGGCGACGGCGGTCCTCGACCTCGTCGCGACCGCACTGACGTGAGCAGCGTCTCCGGCTGCTTCCGAGGACGAGCGGGCACGATGGGGCACATGCGACGACGTGAGCGGATCCGACGTGCCAACCGCACGGCCACCATCCTGGCAGTGGCCCTCGGCGCGGCGGGCACCATGCACTTCCTGCGCCCGACCCACTTCGACCGGATCGTGCCGGAGGCCCTACCACCTCGGCTCACCACGCTGGCCTCCGGGGTGGCCGAGCTGGGCATCGCCGCCGGGCTCGCGTTCCCCGCCACCCGCCGTGCCTCGGGCTGGGCGGCGGCAGCGCTGTTCGCGGCGGTCTTCCCGGCGAACCTCAAGATGGCGAACGACCTGCTCGACCACCCCCGCTCGAGCCGGACGATGCGGCTGATCGGGGTCCTGCGGCTCCCCCTGCAGCTGCCGCTGGTCCTCTGGAGCATGCGCGTCGGTCGGCACGCACCGAAGCCGTGACCCAGCCGTCGTGGACCCGCGCGGCGGTGCCGCTCCTGCACCGCCCGGTCACCCAGCACGCCTGGGAGGACATCGTGTTCGCGCACTGGCGGCACGACCCGGCGTCGTTGCAGCGGCTCGTCCCCCGCGGGACCCGTCCGGACGTGGTCGACGGCAGCGCCTGGGTGGGGCTGTCGGCGTACGTGTTCCGGGAGACCCGGGTGCCACCGTTCCCGTCTGCCGGGCGGCTCGGGACCATGACCGAGGTCACGATCGAGGTCCTCACGGTGGACGACCAGGGGCGGCGCGGGGTGACCTACCGCACGGTCGACACCGCGAACGTGCCCGCCATCGTGGCCGCGCACGCACTGCTCGGCGTGCCGTACACGTTCGCCCACGCACGTTCCCGTCGCCGCGGTGACGCGGTGGCGCACCGGTCCGTCCGGCACCCGACCCGCGCGCTGCACCCGGTGGTGTGGGCGCGGTCGCTCCGGCAGGAACGCCCGACCGGTGCGGTGCGGCCGAAGCACGCGGCCTCGGTGCGGGTGACCGCCGGCGAGGTCGTCGACACCCCGCTGGCCGCCGAGCTCACCACCCGCGCCGGCATCCACGCGCGGTACCTGGCGCAGACCCTGTTCTGGCAGCGGCAGCACCCGGTGCTCACCACCCGTTCGGCCACGCTCGACCGGCTCGAGGGCGACCTGCCCGACGCCGTCGGCATGCCCGGGCTGTTCGACCGCGCCCCGGACTCCCTGCTCGTGGTCGACGGCACGACCGTCCGGTACGGCTGGGGCGGGGTCGTCCGGTGACGCACGAACAGCCCCACGCACAGGCCGACGACCCGTTCGACCTCGACCGCTTCGTCCGGGCCCAGCAGGGCGTGTACGACCTCGCGCTCGACGAACTCCGCCGGGGCCGGAAGTCGTCGCACTGGATGTGGTTCGTGTTCCCGCAGCTGGCCGGTCTGGGGCGGAGCGCCACGGCCGTGCGCTTCGCGATCACCGGCGTGGACGAAGCCCGCGCCTACCTGGCGCACCCGGCGCTCGGGCCCCGCCTGCTCACCGCGGCCGACGTCGCACACGACGCCCCCGCCCGCTCCGCCGACGCCCTGCTCGGGGGCATCGACGCGGTGAAGCTCCGGTCGTCGATGACGCTCTTCGCCCGGATCGCGGCCGACCCGGGGCCGTTCGTCGCCGTGCTCGACCGCTGGTACGACGGCGCCGAGGACCCGGCCACGCTCCGCTTGCTCGGAGAGCGCTCGGAACACGAGTGACGCACGCGACGCACGACCCACGACGCATGACGCACAACGCACGTGACCGGCATCTGAACGTCGACACTGACACGCGCTGAGCCGACCGCAACGCCGTTGTCATATCAGGTACGGTGATGCGAGCACGTGCGATGTCGACCGTGCCCGTTCGCCCGGCGCCCCGACGCCGCCGCCCCCGAAGGAGAACGCATGCCGGTCCCCCGCAGCGCCCCGACCGAGCACCAGCTGCTCCGTGACACCGTCCGCCACAAGATCCACGACGCGATCATGGACGGCACGCTCCTGCCCGGCGAACGCCTGAACGACGACGAGCTCATCGCCTGGCTCGGTGTCTCCCGCACGCCGATCCGCGAGGCGCTCAGCCAGCTGTCCCGCGCCGGCCTGATCGAGATGGCCCCGAACCGGTACACCCGCGTCACCACGCCGGACCCGACCGAGGTCGTCGAGGCGATGCAGACCCTCGGCGTGCTGTTCGGCGGCGTCGTCCGACTCGCGGTCCCGCGCCTGGGGTCGGCGGCCCGGAAGAAGATCCTCGCGCAGCTCGACAAGACGATCACCGAGCTCGAGGCCCACGAGGTCGCCGCGGTCAACCACGACGCCCTCGACGTCTTCGCCCTGTACGTCGCCGAGTGCGGCAACGAGAACCTGCAGCGTGTCTGCCGCGACACGATGGACGGCCTGGCGTTCCGGTTGCGCCTGCCGAACCTCGACGAGCTGGTCGACTGGGACCGGATGACCGAGGACTTCCGGCGCCTCCGGGCGGCGACCGAATCCGGCGACAACGTCACGGCCGAGCTCGCGACCGAGGCGATCCACCAGCTGCCGGGCGAGAAGCACTGAGTCCACCTGTACTCCCGTACAGGAAACGCCCGTCTCGCGCACGCGAGGCGGGCGGTCAACGTTCCACGGGCCTCCCGGTCGGCGGCCCGGCCATGCGCGTGACGCTCCCAGTCCCGGGGCCGCGCGGACCGATAGCATCGCTGGCGACCACCTGAACCAGGCACCCGGAGCAGCACATGAACCCCCGCCCGACGGACCGTACCGAGGTCGCCGCACGCCTGGCCGCCGCGGTCGGTCGGATCAACCGACGGGCCCGCACCGACTCGGCCTCGCTCGGGTACGGCATCGTGTCGGCGCTCGCGTCGATCCAGCGGCACGGACCCCTGCGCCCCGGCGACCTGTCGCGGATCGAGGTGGTCACGAAGCCCACGATGACCCGCATCCTGACCGAGCTCGAGCAGCGCGGCTTCATCCAGCGCGAGGCCGACCCGCGCGACGGCCGGGCGTTCATGGTGACGGCCACGCCGGAGGGCATCGAGGCGGTCGAGCAGGCCCGCGCGAACCGCACCGGGATCGTCGCCGAACTCATCGCGGAGCTCGACGAGTCGGACGTCCAGGCGATCGCCGGCGCTCTGGCCGCGCTCGAGCGTGTCGCCCAGGGCGAGCACGCCCAGGAACCTCACACCTTCTAGGCCTCGTAGGACCGTTACCGAACCGTTACCAAGTGGTGGACGGACCGTTCTGCCAGCGTTCCTGGACGCGCTGCCCAGTCTGACCGGTCATGGTGTCGGCTCCGCCTGACCGCGGCCACCCCACGGCTGCTCCCGGCGGACGGACGGGCCCCACACCACCGTCCGGTCCTCACCGGCTCGAGGACTCCTCGTCGTCGCCGACGGTGTCACCGACACCGCCAGCCTCCGGCGTGCCCGCACGACCTCGGTCGCGCGAGCAGGAGTCCCTCCCCCACCGAGCCGCCGACCTGCGGAACCGATGCGACACACCCCTGAGCTCCCCACCACGACGGCCTCGACCCGACGTGAAGCCCTGAACACCCCCACCCGCCGGATGCGCCGGGCCCTGCGGCACCGCGCGACGCTGATCGCCGGCGGCGCGGCGGTCCTGGCCGTCGCCGGTGGCGCCCTGACCGTCGGCACGCAGCCCGCCATCGGCGAGGCCCTCGGCATGCCGACCGGCACTCCGAGCGCCTCGGCGAGCGCGGAGCCCGCCCTGCGCGGCACCGCGCTCGACCGCGCCCAGGCCGCCGCCACGATCACCACGGCGAAGACCGTCATGCAGACCGCGAACCACAAGGTCGACACCTCGGCGCTCGAACAGCGCGTCGACGCCCTGAGCGACTACCCGGACCTGTCCGGCGCTGCGCTGACGAACCGGATCTCGACGACGGTCGCGTCGGCCACCGACGTCGCGCAGGCGAGCGCCACGCAGGACAAGCGGGACGTCGACGCGAAGGCCGCAGCCGCAGCGAGGGCCACAGCCGAGCGGAAGGCCGCCGCCGAGGCAGCGGAGGCCGCCCGGAAGCTCGCCGCCGGCAACACCGTCGCCGGTGCGAAGGCCACGGCGACCTCGCTCGCGTCGTCGGAGTACGGCTGGGGTGCGGACCAGTTCCAGTGCCTGGACAACCTGTGGACCAAGGAGTCCGGCTGGAACTACCAGGCCGTCAACGCGAACGGCGGCGCGACCGGCATCCCGCAGGCGCTCCCCGGCTCGAAGATGGCCACGATCGCCGCCGACTGGCGCACCAACGCCACCACCCAGATCACCTGGGGCCTGCAGTACATCAGCTCGGCGTACGGCACCCCGTGCGCGGCGTGGGGGCACTCGCAGGCGAACAACTTCTACTGATCGGCGCGGGTCGCGACGGCGACCGGCAGACGGACGGGAGGCCCGTGGCGGATCCGCCACGGGCCTCCCGTCCGTTGCGTGGTCGCGGTCAGCCCACCCGCGCGACGCGCACGTCTGCGCGGGTGGGCAACGGACCCGCCCATCGCGCCGCTGGTCGCGCCTGCTCCTCAGAGTGACCGGCGGAGGACGACGGACGCCTCGGGGGTGTTCACCCGGAACGCGAAGGTCTCCTCGACGTACATCGTGACGTCGACGGCGTCGTGGCCCAGGTAGCCGAGGGCCAGGTCCTCGCCGACGGTGAACACGAAGTCCCCGCCGCGCTGGCTGATCAGCAGCGACTCGTCGATGCCGGGCGCTCGCTCGACCCGACCGCCGGTGATGCCCTCGAGCTGCTCACGCAGGGGTGTGCCGGCATCGTCGGTCTCGACGATGTCCGCCCAGTCACGGGGACTGCAGGCCAGGGCGTACGGCCCGGCAACCCCGACGTCGCGGAGTGCGGCGACCGCAGCGGTGACCGCGGCCCGGAACGACGTCGGCGAGCCGTCGTGCGACTGTGCGGGCTGGGTCGACGCGTGGCCGGCCCCGGTGATGCCGCCCTCCGGCCACCCCCGGAGCGTCGCCCGGTTCTCGTGGGCCGCGAGCCGCAGCACGGCCGCGTCGAGGTCGCCCAGGTCGACGTCGGTGGCGCCGCGGGAGGAGTCCACGAGTTCCTCGAGCGCGACGGTGAAGGTCGCACGGACCTCGCAGAGCGGCAGGACCCGGCGGCGCCGTGCGGTGATGCCGTCGGCGACCCCGCCGGTCACCGCGTCGGTGCGGCCGAGGTCCACCGAGGACCACTGCCAGCCGCGCGGGCCGTCGAAGTCGACGATGCGCCGCGCGGCGAGCGCCGGGACCAGGCGGTCACGGGCCTCGGCGTCGAGCACCGCCCAGGTGTCGGCACCGAACGGCGCGAGTTCGCGGAGGAGATGGTTCATGGCGTGTGCCCTTCCGTGCTGCGGAGCGAACCGATGCCGAGACCCGGACCGGTGGCGTCGGGGGCCGTCACCACGGACGGCGACGGTGGTGCCGCGAGCGCGGCGAGGTCCACCAGGCGATCGCGTGCGGGTGCGAAGAACGTCGCTCCGGTGACCGCGCGCGAGAAGTCGAGCAGCCGGTCGTACGTCCCGGGAGGATCGCCGACGAACATCCGTTCCAGCATCCGTTCGAGCACCCAGAGCTCACCGCTGTAGCCGATGAAGTAGGTGCCGTACTCCCCGCTGCCGGGTCGACCGAAGGGCATGTTGTCGCGGAGGACGTCGTGCTCGACCCCGTCGTCGTCGACGATGGTCGCGAGCGACTTGTGCGACGGCCGGACCTCGGTGGCGCTGTCACGCTCCACGTTGTCCGACTTCGACCGGCCGATGATGCGTTCCTGCGCGTCCGTCCCGAGGGCGTTCCACGCCGCCAGGTCGTGCAGGTACTTCTGGACGACGACGTAGCTGCCACCGGCCCAGTCCGGGTCGTCCGCGCCGACGAGTGCGGAGGCAGCCAGGTCCTGCGCGACCGGGTTCGCCGTGCCGTCCACGAAGCCGAGCAGGTCGCGGGTGTCGAAGTACCGGAAGCCGCTGACCTCGTCGACCACGGTGACGTGGTCCCCGAGCGCGGCGAGCAGCAGGCGTTCGAACTCGAAGCAGACGTCGGTGCGTTCGCCCCGGATGTGGAAGAGCAGGTCTCCTCCGGTGGACGGCGCCGAGTGGACCGGCCCGGTCAGTGCGGGGAACGGGTGCAGCGCGTCCGGGCGGGCGTGCGGCGAGAACCGGTCCCACGCCACCGCCCCGATGCCGACGACGCAGGACAGGTGCGCGTCGAGGTCGCGGAACCCGACCGTCTTGAGCAGGCCGTCGAGGTCGCTGAGGACGTCGCGGACCGCGGCGAGGTCGTCGTCGTCCGGCCCGACGTCGAGGGTCAGGAACACCGCCGAACGGGACAGCGGTGCGTCGACGCTCTGCGCGTCGATGGGGACGCGGCTGCCCGGTGCGCCGGGCATCAGGGTGCGCCGTGGACGGAGGCCATGGTGTCCGCCTTTCCTCCGCAGCCGTCCTGACGGTGCGGTTCGGTGCCGTGGGGTGTCTCCCGTCGAGCATCGCCACCCGGCACCCCGTCACGCCTGAGTCGGATGACCCGCTCCGCAAGGGGGGATGCCCGCGCGACCACGGGGTGATGTGGTGACCGCGTCGTCGTCGCTAGCGTCCGGAGCAGCCGCCACGGGCCTCCCGGGCGGCACAGTCGACCGACGATCCAGGAGCGACGATGACGATCAGCATCTCGGACGCACGACCGGCGAACGACGACGGCATCGGGCGAGCGCTGCGCTCGCCGTCCGGCGGCACCGATCCCTTCGTGGTCGTCACCGGACCGGACGCGTCCGCCCGGGCACGTGCGCTCGCGGACATCACGGACGCCGCCCGGGCGGACGGCCACACGGTCGTCCGGTGGCGTGCGGTGGGCGGTGACCCCGTCATCGAGGCAGCGTCGCTGGCCCCGTGGCTCGCCCTCGTCCGGGCGCACGACGCCGGGGCACCGGGACCCACCCGCAGCGTCGTGCTCGTCGAGGACTTCGACGTGCTCGACGAGGACGCCAGGACCGTGCTGCACGACCTGCTCGCCGCACTGGCGCGGGACCTCGGGACGGTCGTGGTGGTCGCGGTGCGCGAGGGCCGGGCCCTGGCCGGATCGGGCACCCGGCTGCCGTCGGCCGACGTCTCCGTCACGGTCACGGCGGCCTTCACCGGCGACTTCGGTCTCGTCGACACCGAGGCCGAACGGGCCGTCCGCCGGGGCACCCGACCCGATCCGTCGCTGGTGGCGGCGGTCGAGTTCGTCCGGGCGGTCCGGTCCGGTGACGTGCACGCCGGCAGGCGGACCGTCCTGACCGCGCTCCGGGAGTCCGACCGGGCGGGCACCGACGACGTCCTGGTCGCGACGCTGCACGTGCTCTGCTACCTCGGCGGGCACGACTCCTGGTGGGGCGAGGCGCTGGCGCTGACCGCCGACCGTGACCTCGACCCGGTGCTGCGGCTCGTCGAGGACTGCGTGGACGGATCCGGCCGGACCGAGCACGAGCGTGCCGCGCTGTACCGCGAGGTGCACGCATCCGCTGCCGACACGCAACCGTGGAAGGCCGTGGCACTGCACATCGCGTGGACGCTGCTCGACTCGACGGATCCGCGCCGGGACCACGTGGAGGCCGTGCTCCGACGAGCGGGCGACGCCGGGCTCCTCGGCTACTTCAGCTCGTGCCGTGCCGCCGTGACGCACTACCAGGCGGGGCGGCTCGACGCGGCGCGGGCGGCGTTCGACCACGTGCACCGAGCGGCCGAGCGCTGGCAGGCCGGGACGCTCGTCGCGCTGACCGAGGCGCTGCAGGCCCTGGTCCTGTCGGTGCAGGGCGAGCCGGAGCAGGCGGCACGGAAGGCCGACCGCGCAGCACGGTGGGCGGCGCAGCACGGCACGCCGCTGGTCGCCCGGGCTGCGGAGCACGCCCGCTCCGCGCTCGACGTCGCGACGGGACGGTTCGAGGAGGCCTACAGCCGCTCGGCGACGCGACCGGGCAGGGCGGAGCGGTGGCTCGAGAGCAGCTACGGACCGATCGAGCTGCTCGACGCGGTGGAGTCGGCTGCGCGGCTCCGCCTGGCCGACCACGGTGCCGCGCTGGTGGCCCGGGCAGAACGGGCGTTCACCGACCAGCCGACCCCGCGCCGCTCCCTGGTGCTGCTCGCCTGCCGGGCGGTCGTCGACGAGACGCACGGTGCCCGCGCCCTCTTCGAGGACGCGCTGGCCAGCGTCGACGGCGACGTCTCGCCGTTCGAGGTGGCCCGCGTCCGCCTGGCCTACGGCGAGTGGTTGCGTCGTGGGATGCACGCACTGGAGGCCCGGGGCCAGTTCCGGATGGCGGCGCGCGCCTTCGAGGTGCTCGGTGCCGGTGACTGGCGGGCCCGCGCGGAACGCGAGCTACGCGCAGCCGGTGCCGCCCGTCCGCTGCCGACGGCGCTGGAGGCGGTCGACCTGAGCGAACAGGAACGCCGTGTGGCGTCGCTCGCCGCTGCCGGGCTGACCAACAAGCAGATCGCCGGGCAGCTGTACCTCTCGCCGCGCACCGTGAGCGGGCACCTGTACCGGCTGTTCCCGAAGCTCGGCGTGACGACGCGCGCCGGACTCCGGGATGCACTCCTGCGACTGGGAGGCGATGCGACGGGCGACGTCCGGACGTGACCCTGTCAGGGACACCCTCGCCGGCCGCTCGCCCCGCGGGCCCCGGATGCCCCGGCCACCACCCGCGACACCCCGGGCGGACGACCCGGGAGCGTCACCGGAACCCGTCGCCGGGGTAACGGCAGGGCCCGTCGCGAGCCCGCGGTCCGTTCGTAGACTCCAGCCACCGACGAGGACTGGTGGCCGCCGTGTTGACGGACGAGGAGTTGCTCCCCCGCGGAGACGAGGTCTCCGTGCCGGTGTCCGCCGTGCCCCGGAGCGGGCTGCCGATCCGTGGCCGGAGCATCGAGCAGGGCGTCGCCGCCGATGCCCTGGCCGGTCTGGCACGGGGAGCTGGTGACGTCCTCGTCGTCCGCGGAGCAGCGGGGGTCGGCAAATCGCGTCTGCTCGAGGACGTCGTCGACCAGGCGACCGCGGCCGGCCTCCGCGTGGCCGTCGGTCGCACGGACCGCGACGCACGCCTGATCCCGCTCGCGCCGATCATGGACGCGCTCGGCGCCGGGCCCCGGCCGATCTCCGACCGCGTCCGGCTCAGCGCGGTGACGCTGGACCCGGAGGCGCGGTACTGGCTCCTCCAGCAGCTCCAGGACGACCTGGAGCGGGCCGCGGCGTCGGACGGCGTCGTGGTCGTCGTCGACGACCTGCAGTGGTGCGACACGACGACCCTGGCGGTGCTCCGATCGCTGTCGCGCCGGCTCGCCGACGTCCCCGTGCTCTGGGTCGTCGCGGTCCGGACCGAGCACCAGGACCCGCCGGTGACGGCGACCGTCGACGAGCTCGCCGCGACGGGACGGCTCGTCGACCTCGACCCGCTCGACGAGGAAGCCACGGCCGCGATGATCGCCGACCTGGTCGGCGCGACGCCGGACGGCTCGGTCCTGCGTGCGGCGCGCCGGACGGAGCACATCCCGATCCTCGTCGCCGAACTCGTCCGCGGGCTCGTCGACGAAGGCCTGCTGGCGGTCGTGGACGGCGTCGCCACGATGCCGGGCGCTGCACTGCCGGCGAGGTTCGGTGCGTCGATCCGCGAGGGCCTCCGACGCCTGTCGAAGCCCACGCAGCAGCTCGTGCAGGTCGGAGCGACCCTGGGACGCTCGTTCTCGGTGCGGTCGTTGTCTGCGATGCTCGACCAGCCGGTGCAGCGGCTGCTCCCCGGGCTGCAGGAAGCGATCGAGGCGGGGGTGCTCGTCGACGACGGCACGGACCTGTCGTTCCGCCACGACGTCCTCCGCGAGGCGGCGGAGTCGATGATCCCCGCGGCCGTCCGCGACGACCTGCTCCGGCAAGCGGTGGACGAACTCCTGCGGCAGGGTGTCCCACCGGTCTCGATCGCCGCGCGCATCGCCACCGTGGCGCAGCGCGGGGACGTCCGGGCCGCCGAGGTCCTGCGCACGGTGGCGATCGACCTCGCGAGCACGGATCCCACCGAGGCCGGCGCGCTCGCCCTCCGCGCCGCCGACCTCGCGCACGGCACCCCGGCGTTGCCCGGCGTCGTCGTCGACGTCCTGCCGCTGCTCTGGCACAGCGGTCGGACGGCCGAGGCCCGTGCGCTGCTCGACGCCCTGCAGGGCCGCCTCGCCCCGGAGGACGACGCACGCCTGCACCTCACCCTGGCGCGGCTGCAGACCGAGGGCTCGACGCCGGATGCGCTGCGGACGGTCGAGTCCGCGCTGGCCCTGCCCGGCGTGAGCGCCGGCGTGCGGTGGCGTCTGCTCGCCGTCCGCGCGCTGAACCTCGCCCAGGCCGGGCGGCACGCGGACCTCGCGACCGCGCTGCGGGAAGCCCGGGCGACGGTCGACCGCGAGGCGGACCCGGTCGCCGTCGCCACCTTCGAGGCCAGCGCGTCCGTGCTCGCCTTCAACGAGGGCCGGTTCGCGGATGCGACGCAGGCGATCACGTCGGCGATGAGCCGGATCGCTGCCACCGGGGGCTCGTCGAGCACCTGGTTGCCCGAGGGACTCTGGGTGGCGTTCCTCGCGGGTGCACTCGGCGACACCGACCGAGCCGGACGCATCGCCGAGGCGAACGCCATCGAGACCCGTCGCAACCACCTGGCCCGCCCGACGGCTGCCTGGATGATGCTGCGCACGCGGGTGCTCTTCGACCAGGGCCGTCTGGAGGACGCCAAGACGTCGGCCGAGTCGGTCCTCGACCTGGCCGAGGACCTGGAGCTCGGTCAGTTCGCTGCGCTCACGGCCGGGACGGTCCTCTTCCGCACGGCGCTGCTGCAGGGCGACCGCTCAGCGGCCGACCGGACGCGGCACTTCGCCGAGGCCCTGCACGCCGATCCGGCCTTCGCACGCTCCGGCTCGTGGCTGCTGGCGCTCGAAGCGGACGCACACGGCGACGCCCGGGCCGCCGTCGACCGCAGCGAGGTGGCGTGGCGGAGCCTGGAGGAACCGATCGCGTCGATGTCGAGCCCGGCCGACTTCGCCGACGACGTCCACCTCGCGCGCATCGCGATCCGTGGGGGCCGACGGGACCGGCTCGAGCGGATCGAACGGGTGGCACGGCTCCGGGCCACGGCGAACCCGGACAACGACCTGTGCGGCGGGATCTGGCTGCACGTGCACGGACTCGTCCACGACTCCGTGGAGCGCCTCGGCACGGCGGTGGCGCGGCTGCGCCGGGTCGACCGCCCGCTCGTGCTGGCCGCGGCGCTCGAGGACCTCGGGAGCGCCCTGCGGCGGCACTCCGTGCCCGCGGCCGTCGAGGCGTGGCGGGAGGCGACCACGCTGTTCGACGACGCCCGCGCTCTGCGCGAGGCCGAACGGTCGCGGGGGCACCTGCGGGGCGTCGGCGTGACCGTCCGGGCGGCCACCGCCGACCCCGCTGCGTCGGGCGCCTCGGGACTCCCGGGGCTCACCGCTCGCGAGGCCCAGGTCGTCGAACGGGTCGCCGCCGGCCTGACGACGCAGCAGATCGCGTCCGACCTGTTCATCTCGACCCACACGGTGACGAGCCACGTCCGCCACGTCTACGCGAAGTGGGGCGTGGCCTCCCGCCGGGAGCTCGCGGCGCGGTTCCGGCAGCACCGCTCCGGCTGACCTCCGGTCGGGCAGCGCCGGGCGCACCGGGTCACTCGGGGTCACATCGGGTCACATCGCGGTCGTCGTCGAACCCGGCACCGAGCGCACGAACCGCCAGGTGCGGCGCGGTGGAGAAGCCGAGCTCGATCCGCCCGGAGAACCCCGCGAACCCGGCGAGCGCTCCGGCGCGGGTGCGGGTGGCGTCGAGGAACCCGAGGTGCAGGTCGGCACGGACCCCGCTCGGGCCCGGCGTCCGGAAGCCGACGAGACGGCCCGTCACCGCGCGGTGCACCGTCGTCCCGGTCGTGCCGTCCTCGGTCCGGACCTCGTCGAAGACGCCGTCGACCGAGACCGCCACCGCGAAGTCGCGCGGCGGCAGGACGGCGGCGATCCGGGCCTCCAGGTCGGCAACGGAGGCGACCGACGCGACCGTCACCACCAGGTCGGGCGAGAACGTCGAGACGACCGCGAACGCGACCGGGTCGGCCGCGTCCGCGACCGCTGCGGCGCCGTCCGGGAGCATCCGGAAGCACCGGCGGTCGAACACGACCAGGCCATCGGCGGTGCCGGTGCCGGTGCCGGCGAGCGCGCCGAGCCCGAGGGTGCCGTGCCGACCGAGGTCCGCGACGGCGACCGGGACGTGGACGGCCGGTCGTCGGTGCCGAGGATCGTCGACGACCTGCTGCGCCCACGTGGCGAGGGTCGTCAAGGACGTGGTCCTGTCATCCGTCGTCTCCCGCACCACGCACTCCTCGTCCGGCCTCGGTTCGACCGTAGGAAGTCCGCCCGCGCGGGACCAGCGCCGTTTGACTCAAGCGCTCCGGTGGGTGCGCGGCGCACGGTTGGACCATGAGTGCACGCGCGAACATGGTCTCCCCGTCCGTCCCCCCGTCCGGCACGGGGTGCGTGGAGTGCGACGCGACGGGCTCGTGGTGGGTGCACCTGCGTCGGTGCGCCGCCTGCGGGCACGTCGGGTGCTGCGACGACTCCCTGAACCGGCACGCCACCGCGCACTTCGCGGTCACCGGGCACGAGGTCATGCAGTCGTTCGAGCCGGGCGAGGGGTGGTTCTGGGACTTCGTCACGCAGGACTTCGTGGACGGACCCCGCCTCGCCGACCCGCAGGCGCACCCGACGACCCAGTCGGTCCCGGGCCCGGCCGACCGACTCCCCCGCGACTGGTCGGAGCAGCTGGCCGAGCGACGCTGACACCGGTCGCGGCCGGTCGCGGCCGGTCGCGGCCTCCCGCGACCGGTCAGGGCAGCCTGCGGTCGGTATCGAGCGCCTCCGACCGGGCGATCACCTCGTGCATCGTGGTGTGCGACCGCACCTGGTACGACAGGTGTGCCACGGCCAGCACCACCGCCGATCCGACGCCCCACGCGATCGAACCCGGGTCGTCGACGCCGAGCTGGTCGACCAGGATGGCGACCCCGGCGCCGGCGACGATCGAGTTCACCACCGCGATCGCGGACGACATCGTGAACAGCAGCCGGTACCACGACGGGGCCCGGCCGATGTCGAGCAGCTCGTTCGCCGCGTGCCGGCCGCGGGGCATCGGGAAGTACGTGTCGGCCTCGGGCAGCAGCCGACCGTAGTAGCGACGGATCCGTTGCATCGCGGCGAGCGCGGCGACGTCCTCGAGCGAGGTCTCGACGAGGCGTTCGTAGGTGAACGCGCCGAGCAGGACGATCACCGGGATGATCGCGCCGAGGAACCCGAGCGCGAAGGGCGTGTGCGCGAGGAACCCGAAGGCGACGAGCGAGCTGGAGAGCGTGGTGAGGTACAGCGAGGAGCGACTGCTCGACTCGCTGACCGTGATGCTCCGCGCGCTCTCGAGGACGAAGTGCTCGGTCATCAGGGCGTTGAAGAAGGCGGTGGGCCGGTCCAGGGAGGTGATCGACTCGGCGGCGGTCGGCAGTGTCGTGTCGGGTTCGTCGGGCATCACGGGACTCCTCGGTCAGTCGCTCGTCGCCAGGTGGCGGTGGACGAAGGTCACGGCCATGGCGCCCTCGCCGACCGCTGCGGCGACGCGCTTGACGGACCCGGCGCGGACGTCCCCGGCGGCGAAGGACCCCGGCACGTTCGTCTCGAGCCAGAACGGACGACGCTCGAGCGGCCACTGGTCGAGCGAGCCGTCGACGGCGTCCAGGTCCGGGCCGGTGACCAGGTACCCGAGCCGGTCGCGGACCATGGGCGTCTGTTCGGCCCAGCTCGTGTCCGGTCGTCCGCCGATGCAGATGAACAACCGCGTGGCCGGCAGCGACACCGTGGCCCCGTCGCCGTCGGTCACCTCGATCGACTCGAGTCGGGTGTCTCCGTGCAGCGCCGAGACCTGACAGCCCGTCCGGACCGTCACGTTCGGTGCGGCCGCGATCCTGGCGCTCAGGTACTCCGACATCGTGGCCGACAGCGACGCTCCCCGCACGAGCATCGTGACGTGCGCCGCGGAGCGGGACAGGTTCATCGCCGCCTGGCCCGCCGAGTTCGCCCCGCCGACCACGAAGACCTGCTCGCCGGCGCAGCCGTCGGCCTCGCTCGTCCCGGCACCGTAGTAGACACCGCAGCCGAGCAGCTCCTGCTCGCGCTGCAGCCCGAGCCGACGCCACTCGACACCGGTCGCGCAGATGTTCGCGCGGGCGACGACGTGGCCGCCGTCGGCGAGGTCGGCGTGGATGCGGCCGTCGTGGAAGACCCCGCGCACGCCCTCGCGCATCACCAGGAGTTCGGCGCCGAACCGGACGGCCTGTTCCCGGGCGCGCTCGGCGAGGTCCGCTCCGGCGATCCCCTCGGGGAACCCCAGGTAGTTCTCGATGAGGCTGCTCGACCCGGCCTGCCCGCCCACGGCGTCCCGCTCGAGCAGCACGACGTCGAGCCCTTCGGAGGCGGCGTACACGGCCGCGGACAGCCCGGCGGGACCGGCGCCGTAGATGGACAGGTCGTACTCCTGGCGGCGCGGTGCGTGGATCCACCCGAGCCGGTCGGCGACCTCGCGCAGGGTGGGTGCGACCAGTTCCGTGCCGTCGGGGAACACCACGAGCGGGAGCCGCGACGGATCGATCCGGACGGCGCCCCCGACCCCGCCGACGTCGACCGGGAACCAATCGAACTGCACCACGGAGCGCGACAGGAAGTCCCGCAGGGCGTAGGAGTCCGCGTCGAACGGCCGTCCGTACACACGGACGCGACGTGACAGGACCACGGCGGCGTCGGTCTCCATGGTTCCTCCGGTCCGTGCGACGACGATCGGTGCGGAACTGCTGCCGCTCCCTCACGAGCACGCTACGGACTGCCGGCGCGCTGCACGTGGTCCTGCGAGGGTCTCCTTCGGCACCGGAGGCGGCGTCGGGTCGCGCCGGGCGGGATCAGCGGCGCCCACGGCGGACGGGAGGCCCGTGGCGGCGTCGCCACGGGCCTCCCGTCCGGTCTGTGGTCGCGGTCAGCCCACCCGCGCGACGCGCACGTCGACGCGGCTGAGCGCCAGGCCGTGTGCCGCGGCGGTCGCCAGGGCGACGTCGTGGACGGCGCGGGCGACCTCGGGGGCCGGGCGGAAGCCGTCGGTGCCGATGACGACGCGCAGGGCGTCGTCGTCGACGACGATCCGGAGCGGTCCGGTGCTCGTGGCGATGCTGCGGACCGCCTGCACGGCGCTCGCGACCGTCGGGCGGGAGCGGTACAGGTCGGTGACCCCGGGGACCTCGAGGACGGCGGCCTCGATCGCGGCGAGGGTCTCGTCGGTGGTGCTCATCGGGCCTCCTCCGGGTCGGTGCCGGGCTCGTCGGCGCCTGTTTCGTCGGTGCCGGGCTCGGGGTCCGGCAGCAGGTCGCGGACGACGACGTCGATCGCCTCGACGAGCAGGTCGGTCTGCTCGGCCAGGGCACCGGCCACGGCGGTGCGGACCAGCTCGGCGGTCGCGGGGATCGACGGACCGGCGGCGATCGCGATCTCGACGGCGACCCGGATCGGGGACGCGAGTTCGGTGACGTCACCGTCCAGCTGGCAGCGGGCCACCAGGACCCCGGGGACCTCGTCGCCGGTGCGGCGGATGAGGGAGCGGATGGCGCCCTCGGTCATCACGGGGCGCTCCGTCTCGGACAGCGGGCGGAGCGGGACGTCACGTCCGGAGCGGGACTCGATCGAGATGTTCGCCAGGACGCCGCTGATCCAGGACTCGTCGGCCGGGGCCTCGTCGCGGGCGGCCGCCTCGAGCGAGCGGAGCGATGCGTGGCGGACGCGGATGATCGCGGCCAGGGCGTTCTGGCAGGCGGGCGAGTCGTCGATGCTCGGGTCCGCCGGCTGCATGCCTGCGTCGAGGTAGTCGGCGAGTTCGTCGATCGAGTGGCCGTCGAGGTCACCCGGTTCGAGGGCGTCGAGTGCCTCGGGGCTGTCGGGCAGGTCCGGTCGGATGCCGTCGTGGTCGGTCATCGCCATCCCTCCATGAGTCGGATCATGTTCTTCCTCGCTCGGGACAGCAGTCCCCGGACCGTCGAGGGTGGCAGGTCGAGTTCGGCGGCGATCTCGTCGTACCGGTACTCGAGCACCTCCTTCATGATCCAGCACCGTCGTTGGGCTTCGGGCAGTTCGGCCAGCGCACGTTCGACCGCGTCCTCGCGGGAGCGCGCCTCGGCGACCCGGTCGGGTGCGTCGTCGGCGGGCGCGGCGACCTCGAGCTCGGTGACGTCGTCGTGGATGCGGCGTGCGCGGATCCGGTCGAGGCACTTCCGGCTGAGGATGCGCATCAACCACGACTTCACGCGCGCGAGGTCCTCGAGGGAGTCGAGGCGGTCCCACGCGGTGATGAAGGTCTCCTGCACGACGTCGTCGAGTTCGTCGGTGGAACCGAGGGTCCGACGGGCGTAGGCGCGGAGCAGCGGGGTGTGGCGACGGATCAGGACCTCGAAGGCCCGGACGTCGCCGTCGGACGACCGGCCGGCGAGGACCGCGTCGTCGAGCTCGGCGAGGGACTGGTGGTGCACGCGTTCCTTCTACTGGTGGTGGATGGTGAACGGCTGGGTGCGTCCGTCCACCGTCGTCGGACGGGTACTGGTGGGACGCATCCCGCACCGCGTTCGTCACACACCGAAGGGCGCACACCGGACGGTTCCGGTGCGCGCCCCTGACGTCGTGCGTGTCGGCTCGCCCTCCTGCTGGTCGGCTCGTCCTCCTGCCGGTCGGCTCGTCCTACTGCTGGATGAAGGCGAGCAGGTCGGGGTTGATGACGTCCGCGTGGGTCGTCAGCATCCCGTGCGGGTAGCCCTCGTAGATCTTGAGCGTGGCGTTGCTGAGCAGCTCGGCCTGCTTGAGCGAGGCCGCCTTGTACGGCACGACCTGGTCGTCGTCGCCCTGCGTGACGAGGACCGGGACGGAGATCGCCTTGAGGTCCTCGGTCTGGTCCGTCTCCGAGAACGCCTTGATGCCCTCGTAGTGGGCCAGGGCGCTGCCCGTCATCCCCTGGCGCCACCAGTTCGCGACCACCGGGGCGGAGACCTCCACGCCGGGACGGTTGAACCCGTAGAACGGACCCTCGGCGACGGCCTGGAAGAACTCGGCGCGGTTCGCGGCGAGGGCGCTCCGGAACCCGTCGAGCACCGAGATCGGCGTGCCCTCCGGGTTGGTGTCGCTCTGCAGCATGATCGGGGGCACCGACGAGACCAGGACGGCCTTCGCGACGCGGCCCTGGGGCTCGCCGTACTGCGCGACGTACCGTGCGACCTGGCCACCACCGGTGGAGTGCCCGATGTGGACCGCGTTCTGCAGGTCGAGGTGCTGCACGACGGCATCCGTGTCGCTCGCGTAGTGGTCCATGTCGTGACCGGTGCCGATCTGCGACGAACGCCCGTGCCCGCGGCGGTCGTGCGCGATCACCCGGTAGCCCTTGCCCAGGAAGAACAGCATCTGCGCGTCCCAGTCGTCCGACGACAGGGGCCATCCGTGGTGGAAGACGATCGGCTGCGCGTCGCGCGGCCCCCAGTCCTTGTAGAAGATCTCTGCACCATCGCTCGTGGTGACGAACGCCATCGTGAACCTCCGTGAGTTTCTGCTCCACATGTGACGCGGACTGGCCGCTGCCTCCCGTTCGGCGGGAGACCGAAGCCCCTTCACCGTAGGACCGGCGCTCCGGCCACCGCTTGGGTCATTCATCCCGATCCGGCCGGGCCGGGCACGGCTTGGTGCGGGGGCGTGTGTGCACCAGAGTTGATCCCATGTCGCTCGTCACCGCCGTCTGCCGCGTCGACCGCCTGCTTCCCGACTCCGGCATCATCGGCGTCACCGCCATCGACAAGCGTCCGGTCACCGGCAGCGTCCGGGTCAGGCCGCTCGGGCTGCGCGCCGACGTGCAGGCGAACCGCAAGTACCACGGCGGTGTGGACCAGGCCGTGTACGCCTACGCCGACGAGGACGCCGCGTACTTCGCCGACCTGCTCGAACGCGAGGTCCCGCCCGGTCTGTTCGGCGAGAACCTCCGCACCAGCGGCATCGACGTCACCGGGGCCGTGACCGGGGAACGCTGGCGGATCGGCGACACCCTCGTGCTCGAGGTGACGGTCCCCCGCACACCCTGCGGCACCTTCGCCCGGCGCATGGGGATCGACGGGTGGGTGAAGCGGTTCGCCGACGAGGGGCGGCCGGGGGCGTACTTCCGCGTGGTCAAGTCCGGTTCGGTCGCCGCGGGTGACCCCGTCGAGGTGACCCACCGGCCGGAGCACGGGGTGACCATCGGCGAGATCTTCGGCGACCTGGCGCCCGATCGTGCGCGGGCCGTGCTCGAGTCGGGGGAACGGCTGGCGCCGAAGGTCGTCCACGACCTGTCGAAGGTCGCCGCGCGGGCCTGAGCCGGTCGGGCCCGTCGGGCCAGTCGGGCCCGATCAGCTCGGCAGCACGCCGCGCGAGGGGTCGATCGGACGCTTCGCCACGGGCAGCCCGGCGACGACCAGGTCGTAGGCGTTCGCCACGAGGTCCTCGACCATGGTCTCGTCGATGCCGTCGCCCGGCGTCAGCGTGATCCAGTGCCGCTTGTTCATGTGCCACCCGGGCGTGATCTCGTCGTGGTCACGCACGAGCGCTGCCCCGTGCGGCGGCGCGCACTTGAGGTTCACGATCGGGGTCCCACGCACCTCGGTGACCATCACGAACATCTTGCCGACGACCTTGTAGACCACCGAGCCCTCGCCGAACGGCTGGGTCTCGACGGCCGCCGGCAACGCCAGCGCCGTGCGGCTCGCGATGTCGTGCAGCTGCTCGCCGTCCATGTGACCAGGATGCCGCAGGCCGCCGACAGCGCACCCCGTTCGGGGGCAGGTCGTGAGTGTCGATCACGTCGTAGGATCACCACGCCGCGCACCCGACGCGGCGGTCGCTCGCGCGATCACCACCAGTTCCAGGGGGAACCCGTGCGCATCATCCGTACCCTCGGCATCGCCGCCGCCACCGCCGTCCTCGCGACCACCGTCGTCGTCGGCGGGACCTCGACCGCGCAGGCCGCGCCGAAGTCCTACGCCAACTGCACCGCGGTGCACAAGGTGTACTCCGGCGGCATCGCCAAGAAGTCCGTCACGAAGAACAAGGTCGTCTCCGGCGGCAAGACCACCTACCGTGCGCTCAAGGGCACGGTGAAGAAGGACGACGCCCTGTACAAGGCGAACACCAAGCTCGACCGCGACAAGGACGGCATCGCCTGCGAGAAGAGCTGACGCTCCCGCTCGCTCGGTGACACCGGCAAGACACCGGTGTTCGCGTCCTGAACACCCGCACGCCTGGGTGCGATGCGCGAACACCGGTGTTCTGCGTGCCCGGTGCGCCCCGGCGTGCGCGGGCGGCGCGACGCGGGGCGTTCAGAGCGTCGGGACGCCCTCGTGCCCGGAACGGGGACGCGGAGTCCCGGCGACGCCCGTGACGACCGACCCCGCCGGCACGTCCTTCGTGACCACCGTGTTGGCACCGACGACGGAGTCCGGCCCGATCGTGATCGCCCCGATCAGCGACGACCCGGCGCCGAGCACCACGCGGTCCCCCACCACCGGGTGCCGTCGGGCTCCCGGCCCGTGGTCTCCGCCGCGTCCGCCCAGGGTGACGCCGTGGAACACGAGCACGTCGTCACCGATGACCGAGGTCTCGCCGATCACGACGCCCATGCCGTGGTCGATGAAGAACCGACGGCCGATGCGCGCGCCGGGGTGGATCTCGATGCCGGTGACCGACCGTGCGACCTGCCCGAGCAGGCGGGCCGCGAACCGGGACCCGGGCAGCCCCTGCGCGTTCCAGAGACGGTGGGTCACCCGGTACGTCCAGATGGCGTGCAACCCTGAGTAGACGATCGCGTTCTCCAGGTCGCCGCGGGCAGCGGGGTCACCGCGGCGTGCTGCGGACAGGTCCTCCCGGATGGTCCGCAGCACGCCTCGTCGACGAGGACGACTCACGCAGTGAGCCCCTCGAAGAGCACCGTCGACAGGTAGCGCTCTCCGGTGTCGCACACGATGGCGACGATCCGCTTGCCGGCGTTCTCGGGGCGTGCGGCGATCTCGAGGGCCGCGTGGATGATCGCGCCGGACGAGATGCCGGACAGGATGCCCTCCTGCGTCGCCAGGGCACGGGCGACCCGGAGCGCGTCGTCGAGCTCGACGTCGAACACCTCGTCGATGACGCTCTGGTCGAGGACCTCGGGCACGAAGTTCGCGCCGATGCCCTGGATCTTGTGCGGACCGGCCTTGCCCTCGGTGAGCAGCGGCGAGTCCTTCGGCTCGACGGCGACGATCTGCACGCCGGGTACGCGCTCCTTGAGCACCTGCCCGACACCGGTGATCGTGCCGCCGGTGCCGACCCCCGCGACGAACACGTCGACGTGCTCCTCGGTGTCGCGGAGGATCTCCTCCGCCGTGGTCTTCCGGTGGATCTCGGCGTTCGCAGCCGTCTCGAACTGGTGGGCGAGGATGGCGCCGGGGGTCTCCGCGACGATCGACTCGGCCTTGGCGACCGCGCCCTTCATGCCCTCGGGCCCGGGGGTCAGGACGATCTCGGCACCGTACGCACGGATGACCGCACGGCGCTCGACACTCATGGTCTCGGGCATCGTGATGACGACCCGGTACCCGCGAGCAGCGCCGACCAGCGCGAGGGCGATGCCGGTGTTGCCGGACGAGCCCTCGACGATGGTGCCACCGGCCTGCAGCGCACCGGAGGCCTCGGCGGCGTCGATGATCGCGACGCCCAGACGGTCCTTGACGCTGGCGCCCGGGTTGTAGAACTCGAGCTTCGCGAGCACCTCGGCTCCGCCCGCCTTCGGCAGCCGGTTCAGCTTGACGAGGGGGGTGTTGCCGAACGCCTGGGAGATGTTCTCGTAGATGGTGCCGCTCATCCGGTCCGTCCTTCGCAGCTCAGGTCGCGCATCGCTCTTCCTGGAGGCGCGGTGTGCGCCCGATCCTAGCGACCGGACCCCAGGCGGTCCTGTCCGTGACGGCGCGTGCGCGCCCGGCAATTGGTCCACACGCTGTGGACCAATTGCCGCTTCCTCGGGCCACGCCTCCGCGAACCCACCGCGAAAGCGACAGATGCCCGCGGAAGGTTTGCGGACATCTGTCGCTTTCGCGGGAGTGAGCACGACCAGCGCCGAGGAGAGTCGCTTTCGCGGCTCGCCCCACCGCGTCAGCGCACGAACGCCGTCCGCGCGAACCGCTCGTCGGTCGCCTCGAGCACCCGCAGCACGTTGCCGCCGGCCAGCGCGCGCAGGTCCGACTCGCCCCAGCCGCGCCGGACGAGCTCCGCCGCGAGCACCGGGTACCGCGACACGTCCCGCAGGTCCGGCGGCAGCACCGGGGTGCCGTCGTAGTCGCCGCCGAGGCCCAGGTGCGCCACACCGGCGACGTCGCGGGCGTGCTCGACGTGGTCGGCGACGTCCGACACCGTGACCAGGGGCGGTTCGCCGGACATGCCCGACTCCTCCCAGTCCGCCCACGCCCGCGACACGAACTTCGGCACGAAGGTGATCATCACGACGCCACCGTTGTCGGCCAACCGGACGAGCACGTCGTCGGGCACGTTCCGCGGGTGGTCGTCGATCGCGACGGTCGACGAGTGGCTGAACACGACGGGCCGGGTCGCCACGTCGAGGGTGTCCCGCATGGTTTCCGGGGCGGTGTGGGACAGGTCGACGAGCATGCCGATCCGCTCCATCTCGGCGACGATCTGCCGCCCGCGGTCGGTCAGGCCGCCGTGCGCCCGCTCCCCGGTCGCGGAGTCGGCCCAGGGGGTGTCGTCGTTGTGGGTGAGCGTCATGTAGCGGACGCCGAGCCGCGCCAGGGTGCGGAGGACCGCGAGGTCGTCGCCGATCGAGTGCCCGCCCTCGGCGCCCAGCAGCGACGCGATCCGGCCGGAGTCGACGGCGGCACGGACCTCGGCGGCGGTGCGGGCGAGCGCGAGGTCGTCGGGGTAGCGCTCGATGATCCGGTGTGCGAGGTCGACCTGCTGCAGCGTCGTCGTGACGGGGTCCGGGTCGTCCGCGGGCACGAACACCGACCAGAACTGCCCGACGACGCCGCCGGCACGGAGCTTCGGGATGTCGGTGTGCAGCGAGTCGGTCTCGGTGTCGATGCCCTCGACACCGGAGTCGTGGCTGTCACGGCGCTCCCAGGGCAGGTCGTTGTGGCCGTCGATGACCGGGAACGGGAGCGCGTCGAACGTCATCCCCCGACGCTACCGCCCGCGCCGTCGCGGCTAGGCTCCAACCGTGCAGCCCGTCACCCTCCGCACCGAGCGACTGGTGCTCTCGGCCCCCGAGCTCGGCGACGCCGACGACGACAGGTCCACCCCGACGGTCCGGCCGACGTCGTGACCGTCTCGTTCCGGATCGTGACGGACCTGCCGGTTCCGCCGGAGCGCGCCTTCGCACTGTCGCTCGACATCGGCGCGCACGAGCGATCGATGGCCGCGACCGACGAACGCGCCGTCGCCGGCACGACGGCCGGCGCAATCGGCCTGGGCGAGACCGTCACCTGGCGTGCGCGGCACTTCGGGATCGTCTGGCGGATGACGAGCAGGATCACCGCCCTGGAGGCGCCCCACCGGTTCGTCGACGAACAGGTGCGTGGGCCGTTCGCCCGGTTCCACCACGAGCACCGGTTCGAGCGGTCGGCCGGCGGCACGCGCATGGTCGACACCATCACGTTCCGCGCGCCGCTCGGCCCGCTGGGCCGCCTGGCCGAGGTGCTCGCCCTGGCCCGGTACATGCCGCGGCTCATCGCCGACCGCAACGCCTCGCTCGCCGCCGAACTGCGTGCCGAGCTGCGCGCCGGGTCGGACGGCGATCAGGGCGCAGCGAGCTCCCCCAGCGCGTCGTAGGCGGCGGCGACGGCGTCGACCCGCACCCGGCCACCGGGACCCGAGGCGTCGTAGACGTCGTTCGTGATCGCGGCGACGACGGCGAACAGCGCGGCCATCGAGTCGAACGCCGACGGTGAGTCGACCGGGCAGAGGATCGCGGTGGCGGCGGGAGCGGCGATGACCGCGGCCGTCGGGTCGCCGAGGACGACGACGTCCGCCCCGGAGTCGACGCAGTGCCGGACGATCCGTTCGACCCCGGCGGTGTGCCGACGCACGGTCACCAGGATCACGAGGTCGTGCCGGTCGAGGTCGGCGACCTCTTCGCCGAGTCGCTGCCCGGGCGACGGACCGACCCGGACGTCGGACCGCACCTGCGCCAGCTGGGACCGCAGTTGCAGCGCGATCGGGTACGCGCCGCGTTCACCGAGGACGAGCACGCGGCGGGCACGGACGATCCGACGGGCCAGGCGCGGGCGATCCGCTCGGCCGAGGGACGCGAAGGCCGCGTCGAGGTTGCGCGCCTCGACCGCGCGCTGGTCGACGTGGGCGGCGTCCTCGGCGACCCACGGCAGGCCCGAACCCCGTGCGGACATCAGGTTCTGCCGGACCTCGGCGGCGTCCTGGAACCCCAGCGACCGCACGAGTCGCGAGACCGTGGCCTTCGAGGTGCCGGACTCGGCCGCGAGTTCGGCGGAGGTGCCGACGAGCAGGAGTTCCGGGTCGTGGCGGACCATCGCGGCGACCCGACGTTCGGCGGGCGAGAGCTGCTCCCACACGGAGTCGATCCGGGCGCGGACGTCGGAGCCTGCGGTGCTCATGCGCGGGCCACCCGGTCGACGGCGACGGCCAGGGCGTCGAGGCCGAGGGCGATGTCCGGCGTCGACACGAACTCGTCGGGGTGGTGACTGATGCCGTCGGGGTTGCGGAGGAACAGCATCGCGACGTCGGTCACGAGTCCGAGCGACATCGCGTCGTGGCCGGCTCGCGAGAACAGCTCCATCGGCGCGGTCTCGCCCGTCGACACGATCCCGGCGCGGACGGCGTCCATCAGGCGGGGCGAGCAGAACACCGCGGGCGCACGGTGCACCTCGGTCGGGGTGACACTCACCCCGCGCCGTTCACCGATGAGCGTGAAGGCCTTGGTGAGTTCGTCCCAGACCTCGTCGCGCTCGTCGTCGAACTCGCCGCGCAGGTCGACGGAGAACCGTGCGAGCCCGGGGACGACGTTGACGGCTCCGGGTTCGACGGTCATCGTGCCGACGGTGCCGACCTGGTGCGATGCCCGGCAGATCCGTTCCACCGCGAGCGCGGCCTCGGCGGCGGCGAGCAGCGCGTCGTGCCGGCGCTCGTAGGGGGTGCCGCCGGCGTGCCGGGCCTCTCCCACGGCCTCGACCGAGAACCGGCGGGCACTCGCGATGCTCGTGACGACCCCGAGGGCCTGCCCGGCCTGCTCGAGGTACGGCCCCTGCTCGATGTGCGCCTCGAGGTAGCCGACCACCGACGCCGGGTCGACCGCGGCGTCGCCGACGCGCTCCGGGTCGAGGCCGAAGTCGGTGAAGGCCTGCCGGAGCGTGACGCCGTCACCGTCGGCCAGGTCCCACCAGGCGTCGTCCCAGACGCCGGCCACCGCGGACGACCCGAGCAGGGCCTTGCCGAAGCGCGTGCCCTCTTCGTCGGAGAACGCGATGACCTCGAGCGCGACGGGCAGCGGACCGTCCGCGGTGAGCCGGGCGGCGGTGCGGATGGCCATGAGCACCCCGACGACGCCGTCGTACCGTCCGGCGTCCACCACGGTGTCCAGGTGCGAGCCGAGCAGCAGCACGGGGGCGTCGGGCGTCGCGCCCGCGGCCCGGCCGTGCAGGTTGCCGGCGGCGTCCTGCCAGGTGGACAGTCCGGCGTCCTGCATCCAGCCCGCGACGAGGGCGTTCGCCCGGGCGTGCTCGGGCGACAGGTAGACGCGGGTGATCCGGCCCGGTTCGGCACTGAGGGCGGCGAGCTCGTCGCAGCAGCGGGCGACGAGTTCGGCGTCGGCGGTGCCCACGGCGGTGGCGTTCAGGACGGGCACGGCGCTCACGCGAGCACCTCGGCCCCGGCGGGAGCGACCGCTGCGGTGTCGTCGCGGAAGACGTCGAGGG
Organism: Curtobacterium sp. MCLR17_034; assembly: GCF_003234485.1. Lineage (NCBI taxonomy): Bacteria > Bacillati > Actinomycetota > Actinomycetes > Micrococcales > Microbacteriaceae > Curtobacterium > Curtobacterium sp. MCLR17_034. The sequence goes on from NZ_QKTH01000003.1 coordinate 294,611, forward strand.
CGGCATCGACACCACCGCCGTGCGGGACCGCGTGCCCGGCCCGGCGCAGGGTGTGCTCGAGCGCGGCCAGGGTCGTGACCACGGTGTCCTTCCGGGCGTTGTAGCCCATCGTGCCGATGCGCCAGACCCGACCGTGCAGCGGCCCGAACGAGGTGCCGATCTCGATCCCGTGGTCGTCGAGCATCGCGCCGCGCACCTGGTCGCCGACGACGTCGGACGGGATCTCGACGGCGACGACGTTGTGCATCTTGCGGGCGACGTCGCCGAAGACCGGGAGCCCGAGGGCCTGCACCCCGGCGAGCATTGCGCGCCCGGCGGTCTCGTGGCGGGCGACGACGGCGTCGCGGCCTTCCTCGAGCAGGATGCGGGCGCACTCGTGCGCGGCGTAGAGCATCGAAGCGGCCTCGGTGTGGTGGTTCAGGCGGCGGGGGCCCCAGTAGTCGAGGATCATCGCGAGGTCGAGGTAGTTCGAGCGGATCGGTTCGTCGGCGACGTCGTCACCGGGTTCCCGGAGGCCGGCCTCGACGCTCCGCCGCTCGTCGAGCACGGCCACGGCCTTCGGCGACAGCGTGACGGGTGCGCTGCCGGACGGGCCGCCGAGGCACTTCTGCAGCCCGGCGCTCACGGCGTCGATCCCCCAGGCGTCGACCTCGAGCGGGTTGCCGCCGACCGTCGCCGTGGCGTCGGTGTAGAGCAGGACGCCGTACCGCTCGCAGATCGCACCGAGCTCGTCGAGCGGCTGGTTCATCGTGGTCGAGGTGTCGCCCTGCACGACCGCCAGCACCTTCGGACGGACGCGGGCGATGGCCGACTCGATCGCGGACGGCGTGAATACCTGACCCCAGTCGGTCTCGATGGTGTGGACCTCGGCCCCGGCACGGCCGGCGATCTCGGCGAGCAGGTGCCCGAACCGACCGAACACCGGCACGAGCACGCGGTCACCCGGGGCGAGCAGTGACACCAGCACCGCTTCGATCCCCGCACGCGAGGTGCCGTCCACGAGCAGCGTCGCGTCGTTGCGGGTGCCGAACACGCGGCGGTAGAGCGCCTGCGTCTCGTTCATCGTCGAGGTCATCCAGGGGTCGTACTGGCCGACGAGCGGCGTCGACAGGGCACGGAGCACGCGCGGGTCGGCGTCGATCGGGCCGGGCCCCATGAGGAGACGGGCGGGTGGGTTCACTGGGAGCATGGTGGTTCCTTCCGTTCCTGATCCGACGATACCGGAACGATCGTTACAGGGGTGTTTCCGCGGCGAGCACGGGCCGTCCGGCCAGCTGCCCCTCGACGCCGACCACGCCGCCGTCCGCCGTGGCGATGCGACGGCCGCGGAGCCAGGTCTCGGTGACGCTGCCGCGCACGCAGAGCCCGTCGAACGCGGACACCGGGTTGCGGTGCTCGAGCCCGGCGACGTCGACGACGGACTCGGCGGACGGGTCGAACACGGCGAAGTGCGCCAGGGCACCGGGAGCGATCACCCCGCGGTCGCGCAGCCCGACCAGGGCGGCCGGACCGGTCGTGAACAGCGGGAGCAGCGCCTCGAGCGGAATCCCGCGACGCTCGGCCTCGGTCCACACCGCCCGGAACCCGACCTGCAGGCCGGCGACCCCGCCCCAGGCGAGGCCCCAGTCGTCGGTCTTCAGATCGGCGGTGGAGGGCGAGTGGTCCGACACGACGAGGTCGATCGTGCCGTCGAGCACACCGGCCCACAGCGCGTCGCGGTTGGCGTCGTCGCGGATCGGTGGGCAGCACTTGTAGGCGGTCGCGCCGTCCGGGATCGTGCCCGCCTCGAACGACAGGTAGTGCGGGCACGTCTCGACCGTGATCCGGACGCCGTCGTCCTTCGCCGCGCGGAGCATCGGCAGCGCGCCCGCGTCGGACAGGTGCAGCACGTGCACCCGCGCACCGGTCGCCCGCGCGCCGTCGATGACCTGCGCGATCGCGGACCGTTCGGCGGCGACGGGCCGGGTGGCCAGGAAGTCGGCGTACCGACCGCCGAGCGCCCGGTGCGGCACGAGGTGTTCCGGGTCCTCGGCGTGCACGATCAGCAGGGCGTCGATCCGGGCGACCTCGGCGATCGCGGCGCGGAGCTGCTCGGGATCGAGGTGCGGGAACTCGTCGACACCGCTCGGCGCCGTGAAGCACTTGAACCCGAAGACGCCGGCGTCGTGCAGGGCGTCGAGCGAGCCGAGACTCGCGGGCACCGCGCCGCCCCAGAACCCGACGTCGACCGCCAACCGGCCCTCGGCACTCGCACGCTTGACGGCGAGCGCCTCGACCGTGGTCGTCGCGGGGATCGAGTTGAGCGGCATGTCCACGATCGTGGTGACCCCGCCCATCGCAGCGGCCCGGGTCGCGGACGCGAAGCCCTCCCACTCGGTGCGGCCCGGCTCGTTGACGTGCACGTGCGTGTCGACGAGTCCGGGGAGCAGCACCTGCCCGTGCGGCACGGTGTGATCGTGCACGGCGTCGACGACCGCGTCGACGGGCAGGACGCCGGTGACCCGGCCGTCGTGGACGACGACCGCGGCCGGGCGGAACGTCCCGTCGACCCAGGCTCGCTGCGCGCGGACGACCAGGTCTGCCGTGTCGCCCGCCGGGAGGCCCGTCACGCGCCCGCCCCGGCCGTCGCGACCGCCGCCGGGTGGCGTTCGAAGCCCGCCAGCAGCCCCGACATCGCCTTCACCGGCGGCAGGGCGTACTCGCCGCGCTTGCCCGTGGACAACCCGAGCCGGACGAGCGACTCCGCCAGGACCGTGGCTGCCGCGACGCCGTCGACGACCGGTGCCCCGATGGCCAGCGAGACCTCGGCGCAGAAGTCGGCCATGCCCGCGCACCCGAGCACGACGGCATCGGCTCCCCCGTCGATGACCGCTCGGCACTCCTCGATCACGAGCGCCCGTGCACCGGACTCGGGGTCGTCGAGCTCGAGCACCGGGACCTCGCACGCCCGGATCTCCGTGACGAGTGGGGCGAAGCCGTAGCGCTGGGCGAGCTCGTGGGCGCGGCCGGTCGTCCGCGCCAGGGTGGTGACGACACCGAACCGGCGGCCGAGCATCGCGGCGGCGTGGAACCCGGCCTCGGCGATCCCGATCACCGGCACCGTCGCGAGCTCCCGCGCGGCGTCGAGCCCCGGATCCCCGAAGCAGGCGACGACGAAGGCGTCCACCCCGTCCTGCTCACCGCGGGCAATCTGCTCGAGCAGCCCGGGCACGGCCAGGGCTTCTTCGTAGTGGCTCTCGATCGAGGCCGGCCCCATCGAGGGTTCGACCGCTTCGACCAGCGTGCCGGGCGCGGCGACGGCCTGGGCCGCGATGCCGATCGCCCGCGTCATCGACGCGGTGGTGTTGGGGTTGACGACGCGGATGCGCATCGGGGTCCTTCCGGTGGAGCGAGTGGAGCGGTGGAACCGGTGGTGCTGGGTGGTGACCATCGTGGCGGGGGCGGGGCGGGCCTCCCTGCCGTTGTGTGGATCTGTGGACGACCGAGCGCCGCGACCCGCCCTGTGGAGGGCGAGCCGCGACGCCGGGGGTCAGGCGCGACCGACGGCCGCGCCGTCGTCGACCGAAGGGTCGTCCGCGTCGAGCACGGGCATGCTCGGCCGGACACGCTCGAGCGCCCAGAAGACGACGAGGCCCAGGCCGCACCCGATGAACCAGCTGTAGCTCGACAGCCACGGCAGCACATCGAGTGCCGGGGGCAGGACCGCGCTCGCCACCGAGACCGCGCCGGTGACCACGAGGGTCCAGATGGCGTTCGGGTTGAACCCGCCGCGGTACCAGTACCGGGCGGTACGGCTCGTGGAGTACATGTCGTCGATCGCGATGCGCTGCTTGCCGACGATGTAGTAGCCCGCGATGAGGATCCCGAACAGCGGGCCGATCAGCGCACCGAGCACCCCGAGCGTGTACAGGATCGCCTGGTCGTTGCCGTACCAGTTCCACGGGGTGAGGAGCACGGAGCCGACCGCGGCGATCATGCCGCCGGCACGCCACGAGATCTTCCGGGGTGCCACGTTCGAGAAGTCGAACGCGGGGCTGATGAAGTTCGCGACGATGTTGATGCCGACGGTCGCCGTGACGAAGGTCAGGCCACCGAGCAGGATCGCGAAGGGTGCTCCGATGGCCTGCACGGTCTCGATCGGGTCGGTGATGAGCTTGCCGAACACCGGCACCGTCGCACTGGCGCAGAGCACCGTCAGGACCGAGAAGAACAGGAAGTTGATCGGCAGCCCCCAGAAGTTGCCGCGCTTGACCGCACGGAACGACCGGCCGTAGCGCGAGAAGTCCCCGAAGTTCAGCATCGGGCCCGAGAAGTAGCTGACCACCAGGGCGACCGCCGACAGCATCACCGGGATCGACGCCCCGAACGACAGCGGCTCGCCGACCGACAGGGTGAACGAGATGTTGCCGATGCCCGCCTGGCTGACCAGGTAGACCGCGAGCGCGATCATCACCACGTAGACCGCCGGACCGGCCCAGTCGATGAACCGCTTGATCGCCTCCATGCCCATCCAGAACAGGGCGCCCTGTGCCACCCAGAGGATCGCGTACGAGATCCACCCCAGGGCCGACAGCCCGAGGAACGAGTGGTCGAGCAGCCCCGCCGACGCCGGGATGAACTTGAGGAAGATGATGTTCAGCGACTGGGCGGCGAGGAAGGTCTGCACGCCGTACCAGGCCATCGCGATGAGGCCGCGGATGATGGCGGGGACGTTCGCGCCGAGCACCCCGAACACCGCGCGGTTGATCACCGGGTACGGCACACCGGTGCGCTGCGACGGCTTCGCGACCAGGTTGGCGAAGACCTGCACGATGAGGATGCCGACCACCAGGGCGATGAGCACCTGCCAGCTCGCGATCCCGAGGGCGAAGAGCGACCCGGCGGTGACGTAGCCGCCGACCGAGTGCACGTCGGACATCCAGAAGGCGAAGAAGTTGTAGCTCGTCCAGCGCTGCTCGCGCAGCGGGGCGAGGTCCTCGTTCGTGAGCGCCGGGTCGTACCCGGGCTTGACGACACCGGCACCCGCTGGGGCGGGAGCGGCGGTCGTGGTGGGGGCGTGGGGCGCGGCGACTGGTGTCGCGATGTCGGTAGCCATGGCGTCCTCCGAGGGAGTGGGAAGCGGGGCGGTGCGTGCTTGAGCACGAAGCTACGGAGCGACTTCGCCCCCGCCGTTTCCCTCGTGTAACGGTCGTGTGTCCCGCACCCCGTCCTGGAACGACCGTTCCGGGACGGTGGTCGAGACCGGCGCCGACCGCTCCCGGTGCCGCGCGCGGAGCCGCGGTGCGGCTTGCCGCATCGATGGGCACCGACCCCGCACGGACCCCGCCCCGACCCGAGCGGTGGTGACCGCCGGTGGTACGAATCGACCATGAGCAGGGGAATCAGGATCGACCACGTGGGCGTCACGGTGCCGGACATCGACGCAGCCACGCAGTTCTTCGAGGCGGCGTTCGACGCCGTCGTCCTGTACGACATGCGGCGTCGTGACGAGACGCCGAACAGCAGTTCCGAGGCGCACGGCTACCTCGGCATCCCGAGCACCATGGCGCAGGGGGCCATGCGGATGCTCGCGCTGCCGGAGGGGCCGGGGCTCGAGCTGTTCGAGTACCTGGGGCCCGAGCAGCGGAACGCCGCACACCCGTCCGACCTGGGATGGCAGCACCTGGCGATGTACGCCGACGACCTGGACGAGACGCTCGCCCGGGTCGAGGCGGCCGGCGGTACCCGGAACTCCGACCCGCGCGACCTGCGTGGGGACGAGGCGGGGGCCGGCAACCGGTTCGTCTACACGCGCACACCGTGGGGGTCGACGCTCGAGCTCGTCAGCTACCCGACGCCGCAGCCGTACCTGGTGTACGCGCCGCGGCCGAAGTGGGCGCCGTGGCCGATGCCGGACGACGTCTACCCGGTGCCGGCACCCGCCGTGCACTGACGACCGACCGCCGCACCGACCGACCAACACACCGACCGACAGACCGTCCTCTCAGTGGCGGGGCACCTGCCCCGTCCGCCGTACGGCCCGTTCGAGCAGTTCGACGTCGATCCCGACGTGCTGCCGGGCGATCACGCCCGCCTCGGGCGCCCGCCCCGAACACACCGCGTCCACCAGCAGTTCGTGCTCGTGGAGCGCGCGGGTCTCCATCTCCGCCATGCCCTCGGCCGTGCCCCACAGGTGCGCCGGAGCGGCGATGGAGATCTGCGCCTCCAACCCGGCGAGCGCCGTCCGCAGGGCGTCGTTCCGCGCGGCGTCGATGATCGTCCGGTGCAGCACGGCGTCGGCCTGCTGCTTCTCGAGCCCCGAGGTGGCGTCGCGGAACACCTCGAGCCGTGCACGGATCAGGGCGGCGTCGTCCGGGGTGACCCGTTCCGCTGCGGCCGTCGCGAGCGCCCCGTGCAGCAGCGCGATGGCGTCGGCGGTGTCCTGGATCGCCTCCCACCGGGCGAGCAGCACCCGTCCGACGGCGTCCGATGAGCTGTCCGGCCACTCGGTGCGGACGAATGTGCCACCACCCCGGCCTCGACGGGTCTCGAGCAGCCCCCGTTCGACGAGCCGCGCGATCGCACCGCGCACGGTGACCCGGGCGACGCCGAGCAGGCCGGCCAGTTCGCGTTCCGGCGGCAGGTTCGCGCCGGGCAGGTACTCGCCCACGGCGACGGCGGTCACGAGGCGGTCCTCGACCTCGTCGACGCGCGTCTCGGTCGTACGATCGGACACACGGGCCCCCTTCGCGGTGTTACGACCACGTTAAGGCAGCAGAAAAGGTATTGCGTGGGACCTTTTTCCGCTCCATGCTGACCCCCATGTCCAGCATCACCGAATCCACGATGCCGTTCCGTGACGGCGAGACCTGGTACCGGGTCACCACGCCCGACAGCCCGGTCGCCGGCGCGCTGCCCCTCGTCGTCCTGCACGGCGGGCCCGGCATGGCCCACGACTACCTCCGGAACCTCGCGGCCCTGGCCGACGAGACCGGCCGGACCGTCGTCCACCACGACCAGTTCGGCTGCGGTCGGAGCAGCCACCGCCCGGACGCACCGGTCGACACCTGGCAGCCGCAGCTGTTCGTCGACGAGTACGCCGCCCTGGTCGAGCACCTCGGGCTCGGCGACCACCACGTGCTCGGGCAGTCGTGGGGCGGCATGCTCGGCGCCGAGGTCGCGGTGCAGCAGCCCGCGGGGCTCCGGTCGCTGGCGATCTGCAACTCCCCCGCGTCGATGCAGCTCTGGGTCGACGGCGCCGCCGAGCTCCGCGCGCAGCTGCCCGCCGACGTGCAGGACGCCCTGACCCGGCACGAGACGGCCGGCACCGTCGACGACCCCGAGTACCTGGCGGCGACGCAGGTCTTCTACGAGCGGCACGTCTGCCGCGTGGTCCCGAGCCATCCGGACTTCGTCGACTCCGAGGAGCAGATGGAGCGCGAGCCGACGGTCTACCACACGATGAACGGCCCGAACGAGTTCCACGTCATCGGCACGATGCGTGACTGGACCATCATCGACCGGCTCGACCGCGTCGCCGTGCCGACGCTCGTCGTCGCCGGCGAGCACGACGAGGCCACCCCCGCCACGTGGGCGCCGTTCGTCGAGCGGATCGCCGACGTCCGGCAGCACGTCTTCCCCGGTGCGAGCCACTGCTCGCACCTGGAGCAGCCGGCGGAGTTCCGCCGGGTCGTCGCGACCTTCCTGGCCGCGCACGACGACGCCTGACCCGGCCATCACCTTGCCTGGAGGCGCGGGGCGGGCCCGCCCCGCGCCTCCAGGCAAGGTGATGGCCGGGTCAGGCGTCGTCGTGCGCGG